>CAMNHL010000005.1:0-106353 GCA_946539455.1 uncultured Bacteroidales bacterium
AGATTGTCTCCACAGGCACGCCCAGTTCCTTTAGCTTCTTGGCGAGTTCGGTTTTACCTTCTTCGCGCCCCTCCTCACGGCCTTCTTCGCGACCCATGTTGCGGGCTGTCCGCAACTGACTCCTGCGGTCTATTTCCCACATCATTTCGTGGACATATTGCATTTGATCCTTCTCGCTCATGGCAGCGAAGTTACTTAATTCGAACAATTTTTCCAAGCCGCTACCGGCATATTCCTGCGGCATCTCCTTCATCTGGCCGATATTGCGGATGGCATAGAACAGCAATTCGGTGCGTCCATACAACTCAGACAGAGGTTTTCTCAGTTTCGGCAATTCCACCGTCACGTAGTGAATGTTGCTGCTCAGACACAAACGTGTATCTTCCCGGTTGAGAATCGCATAATAATTGATAAGTTTATCATTTGACTTTACTTCCGGGAGAATGAAATCCGATATCCCGACAATGTATGTCGGAATCAGCCTGTATGACTCCGACGGATTGCTGATCCGACGCAGGCTGCTCTGGATCGGAAAGGACGAATAAAACACCATCCTGTCTCCAAAGTCGTCCTGCTGCCTGTACTGCATTTCGATAATGACATTCTCGCCTCCGGACGTCGTACAATGCACGTCGAATACCGAAGAACGGGACTTGCGGCGCAGACCTTTTGCCTCCTGCTCGGAGAGCGTGACAGAGACGGCGCCGAGTTCGGGCAATATGGAATTAATGAGAATCAGCAACAGGTCCTCGTGACCTTTGGTGCCGAACAAATACTTGAAGGCCCAGTCGAGCCTCAGGTCGATAAAAACAATCGAGTTGCGGTTGAAGTTTTCCATGTTTTTTTGAGGGCCAAGATATGTTTTTTCCCGGAGCCCGCAATAAAATTATAATAATCATAAACGAGTTTTTTATGATTTTTTAACCCGAAAAGATTATTATTAATAGAGAGATTATTTTGCAAGTCAGCAGGGAAAAGACTATATTCGTGCACCGCCTTTAGTTGGCCCCTAAACACCCCGAAAAGCCTAAATCTATACCTCCCCGCGCAATTTCAAGCTACAAAGTTAACATTTCTTTGCAATCCTTGCAACAGGAGATCTTACGATTATTTATATTTATAGCTAAAAAATATCCAGAAACGCCGCACAACGGCGATTCCTGGATACGAAAAAAAATGCGAAGAATCTTTCACGGAGCAGGGAAATACTGCCGCTCATCTTCGCAGCAAATCGAAGAGTTCGGCAAAGTCGTCGATAAGCTTTCCGGCGCCGGCTGCAAGCAGCTCGCTGCGGCAGGAGTTTCCGTATGTAACGGCGCAGGTGCCGGCTCCGGCCGCCCGTCCCATCATGACATCCACCGGCATGTCGCCCACTACAAGGGCGTCACCGGCATCGAAAGACAAGGCTTCCAGCGTCTTCAGGACCGGTTCCGGGTGGGGCTTTGGATGTTTCACGTCGTCGGCCCCGAGCACATAGGAGATATACGGAGCGATCTCCATTTCGCGCAGGAAATCGAGCAGCGAGGTCCTGCCGCGTGAGGATGCCACCGAGAAGACGGTTCCGGCGGCGGAAAGCGAGCTAAGCGTCTGCTTCACATGCGGATACAGCGACGGGGTCATCTGCCCCTTGAGGGACTCGAAAACTTCGTGATAAGTATCTATCCACGCCGGGATCTCACTCTCCGGCAGCTCCGGATACAGGGCCAGGATGCTCTCCCGCAGCGGTATGCCTATAGTTGCTACAATCGCCGCACGGTCGGAAACCGGGAAGCCCATCCTGAGCTGGGCTTCCTGATTGGTGCGCACGATGAGTTCGCGGGTGTCGGCAAGGGTGCCGTCGAAATCGAGTATTACCAGTTTATACACTTTCCCGGCTTCTCATGGCTTCTTCGACATCGTCGGGAGCGATTGGCAGGCGACGGCTGCCGAGCCTGCGAGCTCCGTCGGGAGTTACCAGCACGTCGTCTTCGAGCCTGATGCCGCCGAAGTCGAGGTACTCCTCGAGCTTGTCGTAGCATACGCGACCGCCGTCGGTACCCTCGGACTTCCATTGGGCGATGAGGGCAGGGATGAAGTAAATGCCGGGTTCATCGGTGATTACGTTTCCAGGCACAAGGCGGCGCGCCATCCTCAGGCTGCCCAGGCCAAGCTGTGGCGAACGCTGCTGGCCGTAGTCGTAGCCAACCAGGTTCTCGCCCAGGTCTTCCATGTCGTGCACGTCGAGTCCCATGTTGTGACCCAGTCCGTGAGGCATGAACAGGCCGCCAATGCCGTCGGCGGTCATCTCGTCCACGTCGCCGCGAACGATGCCCAGCTGGCCGAGGCTGTCGAGCATGTGGCGCACGGCCGCAAGGTGGCAGTCGCGATACGTCACGCCCGGCATGGTCATATTGAATGCCAACTCATTGCATTCATACACAATCTGATAGATATCTCTCTGACGGGGCGTGAAACGGCCTCCGGTGGGATAGGTCCTGGTGTGGTCCGACGCATAGTGGGCGTTGCTCTCGGCGCCCGCGTCGATGAGCAGAAGGCGTCCCGGTTCTATGAGCGCTTCGTGCGAATGACAATGGAATATCTCTCCGTGCTGGGTGAGGATGGTCGCAAAGGACACGCCCCAGCCGCTGCCGAGCGTGTATCCTTCCATCTCTCCTACGATCTCCTGTTCGACGCGCCCGATGCGGATGCCGTTGCGGGCTATGGTGTGCATGTTGTATCCCAGTTCCGCTGCGGCGTCAAGCAGCTCAATCTCGCTTTCGTCCTTTACGAGGCGCATGCTCACGACAGCCTTCACCAGCGGCTCGCTGGCGAGCGGACAGCCCTTCTTGCCGACGCTGAAAAGCTCTTCCGGCGCTACCGACAGCAGGCCTGCAAGCAGCACGGCGTTGTAATACCTGCTGACCGGCAGGAAGTGAACCTTGCGTCCTGCGGCAAGAGCGGCACGCACCGCCGCGGCAAAGCCGTCATAAGGAGCCGAAGCGTCCGCCCCCGCACCGCAGGCAAGCGAAGCTACGCTCGGCATGGGTCCCATCCAGATGATGTCGTCGATGGCAAAGTCGTCGGCGTAAACCGTATCAACTCCCGATTCCAAGTCCATGACCGCGGCAAAACGCGGCTCGTCTATTCCAAAGAAGTACAGCCAGTTGCTGTCCTGGCGCCATTTGTATCCGTTGTCGCGGTACTGGGCGGCGGATTCGACGTTGCCCACAAAAACAACGATTCCTGTTTCTCCTTTCAGGAGTTCGCGCAAGCGTGCGCGCCTTGATTGATACTTATTCATAGAGTCATCGATATTCTTCATATTCGGGAAGGGACAGTTCGGACAGGAACTCCGCAAGGCTCTTCTCCTCGCGGGGGCAGATGAGCAGCACGTCGTCCTGGTCGATCACCATAAAATCCTTAAGTCCCTTTACGGCAATGAGTTTATTCTTGTACGGAGACATTATTATGGTACCTTCGTCGTCGCGGGCAAGCACCTTTCCGCCCGTGCGTATGGCATTCCCCCGAGAATCCCTTACGGCAAGATACTCGTAGAGCGACTCCCAGTTGCCCAGGTCGGTCCAGTCGAAGAACGCCGGAATGGCCATCACCTTGTCGGACTTTTCCAGCACCGCGTAATCTATGGAGCTACGGGGCATGCCGGGGTAGATCTCTTCGAGATATTCGGCCTCGAGCGGCGTCGAAACGTATTTGTCCCATTCTTTCCAGCACTCGGCGATGTCGGGGGCGCAGAGGCGCAGCTCTTCCGCAATCACCCGGGCCTTCCAGCAGAACACGCCGGCGTTCCACAGGAATTCCCCGCTGTCCACGAATACCTGGGCAAGCTCCTTGCCGGGCTTCTCCGTGAAAGTCTTGACCTTGACCGGACGTCCGTCCATCATGGGGCCGTCGGTCTGGATGTAGCCGTAATTGGTATCGGGACGGGTAGGCAGCACTCCGAGGGTCATGAGCACGTCGTGCGTAGATGCATAATCCATCGCCCGCTGGACGGCACTGCGGAACGATTCTATATCGTCTATCACCTGGTCCGTAGGGCTTACGAGCACCACGGCCTCGGGGTCTCGCTTGAGAATGGAATAGGTGGCGTATGCTATACAGGATGCCGTATTGCGGTTGAACGGTTCCAGAAGGAGGTTGATGTCGCGCAGCATAGGAAGTTCGCGCATGACCTTATGCCGGTAGCGTTCCAGCGATACCACCAGGATATTGTCTTCCGGCACTATGCTCTTGACCCGGCGGTAGGTCATCTTGAGGAATGATTCGCCGGAGAAGGCATAGGAAAGGAACTGCTTGGGGCGTTTTTCCCTGCTGACGGGCCAGAAGCGGGATCCGAGCCCGCCCGCCATGATTATGCAGTAGTAGTGAGAGTTGTTCATTCGAACCTTACGATGGTTACTCCGGAACCGCCGATGCGTACGTCTTCGTCTTTTACGGAGGCCACGCCGGGAATGGTGCGGAGGTATTTCTGTATCTCTTCGTGAAGTACGCCGGTACCCTTGCCATGGATGATGCGTACTTGCTCGATATTCAGCATTATGGCATCATCGACGTAGTGCGTTACGATGTCGAGGGCGTCGGCAAGCCGCTCGCCGCGGATGTCGAGTTCGGGAGAGAAGTTGAGCTTGCGCGAGGTAATCGAAACATCGACTTTCTGGGTGACGGGCGTGAAAACCTTGCGGCTCAGCTCGCGGAACTCGTTGGACGATATGCGTTCCAGGCCGTCGGACTTCATGGTGCTGCTGATGTTGCCGACGGCGATGGTGACGTTCTTGCCGTTTACGCGCGTCACTTCGCCCACGAGACCGTTGCTCAGGACCCGCACCTTCTCGCCCACCTTGAGCGCCTCGGCCTTGGGTTTGGGCTCGGGCGCACCCGGGGCCGCACCCGACCTTTCGCGGCGCTTCTCTAACTTGCTGAGCTTGCGGTCGATGTACTCGTCACGCTCCTTCTGCTCCCTGGTCTTGCGCTCCCGGAGGGCGCCGATGAAGCCTTGCAGTTCGGCGCGGGCCGCCTTGGTCTGCTCCTTGTCGGCCTGCGACTCCTTTATGACCCGTATGGTCTTCTCCACCTGCGCGCCGGCGCCGCGGACTATCTCTTCGGCCTCCTGACGGGCCTGCTCGAGTATGTCCTTGCGCTGCGCCTTTATGTCTTCCAGCTCCTGCTGGTAGCGTTCGGTGAGGCCTTCGAGGGTCTTGTCGGTATGCTTTATCTTCTGCAGCCGCTCGTCGAGCTGACGGCGGTTGCGGGCTATCTTGCGGAGGTTCTTCTCGATGCCGACGAACTCCTCGCCGGCGCGGGTCTCGGCATCCTTGACTATGGCCTCGGGGAGGCGCATCTTGCGGGCGAGCTCGAAAGCGAAAGAGTTGCCGGGCAGACCGATTTCCAGCGCGAACATCGGTGCTATCCGGGACGAATCGTAAAGCATGGCGCCGTTGATGACATGGGTCTGGGCCCCCGACGCATAGAGCTTGAGGTTCGTGTAGTGAGTGGTGATGACTCCCCACACGCCGCGACGGTCGATTTCGGCCAGGATGGCTTCCGCTATGGCCCCTCCGGCGGCGGGTTCCGTACCGGAGCCGAATTCATCTATGAGCACCAGCGTACGTTCGTCAGCCTCGGCGAGCATCTGCCGCATGTCGGAAAGGAATGAACTGTAGGTGCTGAGGTCGTTTTCCAGGGACTGGTCGTCACCGATGCTTACGGCTATACGGTCGAATATCGGGAGTTCGGACGATTCCGACGTAGGGATGAGCATGCCCCATTGGAACATGTACTGCAGCAGGCCTACGGTCTTGAGGCACACCGACTTGCCTCCGGCGTTGGGGCCGGAAATGAGGAGGATGCGCTTGGCGGGGCTGAGGGTGACCGTGAGAGGGACGATGGACTTGCCGTCCTTGCGCAGTGCCCTCTCCAGCAGCGGATGACGGGCCTTGCGCAGGCCCACGCTGCCATCGTCGGAGATGACGGGAAGTCCGGCGATGAAATCCAGAGCCGTCTGCGCCTTGGCCATCAGGAAATCGATTTCCCCTACGAAGGCGGCGCTTGCCAGCACCTCGGGAAGATAGGGGCGCAGGAAGTCCGTAAAAGCCCTGAGGATGCGGGCGATCTCGCGCGTCTGGGCGAAGTTCAGCTCGCTTATTTCGTTCTCTATCTCAATGATTTCCGCCGGTTCCACGAAGGTCGTCTTGCCGGTTGCGGATTCGTCGTACACAAAACCCGGGAGCTTGCGCTTGGAGGCGGTGGATACCGGGATAAGGTACTTGCCGTCGCGCATGTTGACAGATGCGTCTGCGGCAACCAGTCCTGCCTCCTGCGCCTGCTTTAGAATAGCGGTGGCACGGCGCGAGATGGCTCCTTCCTTTTCGCGCAGCTGTCTGCGGATTTCGAACAGTTCGGGCGAGGCGGAATCCTTGATGTCGCCGTAGCGGTCGAGTATGGTTTCGATGCGCCGCACGACCTCCGGGAACACGGAAATCGGTGCGCACAGGCTCTTGAGACTGGGGTAGATACCGTCTTTGACTCCACCGAAGAAGGCCGTTATGCGGCGTACCGTATCCAGCAGGGTCTTGAGTTTTGCGAGACCGAGGGTGTCGATGCTGGACCCTTCATGCTGCAGCGGAGTAAGGAAAGGCAGACCGTCTATGTAGCCGGTGGTGGGAAAGTTTTCCTCGAACAGCAACACCAGGCGCATCTCCTCGGTTATCCGGAGGCGCTTCTGGATGGTGCTGCGGGACGTGGAAAACTCCTCCTGCGCAACCCTCTCGGCGGCGTAGTCGGTTTTGCACTTGTCTGATATTATAGCTCTTACCTTGTCGAAGCCGAGCTTGGCCTCGAGCCTTGTATCTATCATTTACCTTGAAGCTTAAGTTTGAGGACGTTTATGGTATCTATGCGGGTCACTACGCTCTGCTGCACGAAGCTTATGTTTCCGGTTTCTTCGGAAACCACTATTACGTCGGCGTCGCATTGCTCCGATATGCCTACGGCGGCCCTGTGGCGCATGCCGTATGAGGCGGGAAGGTCGAGGCGTTCGGTTATGGGAAGGGTGCAGCGGGCGGCGATTATCCTGTTGTCGCCTATGACCATCGCCCCGTCGTGGAGAGGAGAATTCTTGAAGAATATGTTCTCTATGAGGCGCTCGCTTATGCGGGCGTCAACCGCATCGCCGGTGCCGATGATGCTCTGCAGGTTGTCCCTGCGGCGTATGACGATAAGGGCTCCGACCTTATGGGCGCCCATGTACTCCACTGCCGAAACGAGCTGCGAGACGGCCTCTCCTTCGAGGTCGTCGGCCTGCTGACGGCGCAGCAGCCTGCGGAACAGGGTGTTGTTGCCGGCGGTACGGCCGATGTTGTTCAGGAAGCGGCGGATTTCGGGCTGGAAGATTATGATTATCGCGAGGGCGCCAACGTCCAATATTGCGCCGAGCATCGCGGAAGTCATCTTCATGTTGAGGGCCGTGGCCAGGATGCGCACGACCAGAAGTATGATTATGGCGATGAATATGTTCATGGCGCTTGAACCGCGTATCCATCGGAAAATGATGAAAATAACGACGGCCACAAGCAGGATGTCGAACAGATCGACAAAGGTGAAGTGTAAAAAACTCAGTGACATAAATACCGACTACAAATATACGATATTCTTTTTTCAATTTATTTGATTAATTTTACAAAACCAAAACCGCATACATTACTATGAGTTCATTCATCGTCGAAGGTGGCCACCGCCTGAGTGGCAGCATAGCGCCCCAGGGTGCCAAGAACGAGGCTCTGGAGGTGATCAGCGCAGTACTGCTTACGTCCGGCAGCGTCACCATCAGCAACATACCGGAAATTCTGGACGTCAAGAACCTCATCTCCCTGCTGGAGGGGATGGGCGTAAGGGTGGAACGGCTCTCGAAGGGAGAGTACACGTTTACCGCAGACCATATCAACGAGTATTACATATCGAGCGCAGAGTTCGTAGAGAAATGCGCCCGGCTCCGCGGGTCCGTCATGGTCGTAGGTCCCCTTCTGGCACGTTTCGGCATGGCATATTTCCCCAAACCCGGAGGTGACAAGATAGGCCGACGCAGGGTTGATACGCATATCGACGGATTCATCCGGCTGGGGGCCGACTGCTCCTACGACACGTCCAAACGGGCCTACAAACTAAGCTCTCAGCAGCAGCTCGAGGGCAGTTATATGCTGCTCGACGAGGCTTCCGTCACGGGTACTGCCAACATCGTCATGGCCGCCACCCTTGCAAAAGGGGTTACAACAATATACAATGCCGCCTGCGAACCGTATATCCAGCAGCTCTGCCGCCTGCTGGTACGCATGGGCGCCAAAATCGACGGCATCGGCTCCAACCTCCTCACCATCACCGGCGTCGAGCAGCTTCACGGGGCCGTCCATCGCGTGCTTCCCGACATGATCGAGGTCGGTTCTTTCATCGGAATGGCCGCCATCAACCAGAGTGAAATCACCATCAAAGACGTTCACTACCAGGAGCTTGGCATCATACCGGAGAGCTTCCGGCGACTCGGAATACGCCTCGAGCAGAGAGGCGACGACATCTGGGTGCCCGCCCAGGAAAGCTACGTCATAGAGTCCTTCATCGACGGCTCCATCATGACGCTCGCAGACGCCCCGTGGCCCGGACTCACCCCCGACCTGCTGTCGGTAATGCTCGTCACTGCGGTGCAGTGCCGGGGCAGTGTCCTCATACACCAGAAGATGTTCGAGAGCAGGCTGTTCTTCGTGGACAAGCTCATCGACATGGGAGCGCAGATCATCCTCTGTGACCCGCACCGTGCCGTCGTCATAGGCCACGACCACCGCGTGACTCTGAAGGCCAGCAGGATGGTTTCTCCGGATATCAGGGCCGGTATCGCCATGTTGCTTGCCGCAATGTCGGCCAAGGGCACCTCGCAGATAGACAATATCGAGCAGATCGACCGGGGATACGAAGACATCGACGGCCGTCTTAACTCGCTTGGAGCGCATATCGAGAGGCGGTAAGGTCTTTTTTAAAGAAAGTTTCTAACGATTCTTTAACGGGTGTGACCAATATTCCGTTACCTTGCGGCCGTTATGGATGTGCGGGTTACCGGAATGAGTTTTCGTACGCTGGTTCAGTCGCTGCTGGACCTGCTGGCCCCACGTGTATGCGCCGCCTGCGGCAGACAGCTTCTGGCTTGCGAAAAGCACCTTTGCCTGGAGTGTCTGGCGGATCTGCCCCTTACGCATTTCGAGTCCATGAAGTATAATCCCATGGCCGACAAGTTCAACTCGCTGGTCGATGCTCCGGAGTATGTAAGGGCTACGGCACTCTTTTATTATACAGGTGATTATCAGAATATTACACAGGATTTAAAGTACCGCCGCAATTTTCCTCTCGGCCGCCATTTCGCATCGATGCTCGGAGCACGGATGGCCCGGGCACATGACCTTATTGTATGTCCTGTCCCCCTTCATTGGACAAGGCGCCTGCGCCGAGGGTACAATCAGGCCGGGATAATCGGCCGGCAAGTGGCTATGGAACTGGGAGCCGCATTCGAACCCGGCCTGCTTCGTCGAAAGCGCCGCACCCGCACGCAGACCCGCCTTTCTTCCGACCAGCGCTCCGGCAACGTAGCGGGAGCCTTCGAGGCGGTGCCATCTGTACTAAGGAAAGCCCTGGTCCGTGTACAAGATACCCCGGAACCGGGTACGGTGAACATTCTTCTGGTCGATGACGTATTTACGACCGGAGCCACCCTGGCGGCTTGTTACAACGCGCTCCGGAAAGCACTCGGAGACTCGGCACGAATCAGCGTCGCAACCCTGGCTTATGTAGATGACGACTGAATTATTGGCAAGAAAAAGATACGAATTTGCAAATTCTGGAAAAATACGTATATTTGCAGTCCCGTCTACGAGACGAACTGAGTTTGGAGAGGTGGGTGAGTGGCTGAAACCACCGGTTTGCTAAACCGACGTACGGGTCATTCCGTACCACGAGTTCGAATCTCGTCCTCTCCGCCGAAAGGGCCTCTGCTATCGCAGGGGCCCTTTTGCGTCGAGTACGAGATGACTATCCCCCTGCACCTCCAGGGGACAAGGGGAAGGTTCCCCTTGCTCCGAGAATCCTCTTGCGGTAGCGTATGGTAAGCCAGAGTGCGCGGAAAGCCAGATGTGCGAAGTACGCTGCGAGCAGTATGTGCAGACTGGCGTCGGAATGGGGATCTGCGCCGGGGCCGAACAGCAGCCAGACTCCGAGGAATGCTGCCAGGGCACCTGCCATCGAGCCCAAAAGGCTGCGCGACTCCGTAGCGCCGAGATAGATTCCGTCCCAGGTGAATGCCGCACAACCCACCGGCGGCATCACGAGCAGCCAGGGCAGGAAACGGCAGCAACGCTCCACCACGTCGGGATCGGACGAAAACAGCCCTACGACAGGCCTGCCAAGTACGTAGTACAGCAGGACGAACAGCAGCGAAACGCCTATGCTCCAAACGAATACGTATCGCACGGTGCGCCTCAGCATAATCTTGTCGCGCGCTCCTATGAAACGTCCGCTGAGTGCCTCCCCCGCATAAGCGAAGCCGTCGGTAAAGTAAGAAAACACCATCAGCAGCTGCATCATTATGGTAGAACACGCCAGCAGCATGTCTCCGAAACGGGCTGCGATGATTGTGTATCCCATATAAATCACGGTGAAGCAGAGCGAACGCCCCATAAGGTTGCCGTTCACGGCAAGGAAAGGACGCAGTTGCGAGTATTCCAGCAGGTTGCGCATCTCGCTCAGCCGCACGCTTCCAAGGATTGACGGGTATTTGACGAGCACCACCGCCAGCGAGAACAGCAGACCGCTGTACTGTGAAACCAGGGTTCCGGCAGCGATTCCGTCGAATCCCATTCCGCTCCATCCTCCTATCCCGAAGCTCAGCAGCACTGATGCGGCGATGTTGACTCCGTTGACGACAAGGTCGGTCCACATCGAGCTCATGGAATCCTGCATGCCCACGAACCAGCCGCGGACCACCATCAGGGCGAGTGTTGCGGGAGCGGCCCAGATGCGTATGTAGAAATACCGCAATGCCAGCTCGCACACCTGCGGCGAAGCTTTGACGAGCAGCATCCCCAGCTTGACCAGAGGAATCTGGAGCACCAGCAGCAGGAGGGACGAAACGACGGCAAGTCCGATTCCGCGTGTGAATATACGAGCCGCACCGGCTGTGTCTCCGCCGCCGAAAGCCTGAGCCGTAAGGCCCCCGGTACCGGTCCTGAGGAAGGCAAAGTTCCAGTACAGCAGATTGAGCAGCATAGCGCCGACGGAGATTCCTCCTATGAACGACGCCGCTTCGCCTCCGGGCAGGTGCCCCGCAAGGGCGGTATCGACCATGCCTACGAGCGGTACGGTCAGATTGGCCAGGATGCTCGGGACCGAAAGCCGCAGGATCTCGCGGTTGAGGGCCCTGTCACTCAGCATTTATGTGTTCGGCTGCTGCGCAGAGCGCATCGTAGAACTCTTCTCCGAACGCCTCGGTAAGCGGTTTGCGGAGGAACTGATAGGCACGGATACCCTCCCTGCGCCCCTTTTCGAACGCGCACTTGCAGATGTCCCAGCGATGTAGGTTAAGAGCCATGCCTCCACCACGGAAATGCTTGACCCTCACCGGATAAAGCGAACATGACGCGGGCTTGCGACAGGCGCATTTCTCTATTGCGCATAGGCAGGAACCGTCTGCCGCGAAGCATGCGTACGCGCAGACTCCGGAGCCTGGTACCAGCGTCGTCACAAGATCGCCTTCGGGGTCGATTTCGAAGAAACCGTTGAGCTCGACAACATCGCGGCCGGCCTGCATCATCTCCGGCGAATAGCGGGGATACTGCCTCTCCAGACCCGGGAGTTCACTTTCGTCCAAAGGTGCTCCGGCGTCGCCCTCGATGCAGCAGGCGCCTTTGCAGACGGGATAATCACAGCAAAAGTATTCGCTGACCACATCCTCCGAAACGAGGATATCGCCTATCTGTACGATGGTTCCATGGGGATTGCTCATTGTACCGCGAATTCGGATTTACATGCATCCAAGGCGGTGAAGATTTCCTTCACTCCGGAAGGCGTGACGGCTTTTATCTTGCTCTCGTAAGAGGTCCCCAGATCGCGTCCGAGGGCGTTCCTGTATAGGATGAGGTCCCGTGACAGCGCGGTATTGCCTATCGTCGCCGCCATGCTGCCCATGACGGCCGCCTTGGCCCTTTCGAGAACCTGCGGGCTGACGTCCTCGCTGGTCAGGCGGTTGAGCACGCTGCGCACGGCATCCAGCGCCACTGCGGGACGAGCCGGTACGACGCCTGCCGGCAGTCCAGAAGCGGGTACGGGATAGCAGTTTACGTAGATGGCGATACGTTCTGCCGGAAGCAGGTCCGCCTCGCCGGTGACGGTGAAGTGGTAACCCTTGTCGGCAAGCGCTACAGAGAGTTCCTGCTCAAGGCATGCACAGGCGACCCGCAGCGCCATGTTGCTGTCGGCCCCGAACGGCCAGTGCGCGCTGAGCGAGGTGCTGACCCCTTTCTCGCGCCAGTCTCCGGTGGTGTAAACCGTTGTCCAACAGTCGCGAAGATTATAAAAATGAAGAGGACGGAAAACCCTTTGCTGACCTTTTGGGAAGCCTCCCAGAATCTGGCTGAGCTGCTTCTGGGTCTGGGCTTCGTCGAGGTCGCCCATCAGGACTATTATAGAATTGTGGCTGTTGGACCCCTTGGATGCGAGGTACTTGTGGACCCTTTCTGCAAAATCCTTGCGCGGCAAACCGGTCATACTTCCTGCTGCATAGCGATAGCCCGGACTCATGGTGCTGTCGAGTATGGCGCGGGTGCCGGCGGCAGTGTAGCGGTCGCGGCGTGCCCGGAGCGGCCTTTCAGCGCAGTAGCGCTCGAATGCTTCCTGGTCGGTGGAAGTGCTTACGGCCATTGCCAGCATCGACTTGAGCACCAGAGACAGTTTGCCCGAAGGGGCCGTCCCGGTAAAGCGAATGTCGGAGAGAGTGACCTCCGGCTTGAAGCTTATACCGTTCATTTCCAACAGGTCGCGCCAATGCTCCGAAGACATGATGGTCACTTTTTCAAGCGCAAGCACGTCGCTCACGCAGGCGGCCTCCTGGGCGTTTATGCCAGGTATTTCCGTCCAGCCGCCCTTGACCATGTAACCGTACCAGAAAGCCCCCTTGTCGGCGGTTTTCTTGAAGAATACGGTCATGCCGTTTGAGAACGTCCACATCTTGCATCCGCTGAACGGGTCTGTTGCCGATGTGCGGACCTTCACTTTGCGGCCTCCGGAACGGAGCAGCAAGGTATCGGCCTGGAACGGAATATCAGCGCTGCAGCTGCAGCCAGCGGCCCATCCGTCGGCAAACACCGTACGTATGCTGTCGGGACTGGGGCGCAATGTGCTCGAAGCGTGGATATGCAGGTTGCGGTCGGGGGCGACGGTTGCGGATATGTAGCGGTTGAGCAGTTCGCGCTCCTTTTCCATATCGAGCCGGCGCCCGGTGAAAACCTTGCCCAGAGTGGCCTCGGAGGCCAGGTTGGAGCCATGCAGGTATGCAGAAATGCACCTGTCGACGTATTGCTGGTTGGTAGGATGGATATTGTCGTCGTCGCGGGCGGTGGCTTCGCTGAACACACTGCGGGCAAAAGTGACCTCATCGGTGCTCGCGCCCTTGTCGTCAAGGGAAGAAAGCACTCCGGCGGTGACCCTCACGGCGTCGGCGAGCCTGTCTGGAGAGGTCTCTACGGTAAGGGTGAACAGTTCGTCGCCAGCGGTTTCATCGCTGCCGGTGTAGTGGAAACGGCACCCGGCGAGGGGTATTCCGTTTTCGTTGAAGACAGCACGTACGCGACGGCACAGTATGACGTCGAACTCCGCCGCCAGCAGCTTGCTCATCAGCGGCTGGATGGTGTTCATGAGCTCGGGGTCCGTACGGGGCGAACGGTATATGAAGCGCAGGCTGCCTATGGGACCGGTGGAGGTAGTGACTACGACCGAATCCTGGGGCACCCAGCGATAGGCATCGGCATCGGGGACAGGTTTGCGGGCCGGTACGGTGATGCTGAGCACGCGAAGCCTTTCGACTATCGCCGATTTATCCACGTCGCCGCTCACGACAAGTGCCTGCCGGTACTCGGAGCCGCGCGTGAGGTCGAGGAGCATCAGCAAAGTGGTATCGTACACCGCAGTGTTGCCCACCGGGACGTCGCTCATGCGTATGATGGTGGCGTCGCGGCGATGCTGTATGAAGCCCCTTCTGCCATAGCGGACGCCATAGTCGGCAAGGAAACGGTAGGGCTTGCGCGAACGCAGGAAAGGCAGGCTTTCGAGGTCCTCACGCGGGGCCTGACGGTCTGTGCGCGAAGGCTGGACTACGGCAAAATCGGCATAGCCCGGAAGAGACTGGTTTTTTACTATATAATAGGAAATGCCGTTTGGAAGCTCCCCGGTGGTGATTTCGGATGCCTTGCCGAGTGCAGGAAGCCCCTGAGCCGCCAGCGGGAAAGCCGGCGGCAGCAGGAGGGATACGGTAAGAATCAGTTTTTTAACGTTCACGCTGAGGGCAACTTCAAAAAACGGTCCTATTTTATAAATTCGTGAGAGGCGGTCATGGCCTTGGGATCCAGGGCCTCGTCGAGTTTCTCCTTGGACATGTATCCGTGCTCCAGCACGAGGTCGTAAACGCTGCGTCCGGTTTCGAGGGCCTCCTTGGCCACCTTGGTCGATGTCTTGTAACCTATGTAGGGATTGAGGGCCGTTACGATGCCGATGGAGTGCTTGACCATGTCGTAGCAATGCTCGGCGTTTACGGTGATGCCGTCGATGCAGCGTACGCGGAGGGTCTCGATGGCGTTGCGCAGCCATGTCACGCTCTCCAGGATGGATTCTGCGATGACGGGCTCCATGACGTTGAGCTGCAGCTGGCCTGCCTCGGCCGCGAATGCCACTGTGGTATCGTTACCTATAACCTTGAAGCACACCTGGTTGGTAACCTCGGGAATTACGGGATTTACCTTGCCGGGCATGATGGACGAACCGGGAGCCATAGGGGGAAGGTTGATTTCGTGCAGACCGCACCTGGGGCCGGAAGCCATGAGACGAAGGTCGTTGCAGATTTTGCTGAGCTTGATGGCAAGGCGCTTGAGCGCAGCGGAATAGCTGACATACGCACCGGTGTCGGGCGTAGCCTCAACCAGGTCGGGAGCCTTGATGAAGTGCTCTCCAGTGAACTCGGAAAGCTTTTGGGTGCACAGTTCGGCAAAGCCGGGAACGGCATTGAGGCCGGTGCCAATGGCAGTACCGCCCATGTTTATCTCTTTGAGCAGCACCACATTGCGCTCAAGGTTTGCAATCTCTTCTTCCAGGTTGTTGGCAAAGGCGTTGAACTCCTGCCCGCTTGTCATGGGAACGGCATCCTGAAGCTGGGTGCGGCCCATCTTGATGACGTCGCGGAACTCGTTTCCCTTGGCGCGCAGCGAATCGATGAGGGCCTTGAGGCTGGTCACAAGGTGCTTGTTCATGCGCACGAAAGTATATCGGAATGCCGTAGGATATGCGTCGTTGGTGGACTGGGCGCAGTTGACGTGGTCGTTGGGAGAGCAGAACTGATATTCGCCCTTCTGGTGTCCCATGAGCTCCAGGGCGCGGTTGGCTATGACCTCGTTGGCGTTCATGTTCACGGAGGTTCCGGCACCGCCCTGCATCATATCGACGGGGAATTGGTCGTGCAGCTTGCCGTCCACTATCTCCTTGCAGGCGGCAACGATTGCATCCGCTATCTTGCGGTCGAGGACTCCCAGTTCGGCATTTGCCTGAGCTGCAGCCATCTTGACGTACGCCATCGCGATGATGTACTCCGGGTAGTGGAGCATCTTTGTAGTGGAAATCTTGTAATTGTTGAGGGCCCTTTGGGTCTGAACCCCATAATACGCGTCGGCGGGCACCTGAAGCTCGCCGAGCAGGTCGCTTTCGAGGCGGAAATTGTTTTGTGACATAACAAAAAATCGTTATTTGAATGCAAAGGTAGCAATTTGGAACAAAAATTGCTAAATTTGCCCTTCGGTAACGAAATTAAACCTTACAGATATGAAGAAGTTTTTAGTTTCTATCGCAGCGCTGTTCGCAGCCGCGACCGTGATGTCCGCCCAAAGCATGGCTGACGCCACCGAAATTGCCAAGCTCGCAAACGAGTCCCTCACCACCGGTGATTACCAGACCGCACTCTCCGGCTTCCAGGAAGCCCTCAAAATGGCAGAGGCTTGCGGCGAAGAAGGGCTTGAGCTTGTTGCAACCTGCAAAAGTGTAATTCCTTCCCTCATCAACCGCATAGCAAAGGGAGACCTCCAGGATGGTAAATTCGACGCCGCAATCGCAGGCTTCCAGAACGCCGCAGCAGTAGCGGCCGAGTACGGAGTGGAAGAAGAGGCCACCGAGGCCAAGGACCTTATCCGCGAGAGCTATATGCGCAAGGGTAACGCCCTCCTCAACGGCAAGGACTTCGCCGGAGCCGGTGAGAGCTATGCCAAGGTGCTTGAACTCGATCCCACCAACGCCGTAGCAGCCCTTCGCAACGGCATGGCCCTCGAGAACCAGGGCAAGGTAGCCGAGGCCGAAGAGGCCTACAAGCTCGCAGCCGCAAACGGCCAGGAGAAGAACGCCAACTCCCAGCTCGGCAAGATGTATCTCAAGCGCTCCCTGGCATCCCTCAAGGCCAAGAAGTACGCCGACGCAGTCAAGTTTGCAGAGACCGCCAACGAATTCGCAGCGAATCCTCAGGCTCTCCAGATTGCAGGCCAGGCTTCCCAGATGTCGGGTAAGAATTCCGACGCCATCAAGTACTTCGAGCAGTATCTCGAGGCTGCCCCCAAGGCCAAGAACGCCGGACAGATAGCCTATACCGTAGGCGCTCTGTATCAGAACTCCAAGAACATCGCAAAGGCGAAGGAGTTCTTCCAGCAGGCAGTCGAGCTCGGATATGCCGACGCACAGAAGGCACTCAGCGCACTCAAGTAAATGAGCCCTCTCGAGCTCCTCGCTCCTGCAAAGGATAAAACGGTCGGCATCGCGGCGATTGACTGCGGTGCCGATGCCGTTTACATAGCCGGCCCCGCCTGGGGCAACCGCAAAGCCGCCGGCAACAGCATACAGGACATAAGGGAGCTTTGTGAATACGCGCGCCGCTTCGGCGTACGTATATACCTCACCGTCAACACACTCATCCACGACGATGAATGGGACGACGTGCGCAGCATGATGCTCGCCGCCCAGGATGCCGGGGTGAGCGCATTCATCATCCGCGAAGAGCGCCTTCTGCAGATGGACGGAATTACCGTTCCCATGCATGCATCCACCCAGTGCTCGCTCCGCACTGTCGAAGCCGCGCGGCATTTCGCCGAGGCGGGCTGCAGCCGGCTCATCCTCGAACGCGGGCTGTCCCTGGACGACATACGCGCCATCCGCTCCGCGGTTGACTGCGAGCTTGAGTTCTTCGTACACGGGGCGCTCTGCGTCTGCTACAGCGGCGAATGCCGTCTTTCCGAATACCTCGACGGACGCAGCGCCGACCGGGGCGAATGCATCCAGGCATGCCGCTCGCTGTACGACCTCACAGACTCCGATGGCAAGGTGCTGGTGAAGAACAAGGCCTTGCTGTCGCTTCGCGATTTCAAACTGCTGGAGCGGCTGGAAGACCTCGCCGACGCCGGAATATGCTCCTTCAAGATAGAAGGACGCCTCAAAAACGAATCGTACGTACGCAATGTGGTAAGGGAATACAGCATCGCGCTGGATGAGCTTGTACGCAAGTATCCCGACAAATACTGCCGCTCCTCATTCGGCAGGGTAAGCGGGGGCTTTGTTCCCAACAGCGACAAGACCTTCAACCGGGGTTACACCAGCTGGTGGCTGGACGGACGGCGGGACAAATGGTCCTGCATGGACGCTCCTAAGGCCATGGGCGAGTTTGTGGGGACCGTCGCAAGCGTCAAGGGTGCAGCGGAAGGGCAGCGGGTGACGGTAAACCCGGCACACCGCGGACTTGCGTTCGCAAACGGCGACGGGCTCGCCTTCGTGGACGGATCTGCCGTGCGCGGCTTCCGGGCCGACAGGTGCGAGGGAACCGCCGTATTCTGCAAAAAGGTCGAGGGCCTGCGGCCCGGAGTGCGCCTCTTCCGCAACACCGACGCAGCCTTCGAAAGGGAGATCGAATCCAGGCCTCCCCGCCGCGAAGTGGCGGTCGCGCTCGACATTTCGGTGCACGGAGCGTTTGTGCTCGACATCGATGCCTATACCGAGGACGGCAGGCACGTGAGGAGTTCTTTCAACGCCGATGTAGAGAAAGCCGAGAACCGGGAGCGGGCCGAGGCCATGCTGCGGGAACAGCTTTCCAAGCGGGTGGAGCAGTACAGCTTCCACGTCCGCAGTATCGATGCACCGGGCGCACTTCCGCTGCTCAGCGCATCGACAATCAATGCCATGAGGCGCTGTGTGGCTGCCGATCTGCCGGAGGTTACTCTCCAAGAATCCCGCCCTGTCCATGCCTCGGACGGCACGGCTCCCGTGAGCGAGGGCGGCCCCCGCAATACCGCCGAAGCCCCTCTGATGCGTACGCGCTACTGTATAAGGTACGAACTGGGCTTGTGCCCCAAGTATCAGGGAGCAAAACCTGCAGGGCCTCTGTTTTTGGTTAACAACGGCCGCCGGCTTGCACTTGGCTTCCACTGCGCCGAGTGCGAGATGACGGTGGATAAAGCATAGAATCATGTCAGACAACGACTGGAAATCCCGACTCGGAGTGGTTTATTCCACCAATCCCGACTTTCAATACACCAGCGCCAGGGAGGAGGAACCCGACACCCTGCCGCCCGGCAAGCAGCGTCTCATTGTCCGCATCGACCGGCGTCAGCGCGCCGGAAAGCAAGTCACGCTCATCGAGGGCTTCGTGGGAAGGCAGGACGACCTTGCCGCCCTCGCAAAGACCCTCAAGACACGTTGCGGAGTCGGCGGTTCCGCCAAAGACGGAGAAATCACCATACAGGGCGACCTGCGCGACAAGGTGACGGCCCTCCTGCAGTCTCTCGGATACAACGCAAAAAGGGGTAACTGATGCCGGAACTCTTCAACCAGGGCACTTTGCACATGTCCACTTCGCCTATTGCACGCTCCGCTTCGGACCTGATGTGGAGCGAGGTGACCGTGAACCGCATCGCGATGGTCGCAGCCCTGGTGCTGATGGTGGTGGCGCTCCGAGACATCATCCTTATATTTCCGGCGCTGTTGCGCTGCATCCCCTTCTGGAAAGGCAACAAGGATGTGGAGCACAGCGTAAGCTTCTCGAGGACACGGAACTCGGTGGCACTGGTATGCGGAATCATGTTCTGCATAGTCGCCGACCGTTACCAACTGATCGACCCGTCATGGAGGGCGGCGGTCCCCCGCCAGGCAGGACTTGCACTCACGGCCGCAGTGCTCGCCGGCTTTGTGCTGCTGCGGGAGTTTTTCTACATGCTTTCTCCCCTGAGAAGCCGCAGCGCGGAGTATTCCTGCACCGTACGCAACGCCTTCTACAATTACTTCATCCTTTTCGCCCTCGCAGCCTTCGCCTCGGTGCTTCTGATGGAGGCTTTTCGCCTTCCACAGACCACTGTAAAGGTGGTTTTGCTGATTGAGGCAGGGATTTTCTATCTGCTTGATATTTCGCGCACTGCGCAAATTTTTTCGTCCCGATATGGGCTTTTCCCAACTATTTTGTATCTTTGCGCCCTTGAACTTTTGCCGACAGGCATTTTGATATTCACGTGCACGCGATGAAGATACTTGTATCACAGAAAACACCTTCC
This sequence comes from uncultured Bacteroidales bacterium, assembly GCA_946539455.1. Taxonomy (GTDB): domain Bacteria; phylum Bacteroidota; class Bacteroidia; order Bacteroidales; family UBA932; genus Cryptobacteroides. Next base: position 19,857 of record CAMNHL010000005.1, read on the forward strand.
AACCTCAACGCATACAATGCCCTGGAAGAGAAGTACGGGGCTACCGTCGAATTCGTTCCGTTCTTCCTTATAGAACCCATAAGCGCAAAAGAATTCCGCGCCCAGCGTATCAACCTTCCCGATTATACAGCGATAGTCTTTTCTTCCCGTCATGCCATCGACGCATACTTCATGATGTGCGAGGAGATGCGTTTCAAGGTTCCCGAAACCATGAAATACTTCTGCACTTCAGAGCTCGTAGCCCTTTACCTGCAGAAGCATGTAGTTTACCGCAAACGCAAGATATTCTTCGGTGACGGAACGGCCCAGAGCGTCGTTTCCCTCATCGGACCCAAGCACAAGGGAGAGAAGTTCCTCATCACCACATCGGCAGAAGCCAACAGCGGCCCCGTGACAGCCCTCTTCGAGAAGGCCGGGCTCGATTTTACCGTTTCCGTTCTTGTCAAGTCGGTGGAGCAGGACATTTCCGGCATAGACCTGTCGCAGTACGGCGCGCTGGTGCTTTACAATCCCTACGACCTCAAGTCGCTGCTTGCTTCGTTCCCCGGCTTCGAGCAGGGAAAACTCGCCATTATCTCCTACGGCCGCAGCATCACCAAGGCCCTCACGGAAGGGGGCTACAAGATTGCTGTCCAGGGTCCTTCCGAAGAAGTCCCCTCCGCAGCCAAGGCATTGGACATATTCCTTTCAAGGCAAGCCTGACATGCCGCTTACGCTCCCGAAAGAAGAAAGGCTGTGCGGACGTACGGCCATTTCCGCCCTTATGAGCAAGGGCAGATGGGAGCATACGGCACACCTGCGCTGCTGCTATATTTCCGGCAACGGGCTTGAGCACAGCCGACTGATGGTCTCCGTGCCCAAGAAATTCTTCAAGCGTGCGGTAAAGCGGAATCTCCTCAAACGCCGCATGCGCGAAGCATACCGCCTGCAGAAGCAGCAGCTTCAGGGCGGTTACGATGTACTGTTCTCGTACAGCAGCCCCGAAATCGCAGACTTCGGCACACTTAGCTCCGAAGTCGCCGTGGTGCTGTCCAAAATCACTCAGCGATGAGCTCCGCTTCGGGTAAGATACTCGCCGTGGTAAGGCGCGTGCTGGCGGCTCCGTTCATCCTGCTTATACATTTCTACAGGTTCTGCATATCCCCGTTCACGCCTCCCAGCTGCCGTTTTACGCCCACATGCTCGCAGTATGCCCTCGAGGCTTTTCGCAAGTACGGTCCATTCAAGGGCGGATGGCTTTCGCTCAAGCGCATCCTGCGCTGCCATCCCTGGGGAGGTTCGGGCTACGATCCGGTACCCTGAAAGAGGGCTTTTCAGCTTGCCCGGTGAGCGAAAAATTGTTATCTTTGCAGCGCACTGAAACTACTGCACCTGCAGAATGAACAAAAAACTCACATCCTACCTTGCCGCGATGACCACCGTGGTCCTCTGGGCAATGTCTTATATCTGGGCGGACCGCCTTCTCAACCTCGAAATTCCGGTTGAATTCTTCGTTCCCGTACGCATCCTCATGGCCGGCATCATACTCTGGTGCTTCAACAAGATTACAGGCCAGAAAATGAAAATGCACCGGCAGCACGTACTCAAATTCGTGCTTCTGGCCCTCTGCATGCCTTTCATATATTTTGTTGCAGAGACTTACGGGCTCAAGTTCACCGGCTCCCCCACCATCACTTCGCTCGTAATCGCCACCAATCCCATTTTCGCAATGGTCGTGGGGCTGCTCATCTTCAAAGAGAAGTTCAGCAAGCTCAACGTAGCAGGAGTCTTCATCACCCTGGCCGGACTCTGGATAGTCACCTGGAAAAACGGCTCCACGGGCGAGCTGTTCCTGCTCGGAATACTCATACTCTTTATAGCGGTGGCCTCCGAGGTGAGCCAGATCGCGTTCACCAAATCCCTCTCCGACAACTATTCGCCGTCGGTTATCGTGATGTACCAGTTCCTGCTGGGAGCGGTGTTTTTCCTGCCGCTCTTCCTCTCGAAGGGCATTTCGCACTTTGAGCCTTCGACCTACCTCTGCTGGGATGTCATATATCCCATCCTGGCCCTTGCCTGCCTTTGCAGCGCCACGGCATTCACTACCTGGGCGGTCGCCATCAAGAATCTGGGGGTCGCACATACCAGCGTATTTCTCGCGATAGTGCCGCTGGTTACGGCGCTCATAGCCTTCATCCTCGGCGAGGAGACCCTCAACGGCCTGCAGTGGGCAGGACTGGGCGTCGGCATGATAGGAATTTATCTAACTCAATATACCAAGAAATAATAATGGACATCTTCGTCAAATCAGAAACAGGCCGCCTTCGTGAGGTGGTCCTCGGCCTGCCCGACAGCAACGGCCCTGTCCCCAAACTCCGCGAGACCTTCGACGCCAAATCTTACGAATCGGTCCTCAAGGGAGTGTACCCCAAGCAGGAGGACATCACAGCCGAGATGAACGCATTCGAGGCCGTCCTTCTCAAGTACGGCGTCAAGGTGCACAGGCCGCAGCTGGTAAAGAACTGCAACCAGATCTTCGCCCGCGACGTGGGCTTCGTCATCGACGACAAGATAATAGTATCCAACGTCATACCCGACCGTCAGGAAGAGATTGACGCCTACGATCCCATATACCGCCAGATCCATTACAAGCAGATCTACAATCTGCCCGAGGCGGTCCATGTGGAGGGCGGCGACGTAGTGCTCTACAACGGCGTGGTATTCGTGGGTCAGTATGCGTTCGAGGATTACCCCGAGGTCAAGACCGCCCGCACGAACCGTCTCGCACTGGACTACCTGAAGATGATCTTCCCATCCAAGACCATCATCCCCCTCAACCTCCGCAAGAGCGACACCGACCCCTACGAGGGCATACTCCATCTGGACTGCACCTTCATGCCGGTAGGGCGTGACAAGGCCATAATATACAAGCCCGGCTTCCTCAATCCGCGCGACGCCGACCACCTCGTTGACATGTTCGGACGCGACAACGTCTTCGAGCTCACCAAGGAGGAGATGTACTGGATGAACTCCAACATTTTCTCGATTTCGGAAGACGTGGTGGTCATAGAAGAGAACTTCACCCGCCTGGGCCAGCACCTGCGCGAAAAATGGGGAATGACCGTCGAAACCGTCCCCTACCGCGAGATCTCCAAGATGGGAGGCCTGCTGCGCTGTTCCACCCTTCCTCTCAGACGCGATTAGCCATGTCAAAGCTTGCAATGATTGCGTTCGGAGGCAACGCCCTCCTTCGCGCCGGTCAGAAAGGCACTTTTGAAGAACAGCTCGCCAACGTGGAAAGCACCTGCTCCCAGCTGTGCCACCTGCTGGAAAGGGGCTACAATATTGTCATAGGGCACGGAAACGGTCCGCAGGTAGGCAATGTCATGCTCCAGCACGAAGCCGGACGCCAGATCTTCGGCCTGCCCGCCATGCCTATGGACTGCTGCGGCTCGCAGACGCAGGGTTCCATAGCCTATCTCATTGAAACCGCGATGGAAAAGGTCCTCAAGAAGGCAGGCCTGGACCGCCGCATAGTGTCTCTCGTCACGCGGGTGGAGGTCGATGCAGCCGATCCCGCATTCGACAATCCCACCAAGCCTGTAGGGCCCTATTATACCGCAGAGCAGGCTGCCGCGAGCCCCGGACAGTGGCGCGAAGACCCCCAGGGAAGGGGCTGGCGAAAAGTTGTAGCCTCCCCCAAGCCTGTGGCCATCAGCAATATCGACATTGTCGAACGGCTCGCCCGGGAAGGCAACATCGTCGTTACGGTAGGCGGAGGAGGCATCCCCGTCGTAAAGACCGAGGACGGGCACAAGGGAATCGAAGCGGTAATCGACAAAGACCTGGCGAGCGCCCTTGCGGCGGTGCGCATGAAGGCCGACGAGTTTTACATCCTCACCGACGTACCCAAGGTATATATCAATTTCCGCAAGCCCGACCAGAAGGCGCTGGACGTCGTCACTGCAGACCAGGCGGAGGAGTACCTCTCACAGGGCATGTTCACCGAGGGCTCAATGGCACCCAAGGTGCGTGCCGGCATAAGTTTCGTCCGCGCCGGCGGTGCCCAATGCGTAATAACCGAGGCCGGGCAGCTCGACAATCCTGCCTGTGGAACCAGAATAATACTTTAACAATCAGCAATATGGCATTCAACCTCAAAAACCGCAGCTTCCTCAAGCTGCTGGACTTCACTCCCAAGGAGATAGAGTTTCTGCTCGACCTGGCGGCCGACCTCAAGAAAGCTAAATACGCAGGCACGGAGCAGCCGCGCCTTACTGGCAAGAACATAGCCCTCATTTTCGAAAAGACATCCACCCGCACCCGCTGCGCCTTTGAGGTGGCGGCACACGACCAGGGCGCCCACGTCACCTATCTTGGGCCTACGGGGTCGCAGATCGGCGTCAAGGAGTCAATGAAAGATACCGCCCGCGTTCTGGGACGCATGTACGACGGAATAGAATACCGCGGATTCGCTCAGAAGACTGTCGAGGAACTTGCTGAGTATTCGGGAGTTCCGGTGTGGAACGGCCTGACCAACGAATTCCACCCCACACAGATTCTCGCCGATTTCCTTACCATGCGCGAGCATAGCGACAAGCCGCTGCGCGAGGTATCGTACGCCTACCTTGGCGACGCCCGCTTCAACATGGGCAATTCGCTTCTCGTCGGCGGTGCAAAGATGGGCATGGACGTCCGTATCGTTGCCCCCAAGGCACTGCAGCCTTCTGCCGAACTGGTGGAGGAATGCCGCAAGGTCGCCGCACAGACCGGCGCCCGCATCACCATTACCGACGACGTAGAAGCCGGAGTGCGCGGATGCGACTTCATCTACACCGACGTATGGGTGTCGATGGGCGAACCCGACGAAGTCTGGAAAGAGAGGATCGAGATGCTCCGTCCCTATCAGGTCAACGCGGCACTCATGCAGAAGACCGGCAATCCGGAGTGCAAGTTCATGCACTGCCTTCCCGCATACCACAACCTCGAGACCCGCGTTGGACGCGACGTGTTCGAGAAATTCGGACTCGACGGCGTAGAGGTCACGGAAGAGGTGTTCGAAGGCCCCTGCAGCATCGTCTTCGACGAGGCCGAAAACCGAATGCACACCATCAAGGCCGTAATGGTCGCCACCCTGGGTTAGTTACTCTACGGTTATCTCGTCTATGAATATGAAGGCGGGATAACCGGCACCCGGGTGCCATTCGGGGATGGCACCGAAATTCTCTGCATGCACCTTGACGTAACGCAGCTGCGTATCGACCGGTGCAGAACAGTCCCAACGCTGGACCTCCATGTCGCGGGAATCGACCGGCGTAGTCTCTACCGCCAGCGTCCGGTATTCGATACCGTCTTCCGACCCAAGGAATGACACTTTCACGGGCATCCATATCCATGAGCGCGCGTCCTGGCAGAATCCGGCAGCGACGCGTTTCACCGTACGGACTTCCCGAAGGTCCACCACGGCGTCGAAGTCGGTTCCCTGGTAGCCCTGCCACCCGCCGGTACGCCAGTTGGCACCGCCCCTGCGAGAGTCGATAAGCGCCTGCGGGCCGCCTGCCGAATACTGGGACGAACATTTCGAAAGTATCGTTATATCCCTGTCGCTGAATATCTTGTTCACCGTGCAGCGGGTGGTGAAACTGCGCTCTCCATGCAATTCGCTGTAGGCCTCCATGGTGCAGGTCTGCTTTACGGTGAACGGCCCTTCATAGGGCTGGAAGCGTCCTTCGCCGACCCTGTACCAGATGTTTCCTTCGCCACCTATCGACACCGTCAGGGAGTCGGAGAACATTTCGGACGGAGTCTCGAACCAGGGATTGACCGTAATGCTCTTGGGTATGTATGTCATTCCCGACACTTCGCCGCCGGGACAATACGGATAAAGGCCCAGCGAACTCAGCACGTACCAGGCCGACATCTGTCCGCAGTCGTCGTTGCCGCACAGGCCGTCGGGGGCCGAAGTATAGAGTTCTTCCATTATGCGGGAAACGATGCGTTCGCTTGCTTCGGGACGCCCTGCGACAGAATACAGATAAGGAATATGGTGGCTCGGTTCGTTGCCGTGCGCATACTGGCCTATGCAGCCCGTTATGTCGGCCTGCGTGCGACCGGTCGTGCCCTCGGGAGCGGAGAAGAGGGCGTCGAGCCTGGAGAAGAATGCCTGTCCCCCGCCGAGCGCTCCTACAAGCCCCGTAACATCCTGCGGCACGAAGAAGGAGTACTGCCAGGAATTTGCCTCGGTGTAATTGTTGTTGACCTCCCGTGGGTCGAACGGGGTGTACCAGCGGCCGTTGAGCCTGGCACGCATGTAACCCGTAGAAGGGTCGAAAACATTGCGCCAGTACTGCGCCGAACGCATGTAGCGCTCGTATTCTTCTGTGTGTCCGAGGTATTTGGCGACTTGCGCCACGCACCAGTCGTCGTAGGCGAATTCGAGAGTCTTGGACACGCTCTCGTGCTCGTCGTCGGCCAGCACCAGGCCGTTGGCGCGGAAGCTCGCCATACCGAATTCGGGACGCAAGGAGCTCTCCACCATGGCGCGGAAGGCCGTTTCGTAATCGAATCCCTTGATGCCGCGCATTATGGCGTCGGCGATTATGGGTGCGGAATTGTACCCTATCATGCAATTCGTCTCCCATCCGGAGAGTTCCCAGACCGGCAGTTTGCCGTTTTCTTCCCAGATGCTGAGCATGGAACGGATAAAGTCGCCGGAGCGTTCTGGCTCTATCATGCAGAGCAGCGGATGTTCGCCCCGGAAGGTGTCCCAGGTGGAGAATACGGTATAACGTTCCCAGCCTTTGGCGGTATGGATCTGGCCGTCCATTCCCCGGTAGCGTCCGTCGGCATCGGAATACAGCGAAGGATGTATGCTGGTATGATACAGGGCGGTATAGAAACGCCTCCGGTGTTCCGTGTCCTTGTACGGGCAGCGCAGCTTGGACAGATATGCATTCCAGGCCTCTGAGGAGGACTTGCGAAGGACACCGAGGCTCGCCGGATATTCGCTTTGCAGATTGGCCCTGGCCCCATCTTCAGACACGCTGGACAATGCGGCGCGAATGGTAATACGGCGGCCCTGGAAAGTCAGCCGGGCAACTTTCCCGTCGTGCAGCATCTCACACTCAGCAGGTTCTGAGAATTCGATATGGAAGCACAGGTGCTGACCGCGCGCCCAGCTGCTGGAAACGCGCGTGCCGCTTATCCAGTTGCCTCCGAAGTGCATCTGGTAATCGTCCAGCGCATCGCGGTGGCGCAAATCCACGGTAAGGCTCGCCTTGGCTCCTTTCGGGAAAGTATATTCGTGAACGGCACTTCGACGGCCTGCCGCCAGGCGCACGCGGATGCCATTGTCGAGCAGCACTTCATAGTAGCCCGGTTCTGCTTTTTCCCTGCTGTGGCTGAATGTGGAGGGACCGTCTCCGGGTGTCACGAGTACGTCGCACCAGTCATCGCAGCCCGTACCGCTGAGATGCGTGTGACTGAAGCCGTAGATAAGACTGTCGGAATAGTGGTACCCGCTGCAGCCGTCCCAGTCGCCCGCCCGGGGACGGGTATCGGGGCTGAGCTGTATCATTCCGAACGGGGCACAGGCTCCAGGGAAAGTGTGTCCGTGGGCGTCCGTGCCTACGAAAGGATCGGCAAATCGGGTAAGCAGGGCGGAAAGAATTAAAGCAATTACTGTGGTCATATCTGCACAAAAATAAGAATTTTTATATATTTGGAGCATGAAACGATTCTTCCTTTCCCTTTTTGCTGCAGCACTTTGCATGACTGCCGGTGCTGTCGATTACGGAAAATACTATAACGGACTGCCTTTCGAGCTACCTGTCCCCGAGGCTCCGTCGATTCCGGACAATACTGTGATACTTAGCGACTTCGGTGCCGTTCCCGACGGCGTCACTCTGTGCACTGAGGCATTTGAAAAGGCCATATCAAGGCTGGGCAAGCTTGGCGGCGGGCATCTTGTAGTGCCCTCCGGCGTCTGGCTCACTGGCCCCATCGTGCTCAAGGACCGCATCGACCTGCACCTGCAGAAGGGTGCCATGCTCATCATGACTCCCGACAGGGCTGCCTTCATACGCGAAGACGGCAAGGTGCTGCCCGGCATCAGCGCCAGCAAAAGGACCGACGTCAGCATTACCGGCGAGGGCATCATCGACGGCAACGGCGAATGGTGGCGTGCCGTCAAGCGCAACAAGGTCAGCGACGTCGAATGGAAAGACTACCACCGCATGGGCGGGGTCGATGTGGAAGAAGGCACATTGTGGTATCCGTTCGACCTCAAGAACGTCGCCAACAACGCTCCCGATTATAAGGCACAGGAGCGCCTGAGGGTCCACCTGGTGCGCTTCACCGACTGCAAGAGGGTGCTGGTGAGCGGCGTCACCATCCAGAATTCTCCCCGCTTCCAACTTGTGCCGCAGCGCTGCGAGAATGTTGCCATCGTGGGAGTTACGGTACGATGCCCCTGGAACGCACAGAACGGCGACGGTATCGACCTTATGCACAGCCGCGACGTGCTGGTTGCCGACTGCACGGTTGACGTGGGCGACGACGGAATATGCCTCAAGGCCGGAGCCGGCAAGAAGGCTCTGGAGCAAGGTCCGACCGGCCGCATACTCATTCGCGGCAACAAGGTGTTCCACGCTCACGGCGGATTCGTAATCGGCTCCGAGTTCTCTGCCGGAATCCACGACGTCGCCGTACTCGAAAACACTTTCAGCGGCACCGACACCGGCCTGCGCTTCAAGAGCGCTCCGGCCCGCGGCGGAAAGATATCCAACATACGCATCAAAGACGTGTGGATGAGCGACATACGCGATCAGGCAATAGTTTTCCAGACCTCCTACACCAACGTTCACGTAGGCGAAAAGGGCAAGCTGGAGCAGACCGAGGAGTTCCTGCCCGAATTCTGCGACATCGTCATTGACGGCGTAGTCTGCCGCGACGCCCGCATAGGCGTAAGCGCACAGGGCACACCCGCCTGCATCCACGACATCACCCTGAAGGATTGCACGATTTTCTGGACCGAAAAAGCCACCGACCTCGATGCCGCGTCCCTTCTCGACCTCAGCGGCGTCCGGCTGCTCAGCTGGTAGATACTATTGTCTCCCCTGCTGACACAAAAAGCGAACGGAGCCTGGCGCGCAAAAAGAGAGGCCGACATTTTTAGTCGACCCCTTCGCTAGTAATTGCTGTTTTATTAGAATGGCAGTTATCTGTATGAGATTGCGGTATGAGGGATGGCGTCGGCCAGGTCCTCGAGAACGTTCCAGGCGTAGTAGGTACTGTAGCTGCTGCTGGGCTGGAAACGAAGCGTTGAGAAGATGGAGGAGAGTACCGACTCGCGCCACTCGCCGCTAAGTGTCACACGCACGTATCCGAAATACCTTACGAAGTTTACCTTTATGCGGAACTGGTTGTGGGTCATGGGATTGGTCCAGTCGAAAGGCGTAGGGATGAACGCTATGTCGCTCTGGAGCCAATTGTAACCGTTGCCGTAGGTTCCGATGGAGTAATCGTTCTCGACAAGCAGTCTTTCGACATACCTGTATGCATCTTCCTTGGTGCGGAAAGGAGTCCGCAGGACTATGGTAGAGCAGTTGGTACGGTAGATCGACTCGCTCCTGTCGTATGTCCTGATGCTGGGAAGAGGAGGGCGGACGCCGGGATAGTTGTAACCTCCGGGATAGTTTCCTGCGGGAGGAGGAGGGGGAGGTACGCTGCCTGCGGGAGGCCTGTTGCCGCCGTACGAATATCCACCGCCTGCCGAAGGTCTGTCGCTTCCGGAGTGAGAGCCGTAACCGCTGCCTGCGGGAGGCCTGTTGCTACCGGAACTACCCGAAGTATTGCGTCCGTTCCTGCGGTCGCCCTGCGAGCCGCCTGCTGTACGCATTCTCTGGTCGGTCTGGGGCTGAGCCGCTACGGAAGCGGGCTTCTGGGCCGCATCGACCTTGTTCTGCTTTGCCTGGGCTTTGGTCTCCTGACGGGAGGTGACCGAATTGTTGCGCCGCGCACCTTGCTGCGCGAGCGCCGGCACAGATGCCGCAAAGAGCATCACGAAGAGCGCCGGGAGAAAGAATTTTAAAGTTCTCATCGCAGTAAGTGTTTAAAAGTTATACTCTCTGCAACAAATAGCAAAAGGCTTGCCAAAGACTCAAAGCACCTCGCAGATGAGCTCCAGCCACTGTGCGTCGGTGTCGTCGAAAGTAGAGAGTTCGGTGCTGTCTATATCCAGGACCGCCGTCACGGCGCCATCGCGCACTATGGGCACGACTATCTCTGAGCGGGAGAGGCTGCTGCAGGCAATGTGACCGGGGAACTGTTCGACGTCGGGCACCACCTGGGTGCGGGCCTCGCGCCATGCGGCTCCGCAGACTCCACGGCTGCGGGCGATGCGCAAGCATGCGGCAGGACCCTGGAAAGGCCCCAGTACAAGTTCGTCGCCCAGGACCCTGTAGAATCCCACCCAGAAAAAGCGCATTCTCTCGAATATGAGAGCTGCGGCCTCTGCCTGCCGTGCGACCGCGTCGGGCTCGCCACCCAACATCAGGCCTATGTCTTGATACAGACGCAGATACCTGAAAGTCTTGAGGGGCAGGTGACAGTATCCGCCGGCGTTTTTGTCGAGGTAATCGCGGTGGCGCTCCTCTGCGCCGTAGAAACAGCTGAGCGGCTCAAGCTCCACTACGCACCCAGCGCCGATGCGCTCTTCGAGCAAGCGGAATCCCGCCTCCAGGACAGGCAGGTCCGAAGGCGAATCGTAATATATTCCGGTGCGGTAGCGGGTCCCTTCGTCGTGTCCCTGACGGTTGAGGGACATAGGGTCTATTATCGTGAAGAACAGCCGCTGAAGGCGCTCCAGCGAGACTCTCTGCGGGTCGTAAACGACTTTTACCGTTTCTGCGAAGCCCGTAGTGTCGGTATATACCTGCTCGTATGTGGGATTTTCGAAACGCCCGTTGGCATAACCGGGTTCCGTGGAAATCACGCCGTCAACGCCTTTGAAAAAATGCTCTACGCCCCAGAAGCATCCGCCGGCGAAATAAATTGTCTTGCTCATGGCGCAAAAATAACAATAAATTGGATATATTTGCGTTATGATACATCTTTCAGAAGAAGCCGGCCGTTGCCTCATCTGTGCAAATGCGCCATGCACCTCCGCATGTCCCAAAGGACTGGACCCCGCAAGAGCCCTCAGGGCACTGAGATTCGCCAACAACGTCACTGCGGCCAGCCGTATCAATGCCGATACGTGCGCAGGCTGCTCCGCCCCGTGCGAAGCCGCATGCATACATTACGACATGCCCGTCCGCATACGGGAGGTCGCCTCGCAGCTTCAGCCGGCAAAGGCTCCCGTGCCCGCAGACCTGTCCATCGACTTCTGCGGCATCAGGTGCGAGAATCCCTTCTTCCTGGCTTCTTCTGCCGTATGTACCGGCTACGACATGATTGCCAGGGCTTTCGAGGCCGGATGGGGCGGCGTGTTCTACAAGACCATCTGCTTCGAAGAAATCAACGAAGTGTCTCCCCGCTTCGATTCCGTCCACGGCGACAGGAAGAACGACTTCATCGGCTTCCGCAACATGGAGCAGTTGTCCGAGAACACGGTCGAGGAAGACTTCGCCATCCTCTCGCGCCTCAAGAAAAACTACCCGTCCAAGGTCGTCATCGCGTCCATCATGGGACAGAACGAAGACGAGTGGATAAAGCTGGCCCGGATGGCCCAGGAGGCCGGTCTCGACGGTGTCGAACTCAATTTCTCCTGTCCCCAGATGAAGTATGCCGGAATGGGCAGCGACGTGGGACAGAACAGCGAACTGGTGGCTGCATATACCTCGCTGGTCAAGAAGAGCGTGAGCATACCCGTCATCCCAAAGATGACGCCTAACATCATGCACATAACCTCTCCGACACTTGCGGCGCATTTTGCCGGAGCCGACGGCATCTCAGCCATCAACACCATCAAGTCCATCACCATGAGCCCGCTCTCGGCGGTCAGCGGCAAGAAGACCATTTCTGGTTATTCCGGCAAGGCCGTCAAGCCCATCGCCCTGCGGCACATATTCGAAATCGCCACCAATCCGTACATCAAGAACCTGCAGATCAGCGGCGTAGGCGGCATCGAGACCTGGTGGGACGCCCTCGACTACATACGCCTGGGCTGCCAGAACGTACAAGTTTGCACTGCCGTCATGGAATTCGGCTACCGCATCATCGACGACCTCATCGACGGCGTGTCGGCATATATGGCCGAAAGGGGCATCAGCCGTCTGGAGGAGCTCGTAGGCGAGCAGATCCAGGATTTCGAGCTGCCCGACAAGCTCGACCGCAGCACCGTAGTCTTCCCCGTATTCGACCACGACACCTGCATTGGCTGCGGCCGCTGCTACGTATCCTGCAGCGACGGAGGCCATCAGGCGATAGAATTCGGAGCCGACCGCAAGCCCAGGCTCATCGGTTCCAAGTGCGTAGGCTGCCACCTGTGCCGCCTTGTCTGCCCCACCCGCGCCATCGGCATCTCTAAGAGGGTCCAAAAACGCCCCAGATGACGCAAGCCAGGCTCATCATCAGATACGTCCTCGCGGCATGGATGCTGCTGACCTGCGTCCCTGCAAACGCCCAGTTCTTCAAAAACCTGGACGAGTGGCTCCGTAAGAAGCAAGCCCGTCAGGTTTACGACACAACCTATATCTACCGCCCTCAGGAGCGCTGGCTGATACGCACCAGGAGCATCCTGAGCGGGGAAGGAATCAGCATGAAAGCAAACGCTGCCGACATCGGCGACTACACAGTCAAGACCGGCAGCGGACTCATTTTCAAGCAGACCATAGGCGGAGGCTACCGCAACCTGAGTCTCGACCTGGGCTTTTCGCCCGGCAAGAAGCCTTCCGCCGACCTCAACCTGAAGGTTTACGGAAACCTCCTCGGGCTGTCGGTAGGAGGCTCTATCGCCCATAGTTACAAGGGACAGGCGACTCTGGACGGCATGCGCTTCGATATCGTTCCCGGCGATGTCATCGGCCTGCACGCCTATGCCAACGCTTACTTCGCATTCAACGGGCGCCGGTTCTCGTTACCGGCTGCGACCCATCAGAACTACAAGCAGCTGCGCAGTGCCGGCAGTCCCCTGCTGACAGTCAAGACGCAGCTATACGGTATTGTCGCCAATCCCCAGACATATCCGGACGCGCCGGTGAAGGCCGCCATCACCTCCTTTGCCGGCATAGGTGCAGGATACGGATACAATTTCGTACCAAACGAGCATTGGCTCATCCATATCAACCTCACCGAGACCGCAGGCCTTTTCTGCGATTCGGGAATCACGAAGGCCGATGGCAGAAAGCGCCTCCCAAATGAGGCACCCGTGCTCAACACCAACGGCGACCTTGCCGTCTTCCGGTATCAGGGCAAATGGTACTTCGGAGCACACGTCAGTGCCGACGACCTGCTGTTTTTCAGCAACAAAGAAATAAGTTTCTCCCTTAACAAGCTGGCCGTCAGCGCATACCTTACGGCCGGAGTGCGTTTCTGATGAAAGGAGAGTACATCATATACACCGACGGAGGCTACAGCGTCAGCAGCAACCTCGGAGCCGGGGCGTATGTGATACTGACGGCCGACGGCGGCTCGCTCGTCAGCCAGGGTTCGTTCGTAATACACAAAGAGACCAGCCAGCGGGCCGAACTCAAGGCCATACTTGCGGCGATGGAGGCCATCCCCTACGGCAGCAAGGCACAGATAATCACTGATTACCTGTATGCGGCGATCGGGCTCGGACGCATTCCCAGCCGGCGCAACAAACCCGACAGCGACCTTCTGCTGCTGTACCGCCAGATAAAGCGGCAGAAGAAACTCAAGCTGGAATTCAAATGGGTCCCGAGCCACAGGGGCGACAATTGGAACGAGCTTTGCGACAGCCTCTGCACGGAAGCCCTGGAAACTGCAAAAGCACAAGAAATCCACCGATAAAAACACTGTACACAATGAAAAAGATAAGCCTCGCCATCCTTCTCGCCATAGTGGCGGCAATGCCCCTCAACGCGGGTAAAGTAGTTACCGACAGCCTCTCCAGCGCCATTCTGGGGCAGGATGTCAAATTCAACGTTTATCTGCCCGACGGCTTCGACCGGCAGGACGCTCACTACCCTGTGGTGTATCTGCTGCACGGTCTGAGCGACGACTACCGGGCTTGGGTAGAAAAAGGCAACATGCAGCTGGTGGCCGACGAACTGATACGTTCCGGCGAGGCCGACCGCATGGTAATCGTGATGCCCAATGCCGGCGGACGCGATATCAAGAACGTATGGAACGGCTACTTCAACATGCCCGGGTGGAATTACGAAGACTTCTTCTTCGGAGAGCTCCTGCCCGCTGTCGAGAAAAAGTACCGCTGCGGCGGCAGCAAGAGCATGAGGGCCGTCATGGGACTGTCCATGGGCGGAGGCGGAAGCACGGTCTATTGCCAGAAGCACCCCGAGATGTTCTCGAGCTGCTATGCCATGAGCCCCTGGCTCGACAACAAAGGCGATGAAGTCAATGCCGGCCTCGGCGAATCAGGCAAATTCTACTACGTACAGAAGGCGGTACGCGACAATTCGGCGCTGGACTTCATAGACAATGCCGACGATGCGACCCTGGAAAAGCTGCGCAGCGTAGCCTGGTTCATCGACTGCGGCGACGATGACTATCTGCTGGCCCTCAGCACCGAATTGCATATGAAAATGCGCAAAGCCGGCGTACACGACGAGCTTCGCGTGCGCAACGGAATCCACAACTGGGAATACTGGCACCTGGCACTCCGCCTCGCACTCCCCTTCGCATCAAGAAACTTCAGATAAGCACTCAACATGATAAGGTTCAAGCATTTCCTGCCGGCCGTACTGGCCGCTGCATCGCTGCTTGGGGCCTGCCGCCCCAGCATCGTCCCGGTCTCTCCCACCGACGACCACAGTGAATTCGTAACCCTCACCGACGTCGTTCCCGACGCCATCATGGAAATCCGCTATTACAGCACCTACAACTTCGTGGGAGACCGCATCGACGGATACGAGGAGCCCACCGCCCTGCTCACGCGAAAAGCCGCCGAAGCCTTGAAGGCCGTGAGCGGCGATCTGCTCGCACAGGGCTACCGCCTGAAGATTTACGATGCCTACCGTCCCCAGAAAGGGGTCGATCATTTCGTACGCTGGGCTGCCGACCTGAAGGACGTCAGGATGAAAGACTATTTCTATCCCGACCTCGACAAGAGCGTCCTCTTCGAGCAGGAATATATAATGGCCAAAAGCGGGCACACACGCGGCTCCACCGTGGATCTGACCCTATTCGACATGAGGACGGAAAAGGAGGTCGATATGGGAGGCACCTTCGACTGGTTCGGCCCCGAGAGCCACCCGGACTTCTGCGGAAATCCCGAGACCGGAGAATATACCGCCGACAACAGCAAGAGCCCCGCAGGCCGCAGCATCACCGAGCAGCAGTTTGCGAACCGCATGATACTGCGCAGGGCAATGCTGGCCCACGGGTTCAAGCCGCTCGACACGGAGTGGTGGCACTTCACCCTCAGGGACGAGCCTTTCCCGGATACTTATTTTACCTTTCCTGTAAAGATTCTCCGCTAAAGAGACTCTATCACGCTGCGGTTGATTGCCGCGAAGCGTCCTTCATCGACCTTGACCACCTGACGGTCGTAGGTCATGATGCCGTTGACCTCTACCTCGACGTCTGATATCTGGGTGTAGATCGCAGCGGCGCAGCCCGTTCCGATGAATGTCTTGAGCATCTGCGCAAAGTCGTCATACACTTTGAGAAGCTCCTCGCCGCTGGAGACGACCTTTCCATAACCCCAATTCTTTTCCTGCTGCCACAGGTGACCGGGCACCGGATATCCTATTCCGCCATACTCGCCAAGCACGCATACCATCTTGCGCTCGAAGACATTCATGGCTGGGCATGCATAATGGTGTACGTCGAGTATGTCGCCGCAGAGTTCGAAATTGCCGCCGGAAGATTCGTTTATGAGGCGCGTAGGGTCGGCCGCACGGGTGAATTCCACCACGCGGCGGGTATCGAACTGTCCCCAGGCCTCGTTGAAGGGAATCCATACGGTGATGCACTGGAAGGGCTTGAGCTGTTCGATGATCTCGCCCCATTCCTTGTAGAAGTTGTCTTTTGCTTCCTGGGGGATGTCGCAGTCGGTGCCTCCGAAGAGGCTGTCGGAAGACCATTTGTTATGGGTGACAGCCTTGACCTCATCGCTCCTGCCTCCGCGTCCGCCGTGGTCGCCGATGCAGGGCATGTCCTGCCAGACGAGTACGCCAATCTTGTCGCACCACCAGTACCAGCGGGCGGGCTCCACCTTGATGTGCTTGCGTATGGTGTTCCAGCCCCAGTCCTTAACTTTCTGCACGTCGTAGCGCAGTGCATCGTCGGACGGAGCGGTATAAAGGCCGTCGGGCCACCAGCCCTGGTCGAGAGGGCCGAACATGAACAAACGCTCTCCGTTGAGAGTCATTCGCTTATATGTATTGTGACGATTGTCCACCTTGGGATCGTAAGCCATGCCTATGGTCCTGAGGCAGGTGTAGCCTTCCACCCTTTCTATCTCGTTCCCGTCTTTGAGCAGGGCTATCTGCAGGCCGTAGAGGAAAGGGGTGTCGGGGCTCCACAGCTTGGGCTCTGCGACCTTGATGCAGGTGCCGGTTCCCACTGCCTGCGTACCGTCGAGCAGCGTCACGGCAGCCTCGTCCCAGTCGCCGTCGGCCTTTACCGTCACACGCAGGGTGCTGTCTTTGACATTCCAGACCGGTTCGTAAGAAAGCACGTGCGCCTTGGGGCTGACGGGCTCCAGCCACACCGTCTGCCAGATACCTGTGACGGGGGTGTACCAGATGCCTCCGGCCTCGTTGACCTGCTTGCCGCGGGGCTGGAAACTGTCGTCGGTGGCGTCTTCCACACGCACGCGGACGGTCTGCTTGCCGCTTCGTTTAAGGGCGCCGGTGATATCGAAGCTGAAGGCGGTATAGCCTCCGGTGTGCTCTCCGATGTATTTTCCATTGACCCACACTTCGGCCTTCCAGTCAACGGCGCCGAAGTTGAGCATGACTTTCTTTCCACGCCATGCGGCAGGGACCTTGAAACTGCGCTCGTACCACAGGACGTTATCTTTACCGACCCTGCGCTGCACGCCGCCCAGGGCCGATTCGGCACAATACGGCACATTGATGACGCCCTCGGGCTTGCCGAATTCCGTGCCGGCCGGCAGAATGGCGTAAGACCACGGCCCGTTGAGGTTCATCCAGTCGGAACGTACCAGCTGCGGACGGGGGTACTCGGGGAGGGGAATGCTTGATTGTCTTGAAGCCGCAGAAGCGCTAATGCAAATGGCAGCGGCGAGAAGGGTGGTGAGGATGTGTTTCATATAATGTTTACTTCGTGTAGAACCTGTATTCCGTAGTGCTGTAATACTTCTCTCCGGGACGCAGGACGGCCGAAGG
Source organism: uncultured Bacteroidales bacterium (assembly GCA_946539455.1). GTDB lineage: Bacteria > Bacteroidota > Bacteroidia > Bacteroidales > UBA932 > Cryptobacteroides. The sequence continues at coordinate 37,334 of CAMNHL010000005.1, forward strand.
GAAGCGTGGCTGGTTGGGGGAGTCAGCAAAGTGAATGGTCTCCAGCAGCATGCCGCCGTATTTCTGGATGGGCCCGTATTTGCCGATGTGCCTGGACGGGTCGAAGGTGCGGCCGGTGAAAGTGAGCAGGGCAGGCTCGGTGGTCCAAGTCTGCACGCCGCGTCCTGTTCGCGGGTCGTAAAGGTCGGCAGCCTGCCTGAGAGTGCCGTCGTAGCCGCGGATCTGCCAGCAGGCCGACATTCCCTTCATGATGCGAAGCTGCTCGTTGGGCATGTCGAGTCTGTAATCGACAGTATGGGGCTCGCGGAAGTCGAACGGAGTGCCGTCGACCGGAAGAAGGAGGTCCGGGCACATCTGAAGGTTGTTCTGCACCGTCGTATCTGCCTCAACCTTAAACAGTTGCTCCATCACATAGCTGCCCTCCGAGCCATGCATGTTGAAGTATGTATGGTTGGAAAGGTTGACGACCGTGGGCTTGTCGGTAGTGGCCTCGTATTCCATCTTTACTGTATTCTCATCTGTCAGCCAATAAGTTACTGTGGCATCCAGGTTGCCAGGGAACCCCTGCTCGCCGTCTGGACTGATGCGGTGGAACCGGACTCCGCAGCACCCATGCCCAGTTACGGCCGTACCCTCCCACATCATGCGGTCAAAGCCCATAGGCCCGCCGTGACAGCAAACGGGTTCGCCGGCGAGATTTTCGTTGGCTGCAACCTCATACAGCACACCATCTATTTCGAATGCGGAATGATTGATGCGGTTGCCGTAGCGCCCTATCACAGGGCCGAAAAAGCGTTCCGGCCCGGTCTCGAAGGCCTCGATGCTGCCGGGACCAACCACGACGTCATCCATGCGCCCGTCCCTGCCGGGCATGAATATCGATACCACCCTGCACCCGTAATCGAGCACGTCCATGCTGGCTCCCCGGGCATTCTTCAGGTGGAAAACGGTTACGGCCGTGCCGTCGGACAGTGTGCCGAACGGCTCCTGGCTCACGCCGGCAGGCCCGGCGCAGGCGTACAGCATCAAGGCTGTCGCAAAAAACATGAAACTTCTTCTCATCTGATTCGTAAAGATAACCATTCTGACGGATAATCGCTATTCTCGCTGTCAAGTTCCTCCCAAAGGCGCGTGCCTTTCTCGGCGCTGCGGGCCTTGTCCCAGTGGGCGGGATGCGCCTTGAGCACCTCTCCCCCGACATGTCTACCCCCTATGATGCTCCAGGGAATGCGAACCTGCGCAGCAAAGCCCGTGTCGGTATCGGAATCGTCGTTGACGGTTCCCGCAAGGTCGAACTCGGACGCATCTCCCTCGGAAATATTAAGCCAGGAATTGTTTTCGAGCCTGGAAAGGACCCATTTGCCCGCTGCGTTCACGACAAGCTTATATGTCCATCCGGCACGCTTGAAAAGCAATACGGAAGCATCCGAATTTTCTGGGGTGAACGCCGTGAGCTTGCTGTCCAGCACCCAGGTGTTGAACACAAAGTGCTTTCCGGTGGCGCCGAAGTCATAGTAAACGCTCGAATCGTATTTTCCGCCGAGGAACCACAGGCCAGGGGCTGAGGGATCAAACTTGCCGATTGGCTTGTAATTACCGTCTCCGCCGGGTAATTCGAGGCTCCGGACCAGACGACCCTGGATGATGTTGATGCGTCCGCGTGTAGCACCGTCAAGAGTGTACTTTTCCGTACTGGTGACGATAATCTTTCCGTCCCCTATGTAGTCCACCGAGCCCCAGTACCCGGGGAACGGGGATGTGGCGTGACCGAAATTACCGGCTTTCTTGTCTCCAACCAGTATCCAGGTGCCCTGGGTACCTTTGTACAGGCCATTTGCGTTGACCAGGACCTCGCCGTCGGGGGTACGTGCGATATATGGACCGTAAGCGATGAAGTCCTTGTTGACCTGGCGCTTGTCGGGATAGGCTGGACCGCCCTCTTCGAGCAGTTTTTTTTGATTGACTTTCCAGTTGTTGCGACTGAGGACCACAACCGGCGTCTGGTCAACCACATATTTGCCACTCCAGACCTCGACGGTCATAGCTATCGTGCCGTCGTCAAGCAGGACTGCCGTTGCCATCCCGTCGTAACCGAACCTGTCGTCAATTGTGTATGAAATGCCCTCTACATCCTTCCAGGTGCATTCTTCCTTGCCCTGCCAGGTGCGGCCTCCATCGAAAGAACGAATGAGGGACGTCTTGGGGCAGGACATCTTGTTTACTACATTCTGGCTATCAGTTAGATACAAATGGATTTCTCCCGAAGGGAGCTCCAGCATCGCCGGTTCCCAGCAGCGTCCGCGGTAGATGTTGCGGGGCGCGCCCCAGGTCTTTCCCCAATCGTCGGAAAACATTATGCCGATTCCGCAGTTCTCATTGGTGTGTGGAAGGTCGCTGTAGCCCTTGAGGTAGCGCCATTGATAGGCCAGCATCAGCCGCCCGTCCGACAGGCAGATGAAATCGGGATTGACATATACTATCTCGTCGTCTCCCACTGTGGACTGTGCAGGATGCCTTGAAAGCAGTTTCTGCGCAGGCGCCCAGGTCTTACCGTCGTCCTCGCTGCGCGTAGCGAAGATTTCCCAGCCCAAATGGTCGTTCATGAACGTCAGCAGCAGGGCTCCGTCGGGAAGACGTTTGATGCGGGGATAATAAAGGTTGGGCTCAACGGTGCCGTCAGAAAGAGGCATCTGGGTAATCTGGCGGTACGTGCTTTTGTCCCAGCTTATCCGGACTCCCTCATCAGGAGACTCCGCAGTGCTGCATGACACCGCCATTACGACTGCGGCGCAGATGAGAAACAGTGTGGTCTTTTTCATATTACAAAAATACGAATCCACCTCCCCTGTCGGGGAAAGAAAAGCGTCATTTTTTGCAAAAAAACAGGCACGCCCATGAGAAGAAGGACAGGATTTGACTTTTTGTTTTAAATTTGTATTGATGCTCTACCGGCTGATCATAACTCTTCTTTCACTTTTGCTTGCACTTCCCCTGCAGGCATACCAGTTCACGCATTTCAACACGACCAACAGCGGCATTTCCTACGACGGAATCAGCTGTTTCCTGCAGGATTCCCGCGGCTTCATGTGGATCGGAACCTATAAAGGCCTCAACCGCTACGACGGTTCGAATTTCTACGTTTACGATTCCAAGGACCTCGGCCTGCCGGTCGATTTTGTGCATTGCCTCGTAGAAGATACGCAAGGGAACATATGGATCGGAACAGATGCCGGGGTTTCCATCTATGACTACACCCTCGACCGCTTCCTGCCGCTCCTCGCAACAAGTGATAAAGGGTCTGTTATCCGTAACAAGGTCACGTTCCTATCATGCACGGACGACGGCACAGTACACCTGCTCGTCAACAATCAGGGTTACTTCTCATACAACGTGAACAGCAAGGAGTTCACGAATGTAAGCTACAAAGAATCAGGCGCTTCCGGTGCGAGGCGCATGCTCATCATGGAGGATGGGAGCATGCTCGTCTCAAGATTCCACGTAAACCTGTACAAGGCCGATGCCGGAATGAAGAACCTGCGCAGCGCAGGCCTTCCGGGCAACGACTACAGAGGGGACGAAATCGAAAGGATATTCCCCCTGGATTCAAGTTCCGTTTATATCGCCAGCGCCAAACTGGGGCTGTCGGTCGCCAACTTCGAAACCGGAGAGGTGACTGTCTTGTTTGCGCTTCCGGAGGACACCGTACTCGTTGACGCGTTCCGCGATTCAGAGAACCGTTTCTGGCTCTCTACTCCAAAAGGGGTCTGGGTCTACTGCCAGGATACCGGTGAAGGATCGTATATTTCCGCAGACCACTCAGATTCTTTCTCGCTGTCAAGCAGTTACGTTACCTGCACCTACGTCGACCGCAGCGGCGGACTGTGGATCGGGACGCTGGAAAACGGCGTGAATTACAGCGGCAAGTTCCAGGGGAACATAGAAAAGCAGTACATGGCTGCAGGAAAGACCCTGGCCGGATGCGGAGTGAGCGGTTTTGCCGAAGACCCATCAGGGCGTATCTGGGTCGCTACTCAGAACTCCGGCCTTTTTGTATATGACCCGCAGACTCATGTCACAGTCCCTTTTGATACCGGTCTCAAATCTGTTACCGTATGCTCGTTGTGCATAGACGGAGACTGGCTTTGGGGAGGAACGTTCAACGGCCTCTGCCGCATCAATACGCGCACCGGGCGCGTCAAGGATTACGGCGTGCTGCAAAGGTCTTCCGGGCGCAACGACCCCCGTGTATATGTGCTGTACCGCACTGCGGAAGGCGACCTGTTCGCAGGCACCACACTTGGCATCTTCAAATACGACAGGAAGGCTGATACGTTCAGGGAAGTGAATGAGTTCGACGGTATCTTCGTAACATCCATCGAAGAAGACGGCTCTGGGCGACTGTGGCTTTCCACTTTCGCCAACGGCTTGTATTCATGGGATTATCAACTCGGCAGCCATCCGGTCAATTATCGTTATGGAGATGGTTCCGGTCTTCCCTCGGACAAGCTGTCGTCGGTTTTCCTCGACGACTCCGGACAAGTCTGGGCCATCGGCTTCAGCTCCGGAATCGCCCGCTTCTCGCAGGCTGACCAGACCTTCAAGGTTTACGACCGGTCCTCCCACAAAGCCTTCCCCTCCAACGTCTTCTTCAAGTCCGTATCCGATGCAGAAGGGAAGATGTGGCTGGCATCCGACAGCGGCTTGATCCTTTTCGACCCAAAGACTGAAGAAACAAGGGTTTTCACCGGCGTTGACGGACTTCTGGATACAAAACTGAAGAAAAGCTGCCTGAGCAGCAGTTCCGGAGAAATGTACTTCGGCTCCGACAACGGATTCATCCGGTTCAAGCCCGAAAGCCTCTCGTCATCTAAGGGCCATACCCGAGTCGCTCTGACCAAACTGAGAATCGGCCCCAGGAACATCCCCGTAGAGTCCAATATCGATTTGATGGACAGGCTGGAATTCAAGCCCGACGAAAGGTCATTCGGTTTCGCATTGGCGTTCTTGGGACAGGACTATCCGTCTTCCGCCCGTGTACAGAGCCGGCTCACCGGTTTCGACGACGATTGGAGGGACGTCCCCCAATCCCGCGCCATATACTACTACAACGTACCGCCGGGAAATTACACCCTGGAATTCCGTTCATCAGAATGCCAGGATAATTGGGCCCCGGCGAGAAAAGCCCTGGCCATAACCGTTCGCAAGCCGTTCTTCCAGACCGTCCCCGGCGTACTGCTGTTCCTGATCGCCCTCGCGCTCCTGATTGCAATGGGCTCATTGGGACTTCGGATGCTGGACCGCCGCAAGAGGAAAAAGGAAGAGATGGAATACAGGAAAGCCAAGGAAGACGAACTGTATCAGGAGAAACTCAACTTCTTCTCCCACGTCATTCATGAAATCAAGACCCCGCTCACCCTGATCAAGGCTCCTCTTACGAGCGTCATGAGCAAGAAAGATTTGGGCGAAGATGTCCGAAAAGACCTGGAGGTAATGAACAACAGCACCGGATACATGTCGAAACTCGTCAATGAGCTGCTTGATTTTGTGAGGATTGAGAAAAATGGATACGCACTCAATCCCGAGCCGGTGGACCTGGTGGAAAGGCTTAATGCCTTGGTCTTCGACTATAGCGAGACCGCCCGTAACGCCAACCTCAAGCTGAATTTCACCAGCGAGATGCAAAACGCCTGGGTCAGTGCAGACCAGGCGGCACTGAACAAGATACTCAACAATCTGCTGCTCAATGCGGTAAAATACGCTGAGAGTTTCGTGGATATTACCATGCACGCTGCCGGAGATGACATCGTCGTAGAAATATCCAACGACGGGCAAGTTATTCCGGAGGAGTACAGGGACGACATATTCAAGCCCTTCGTTCAGTATCACGACGACAACCGCGTGTATGCCAATGGCGTCGGCATCGGCTTGCCGCTTTCCAGGAACCTTGCGTCCATGCACTCCGGAACCCTTGTCCTTGACCCGCGCATGGACATTACCCTTTTCCGCCTCACCCTCCCGCTCATCAAGGAAACAGAATCTGTTATTAAAGCGCAAGCCTTGCCTGTGGAACAGACGCAATCCGACGCCTCGTGCATACTTATTGCAGATGACAATAAGGACCTTACCGATTATCTGACATCAAAGCTGAGCGAGTTCGAGATTCTGTCAACTGACAATGGCGATGCCGCCTTGCGCATTCTGAAAGAAAAGAATGTCGATCTGCTGGTTTCCGACATATCCATGCCGGGCAAATCCGGACTCGAGCTGTGCCGCGAGATCCGCTCCGACATCGAAATCTCGCATCTCCCCATAATTATCGTGTCCGCCCGGGCTTCCGTGGAGTCCAAGATTCAGGCTATGGAGGCGGGTGCTGATCTGTATATCGAGAAACCTTTCGACATGGAATATCTGCGTTCCAGCATCCGTAATATCCTCGACCGCCGCGACCTCATGAAAAACGCCTTCAGCAGCGGCCGCATCGGAACGGACGTGGAACTGTTTGGCCTACCCAAGAAGGACGAGGAGTTCTTCGCGCGTTTTGACGCACTTGTCAGGGAAAACCTCGACAACGCCGACCTGTCGAACGACTTCCTCGCCGAGCGGCTCAACATGAGCAATTCCACCCTCACCCGCAAGATCCGCAAGCTTCTCAACACCTCGCCCAACAATTACATTAGGGTCACTCGCCTGTCGGTGGCGGCGCAGATGCTCAAGAATTCCCACGGAAACAACATCAGCGAGATTTCCTACGCGGTCGGTTTCTCCAATGTCTCTTACTTCGCCAAGTGCTTCAAGGAACAGTATGGCGTAACTCCCACTGAATACTCCGAGAAATAAAAGATGCCTTTGATTGTTGTTCCTATTCCGCCGAAGCGGCGAGATTGTCTTTATTCTTCTGCAGATATATGATTAATTTTTGATTCTCAAAAGAATAAGTTAATCTTGCTTGCGAGCAGTGGTTTCGGGGTGCTTCGTTTTTGACAATAATTGACTGTTTTCTTTTCAACGGTCGGACGGAGTTGTTGTAATTTTGTTCAAGAGAAATTATGACTATCATGTCCACTGCACTGAAACGAATAACAATTCTCGCAGGATTTGCGCTTGCGCTTGTTTCCTGCTCTCCAAAGGAATTATACCCTGCAGATGACGTCTGCACCATGAGGCTCCATGCCGCTTTCGAGGCTGAAGATACGAAGACCGTCCTCGTCGACAACGGCGACGCCACGTACCAGATGAACTGGACCGATGGCGATGCAATTGTCGTCAACGGGAAGACATCCAACAGCATCAGAGTTGATGCGTCGGATGCACGCAAGGCCGTATTCGATCTTCCGATAGTTGAAGCCCCTTATGCGGCTGTCTCCCCCGCATCCGTCTATGCCGGCAGTTACGTGGCGGCAGACGGTGAAGCTGCTGCCAGCATGAAGATCTCGCTCCCGGCAGAACAGCAATATGTGGCCGGCGGATACGACCCGGCGGCAGCCGTAACCCTCGGCAGGGGCGACGCCTCTCTGATCTTCTGCCATGCCATGGCATATCTCAAGGTCACGGTGAACGGCACCTCTGACACGGATCCCATCAAGAGCGTCCGGGTCCAGGCCAACAACGGCCAGGCGATGAGCGGTTCCTTCACCGCAAGCTTTGCGGACATCCCGGCGCTGGGCAGCGGCACGGATTCCTACAGCAGCGTAACCCTGAATTGCGGCTCCGGTGTCGTACAGGGCACTCCCCTGTTCATTGCCATCCCCGCTGCGACCTATTCGAGTGGCATCAACCTGCTCATAACAGATGCTTCCGACCACTTCATGACTGTGCGCTCCACGACCTCGTTCTCGGCCCTGGCCGGCAAGGTGTATCCGACCACTGTCGAATTCAAGCCTTCTGCCGAATCTCCGGTCGAAGGCGGCATATATACCGTGGCTGACTGGGCGGCTTTCGCCGAATCTGTAGCGAATGGCTATGATTATGAAGGCGAGACGGTTACGATAATGAACGACCTCGAGGTCGATGACTATTTCGCCTATGCCAACGGCACTTTCAACGGCACACTGGAGGGTAATGACCACACCTTCACCGCAAACGGAAACATGTGGCCTCTCTTCAACATAATCGGCGCAAAGGGTGTCGTGCGCAACATTACCGTGGACGGAGCCTTCAGCGGTATGGCCAACTCCGGCGCCGCCGGCAATGCAGTCATAGCCAAGAAGAACCTCGGACTGATCGAGAACTGTATAAACAGGGCGTCGACCGACATCACCGTCACGACGAGCTGCATATTCGGAACGATTTGCGCCGAGAACGGCGGCGAACTCAAAAACTGCAAGAATTACGGAAATGTGACTATCCACCACAACTCCACCAGCACCGTAGGCCTGTTCGGCGGCGGCCTGGCTGCGATAGGCCACTCGATTCTCGGCGGCTCATCATCCACCAAAATCGATACTGATGCTTCCTGCTCGCCAGGTAAATTTACAGGATGCGAGAATCATGGAAACATTTATATCGAGGTGCTCGGTTCCTACGTGGTAAAGAGTTCTGTCGGCGGCATCTGCGGTCAGGTATATCTCGATGGCGTTGAATTCTCCGGATGCAAGAATTATGGAGATGTAACCCGTATCTCAAACGGCGAGGCGACTTCCAACAAATCCACCACGATAGGCGGCATCCTCGGCCGCAGCTGCGCCTGGTACACTACTGGCACGGGCGACAGCGGAGCCCTTGGATTCGACAGGGGCTACAACACCATATTCAAAGACTGTCACAACGAGGGTACGATAAAGACCTTCTGCCGTCATAGCGGTGGCGTGACCAACAACGCAAGCGGAGCCCGCGTGGACGCAGCCGGAGGAATCGTCGGGGCTGTTTCCGGAATCTCCGGCTCCGTCGCATCCATGAGCGGATGTACCAATACGGGCACCATCCTCGGCGGATGGAACAGCTCTGTCAATACTTCGGCAATCGGCGGCCTGGCCGGTGTCGCCAAGTTCGCGGACATATCTTCCTGCTCTTCCATATGCTCCCTTCAGTCCGTTGACAAAACGGCCGTGGGCGCAGCCGGAGGCCTTGTAGCCTTCGTCCTTTCCGATGTCAATTTAGAAGGCAGCGTAGCCGTGCCCACTATTGACGTGGTCTGCAAGGCCTCCTCGACCTGCCTCCCCGGCCTGCTGATAGGCAACGTTGTCACCTCGGCGACCGTAAGTTCCTGCAAGGTTGCAGGTTCTGTGAAGGTTGACGGTTCAGACCTGGGCGTGACCAGCAGCAACTTCAGCGAATACGTAGTTGCAAAGGCCCCTACTGCTTCCAAGGTTAAGCCCGATGTATCAACAGTAACATGGTATGAATAAAACAATTAATAAACAATAACCATCATGATTAAAACTCAACATCCCTTTTTAAGCAGAAACGCTTATGTAACGCCGCATGTACGCGTAATAAGCGTTTCGACTTCATGCGTTTTCCAGGTCTCTGGAGCGACCAAGGCCAACCCTGACATGGACGAAGAATCTTTCGATTTTGACTGGCAGTAATTTTAGAAATGCAAACCATCATGAAAAAGACAACCATACTTGCAGCAGTTGCGCTTGCAATTCTTTCCTGCACACCTAAAGAGCTCGATATAACAGAGTCGTCTCCGACAATGAAACTACGAGCCTCTCTTGAAACCGAAGGCACCAAAACCATCCTTGTACCCGACGGAGCGGCACACTATCAAGTGCACTGGGCATCAGGAGATGCCATTTCAGTCAACGGGCAGACGTCCAACAGCATAGCGATCGATGCATCGGATGCGCGCATTGCCGTGTTCGACCTGCCGGTGGTCAATCCTCCTTACGCAGCCATTTATCCTGCATCTGCCTACGCCGGCGATTATACGGCGGCAGAGGGAGAGAACGCCGCAACCATGAAGGTAACGCTCCCCGCGACGCAGACCTACGTAGCCGACGGGTACGATCCTGCGACGGCAGTGATGCTCGGGACAGGCGATGCCGGCAGCGGCCTTGAATTCAAGCACGCCATGGCATACCTCAAGGTCACAGTTTCCGGCGGCTCAGACACCGACGCCATTAAGAGCGTCCGCGTACAGGCCAACGACGGCGTGCCCGTGAGCGGATCCTTTACCGCTACTTTCAGTTCTGATCCTTCACTTGGCGGAAGTTCAGACAACTTCAGCACCGTAACGCTTGACTGCGGTGCCGGTGTGGCTCAGGGAACAGCTATGTATATCGCCATCCCCGCACGTACATATTCGCACGGCATCAACATTATGGTCCTTGACGTAAATAATCATTATATGGTCTTGAGGTCAACAGCGTCATTCGCTGCCGGTGCCGGCAAAATTTATCCTACCGGCATCGCTTTCAATGCTCAGGGAACTTACGTTGACGCGGGTATTTATACAGCCGCTGACTACAACTCCTTTGTCGCGGCCGCGAATGCCGGAGATTATTCTGCCTGGAAGGATGGAGATGGTGTAGTGAACATAATGGCCGACATAGTGTTCGAAACTACCCCTGTTATGGTGAGTAATTCTTTTGACGGAATTCTTGACGGACACAATTTCACCATTTCCGGACAGGCGCAGACGATGCCTCTGTTTGCTGAGATTGCAAGCACAGGTATGGTAAAGAACCTGAAGCGTGGTGGTAAGTTCACAGGAATTGCCAATCAGGGAGAGGCTGGAACGGCAGCAATAGCTAAATATAATTACGGTATTATCCAGAGTTGCGAGAACAACTGCACCATGGATGAAATGACCTTTACGGGCAGTTGTGTCATCGCCGGAATTGCCGGACAAAACGGTGGATCCATTGAGGCGTGCGTGAACAATATGGACATAAAGTACAAATTCACCCCTTCCAGCGGTACGATCAAATGTTATGGCGGAGGAATATCCGCAAGGGCAAGCAGGGGAACCACACCAGGAACTTACACCGACTGTGTCAATAATGGGGACATTACAATCACCAAGACCAATTCTGCTGCAATTGCTTTTACCAATCTTGCTGTCGGAGGTATCAATGGTGTAGTGACCGTTGGAGATGCATCCAACTATTCAAAGTTTGAAGGGTGCGTAAACCATGGCAATATCTGTGTATATGAGAATCGTCACGCCAGTGCCAATGCGGGCTATTGTGTAGGAGGTATAGTCGGCCAGGTAGAAGCCCGCCAGAGCTCTGAAGTTTATGTTATCACCAGCGCAACAGGAGTATATGCAAAACTTATCAGTTGTTCCAACGACGGAACCGTAGATGTAAGTTCGTTGAATTCTTCGGCTATTGACGGTGCCAATACCAATATGACTGGAGCTCGTCAGATTTATAACGGTGGTATAGCTGGTTTACTGCACGGTATGTCTTCCAAGTATGTGGATATTATTTCCTGTACCAATACCGGAGCCGTTTTAAGCGGTGGAGGAGTAATTGCAGGAGGGACAGCAAGCTATGCTAACAGTATCGCTTCCGGATTTGCAGGCGCTGCCGGTTTTGCCAACATTTCAGGAGGCTCTTCCGCCAATACTTTCGGGGTATCGGGCAATACCATGACGACAGTTAATAAAATTGGTATTCTTTCCGGAGTTATCGGCTGGGCATTTGAAAACTGCACCATAAACGATTTTGTCGCTGACATGGCTTTCGATACCGGTGCCATAACACCTCTTTATATCGGCTATGTTGGCGGAATCGTCTCGGGAAAGACGGTTGCTGCCAGTGGTACTTGCTCGGTGAGTGGAACGTCGAATGTTACCAGCGGGTATTTTTATAAGACCGCAGGAACCCTTTCCGGCACAGTAACAGTCCTCTAATCTCATTACTATGATAAAGTCAATTAAACTTTTGTCCGCCGCTGGTGTGGCCGCTCTGCTCCTTGCAGCCTGCCAGAACTCCACGGACGACAACCGTCCCATGGAGTATGACTCCCTGGACGTCAATTTCGCGGGCACGCTTGCGGGCGCAAGCTGGAGCCCCGAACACGTGGTCGGCGTGTTTGCGACATGCACCCGCGGCGACGCCGAGGGAACTGCCATGAGCACCAAGACTCCGGCCTGCTTCCATCCCGTGGCACAGACCGTCGAGGGCTCTGTCTTCAACCTTGTCCGCAAAGACGATGGCGACAATATCCTCGCGATGGCGGGAGACCATAACTTCAACTTCTATGCTTATGCCCCGTATGATCCTGCCATAACCGACATCAGCAACATTGCCGTGAACGTTCCCTCCAAGGTGACATTCGCCCCCGGAATGGAGGCCGGCGGCCTGTATGTAGCCAAGAAGAGCGTTACCAGCGTCGTTGCAGCCGTACCACTTGACTTCAAAAGCGTTGTATGCTCCATGCGCCTCCGCGTCCCTTCCGCAATCGTGGATGAGGAAGGCGGGACCGTGCTCCGCAGCCTGGTAATCAGGCCCGTGGACGAAGGAGCCTTCGACGGAGAACTGGCGTTCAACGCTTCCTACAACCTCAATACCGACGTTCTCACCCCCGAGCCCGCATCCCTCTCCAAGACCATCACCGTGGACTTCGGGGCGCAAGGAACGACTCTCACTTCGAGTTACACGGACGTGAACCTTCTCGTCGCTCCATTCACGGTGCCGGAAGGTGGTTTCGAACTTGTCTTCACCGACGTGAACGGATTTGAGAATGTCATTCCTTTCCTTGCGAAGAACGCAGGCAAAGAATACCCCGCAGGCAGCGCTATCACTGAAACTGTGAGCACCAGCAGCGACGGTGTCATACCTTGCTCGTCTCCTGTCGAATGGCCTATCGGCATCAAGAACGATGCTGGCGTGTTCACTCCCGCCACTCAGCCTCTGTGGATAGCGGAAACGAATGCTGATCCGTATGCCCTCTCTACGCATATCTGGGCCAATCCTTCTCAGGCGCAGGCGTCAGTCACTTATGTCATGGGCGAGGGACATCCGGCCAACTTCCGCTTCGAGAATAATACGTTCAAGCAGTACAACTACAGTTCACCTTGCGTAAAGGGACTCTGGACCGGAGACTACTTCGACATCGACGTGCCCGTTAAGAAAGTCGCTGCCGGAACGAAAGTTACGCTCACGATTCCTTCCTACAGCCGTGGCGGTTCCCTCTTCTGGGATGTGGAATATCTTGACGGAGAGGAGTGGAAGTGCAACCGCGAGACCTTCACCTCCCCCGACGGCCAGTTTACCAAGGACTGCACGCTGATGATTGAGCACGGCAACCGTGACGGCTCGTTCGAAGGCATTACCTACAAGGTGCAGTTCACCCTCGAGAATGCCATAAAGAGCGGCCATATCCGCATCCACCTCAAGGTCGCCGACGGGCATTACGTATGCTTCCCTTCCGCAACGTACTCCACCGAGTGCCGTTACATGTCAGAAGAGGAATTCGCGGCCCGCGACCTGGGCGCCTACCTGTTCGCATTCGTGAACAAGAGCGGTAAAACCACTGCGTTGTCTGTAGAATGGTAAAAAGAATAACTATGAGCAAGCGAATACTTACAACCATATTGCTGGCATTTGTTGCAATAGCTGCATTTGCCCAGAATAAAGTTACCGGAATCATCCGGGACGAGGCCGGCGAGCCTCTCCCGGGAGCTTCCGTGGTCATTCCGGGTACCGGAAACGGAGTCGTTACCAACCTGGACGGACAATATGAAATCCAGGCACCCCAGGGAGCCACTCTCGAAGTGAGTTTCCTCGGCTACACCACTAAGTCGGTGAAAGTCAGCGGCTCGAGAATAGATATCTCACTCGACCCTGACACTTCCCAGCTCGATGAGGTCGTGGTCGTAGGATATGGTACCCAAAGGCGCGTAAACGTCACCGGAGCCGTTGCAACTGTGGATTATTCCAAGCTCTCGGAATCCCGTCCTGCGACAACCACCGAGTCGATGCTGGCCGGAACTTCCGCAGGTCTTTATGTCGCACAGACATCGGGTATGCCTGGTGCAGAAGACGCTTACATGCGAATCCGTGGCGTAGGCACCCTCAACAATGCGGCCCCGCTCGTAATCGTGGACGGTTTCGAGGGAACGATAAACAACGTCAACCCGCAGGACATCGCTTCCATAAGCGTACTCAAGGATGCTGCTTCCTGCGCCATCTATGGCAACAGGGGCGCTAACGGTGTCGTGCTCATTACCACCAGGGAAGCCAAGGAAGGCAGATTCAGCATCGAATATACCGGTATGGCAGCCTATCAGGAGCCTGAACATTACTTCGGCGTCATCTCCGATTATGCCGACTATATGGAAATCATCAACGAGTCCGCATGGCAGGTGGACAAGGCACAGCCTTTCAGCCAGACCATGATCGACCTTTGGCGCGAGAAGGCAAAGGATCCCAACGGCATCTCTGATTCCGGCTATCCCAACTATGTGGCATATCCAAATACAGACTGGATGAAGGCCATGTTCGAGCCAGGTATCTACCAGAAACATTCCGTATCCGCATCAGGTGCAACCAAGCAGACCAAGTTCCTTATCTCCGCATCCTGGATGGACAATCCGGGCGTAATTGCCAACACCAGCAACAAAAGGGCGACCTTCCGCACCAACGTATCGTCGAAACTCAACAGCTGGCTGGAGGTCGGTGCAAGAATCTTCGGTTACCGCAACGACAGGACCCTCAGCGATGTCGCCGGTTCCATGACACTGTTGTCGCGAGGCGTTCCGGGAATCTACCCTTATTATGACGGGAAATACGGCTGGATGGAGAATCCTGAGCAGAGTGCAGAGTCCCGCAACAACCTGTACTTTTTCTACCGCTACAAGGGCAATATAACGTCGCACTACATCAGCGCGAACCCCTACATCAACATCTACCTGCCCTTCGGTATCAAGTACAACGCTTCGTTCGGCTATACCCTCACCGAATCGCTAAAGAAACAGCACCCGACGACAGGCGACGCCTACTCGTTCAGCCGCGACAGCTGGGCGTATTTCTATGACGACCTGAGCAAGCTCACCCTGACCTATACCCAGGCGCACACCTCACGCTGGACGTTCCAGACCAACTTCAGCTGGAACAAGACCTTCGGCAAGCATGAACTCGGCGCCCTCGCCGGATTCGAGGCTTACGAAGTCAGCCAGCAGAGCTATGTCTCATCCAAGACCGGTTTCGAGAACGACGTGCTCGACGAATTTGACAACGTGCTGAATCCTTCGGCTATAACCGGTTCGCAGGAGAGCTGGGCTTCGGCATCCTTCTTCGGCCGTCTAACCTATGCTTACGCTTCCAAATATCTTGCTGAAGTCAACCTCCGCTACGACGGCTCCTCCCGCTTCGCTTCCAGAAGCCGCTGGGGACTCTTTCCTTCGTTCTCCCTCGGCTGGCGAGTCAGCGAAGAAGACTGGATGAAGGGCAGCGGAATCGACAATCTCAAGCTCCGTGCATCTTGGGGCCGCCTCGGAAACAACTCCATCGGCAATTACGACTACATGTCCACTTATGCTTCGGGATACACTTATCCATTCGGAGGCAAGCTGAGTGCCGGTACAGTTGCATCCCTTTCCAACGACCTGCTGCGCTGGGAGACGACGACCTCAACCGACCTCGGCATTGAATTCGCCACCTTCCGCAACCGACTGACACTCGAGGCCGACTGGTACAACCGCGTCACCGGCGACATCCTGTACCGCGCACCCGTTTTTGCGACGATAGGCAACAAGAGCGCCCCTTATCAGAACCTCTGCGAAGTCACGAACAAGGGTATCGAAATCACCCTCGGCTGGCAGGATACAGTAAACGGCTTCCATTACGGCATAAGCGGCAACTTCACCCGCAACTGGAACGTAGTGAGCAAGTACAACGGTCCGCTCGTAGCCGGCTGGAAGGCAGACGAGAACGGCGTTCGCACCTATCAGACCAACATCGGAGACGTGACGACCGTAGTAGATGCCGCACGCCGCACCCTGGAGGGTAAACTCATCAACGAATACTTCGTCGCCAGCGTTTACAACGGCAACGGGACATACTTCTTTCCCGACGGCTCCGTCAACCCCGCCGGCGGTCCTGAGGACGGTATGATACGAACCCCCGAAGACATGGCATGGCTCGAGGCCATGGTGAAGGCAGGTAATACCTTCCTGCCCAACAAGACCATAGGCAAGAAGGGCATATGGTACGGCGACTACATCTATGCCGACATTAACGGAGATGGAGTTTACGGCGACGCCAACGACTACACTTTCCAGGGCGTTTCCCAGACACCCAAGTTCTTCTACGGATTCAACCTCGAGGCCTCCTGGAAGGGAATTGACTTCAGCGCACGCTTCGCAGGAGCCGGCGGCGGCGCCCGTTACTGGCGCTATGTGGGCTTCAACGCGTATTCCACCGACGCAAAGTTCACCCTTCCCAAGGCAATCGCTTACGACCACTACTTCTATGATCCCGAGACACCGGACGATCCCCGCACAAACATCACATCCAGAAATGGCCGTTTGACCATGAATTACGGAAGCGAGCAGAACGGCGCCAACATCTATTCGAACCTGTTCCTCTACAAGACGGATTACCTCAAGCTCAAGAACGTGACCCTCGGTTACACCTTCCCCCAGAAGCTCATGCAGAAGATTGGGGTCAAGGGCCTGAGAATCTTCCTCACCGGCGACAATCTCTACACCTTCACCGATTATCCCGGCGTGGACCCGGAATTCACGGACAACATGAACTACTATGCAAATCTCCGTCAGTACACTGTCGGCGTAAACCTTAAATTCTAACGGTTATGAAAAGGATTCTTAACATTTTGCTCTGCACCGCGGCCGCTGCCGCACTCGTAGGATGCAACGATTTCCTGGACCGTGCACCATATAGCAAGAACAGCTCCTCATCCATGTTCTCGTCGGCATTGCTGGCAGAGAGCGTGGTAAGCGGAGCCTATTCTAACATAATCTGGGATTATATTACCCCTGACGCCCTCAGCACGGACGCATTTTCATCGGTGATGGACCCCAATTATACCGATATCGACCTCAGATATCCATACCTGCGCGGCACCGTGCTGTCCAATCACGGAATGTTCACCACGTACTGGAAAAGGCTCTATGAGGGTGTGAACCGCGCCAATGATGTCATCAACAACATCGACAAGGTTCCCGACATGGAAGACGGTCTTAAGGCACAGAGAGTTGCGGAGTGCCGTTTCCTCAGGGCCTATCACTACTACCGTCTCAACAGCCTCTGGAGGGGCGTTCCGATTTACAAACAGAACCTTGCTCCGGACGAATACACCAAGGGACGCGATTCCGAGGATGCCGTATGGGACTTCATCATCGATGACCTCACCAAGAGCATCGAATGTGAAACACTTCCCACAAAATACGCATCCGGAAGCCCCGATTACGGCCGTGTGACAAAAGGCGCTGCCTATGCTCTCCGCGGCAAGGCCCATCTGTGGAAAGAAGAGTGGGAACTTGCCGAGAATGACTTCCGTGCCGTAATGGACTGCGGCTACAGCCTATACACCCGAGGCTCCTATGCAGACCTCTTCACGCTTGCCAATGAGCATTGCGACGAGATGATATTCTCGGCCCAGATGGTGGAGCAGGAAGGCAACGGAAACGTGCTAAGCCGTGTTTACGGAAACTACTGCACCACCGGTTACGCCTATTGCAACTTGGTGCTCAACACCAACTTCGTGGAATCGTTCACCGAGAAGAACGGCAAGCCCTTCAATTGGGAGGACTACATCCCCGGCTACTATTCCATGGATCCCAAGGCCAGAAGCGTCTTTTTCCTGCGCAACAACCTCACGGACTCGGAGAAAGCCACCATGTCGGAATACGGCGCAGACCTGTCCCAGTACAATCCAACGGGGAACGAAGCCAGAGTCGCCCAGGCGTACGCCAACCGCGACCCTCGCCTTGCGGCCATAGCGATTACTCCCTATTCGGTTTACAGCGGCGGCGCATCCGGAGCGGCCGTGGATTACACCTACCGTTTCCCTTACCGTGACTGGGCCTCTCCGAGTTTCGACCTCAACAACTGGACTACGGCCTACATGTTCTACCCGATCCGCAAGTTCGTAACCGCCGGCCGCGAATACCTCAACGTACTCTACAACCCTGTGGATATCCCCATCATCCGCTTCGCCGACGTACTGCTCTGCCTTGCGGAAGCCCTCAACGAGCAAGGAAAATGGCAGGAGGCCGTCACCTATGTGAACATGGTCCGCGACCGTGCGGGAGTCGCCCTTCTGAATGCACCGGGCAATGAGTTCACCACTGTTTCGGGCCAGGATGAGATGCGCGACCGCATACGCGCCGAGAAGCGCTGGGAACTTGCCTGCGAAGACCAGCTCTACACTGAAGAGCTCCGCTGGGGAACATGGAAAGATACCAAATTCGCCACCGGCAACGGTCTGCTGCAGGTCTGGGGAGCCCCTATGTATGAGTACATCTGGGGCGGTAACGCCTACAACAAGTGGGCTATACCTCGTAGCGAGAAGGAAAAGAATACCAACTTGAAGCAGAACGATTATTGGGATTGATGAAAAACATGTTCATATACATATTGTCGGCAATGCTGGCCGCCTGCTGCATCACTTCATGCGAGCCCAAGGTACCTGACGGCCCGGGACAGCAGGGAAACAAGGGCGAGCAGAAGACGCTTGTCCTGACGGAGTTCTCCTCTTTGAACGCCAGACAGGACCCGGTGAACTCCCATGCGGACGGCTGGGACCGGTCGGTGCTCAAGATGGACTACAGCTCGCTCGTCGAGGTCACCTCCAACGTGCAGTATCCCAATTATCCACGTCTGAGGACGCTGCCCGACGGCTCCTACATCCTCTTTTGGCATAACTCCACTGTATCGGACGCCAACGGCAAGGATACGCATTATGCCTTGAGCAAGGACCTCAAGAACTGGACTTACATGGGCAACCTCTGGAAGAGTTACGAAGTGACTACCTCCATAGGGACCAAGGACGTGCGCTACTTCACCAACCCCAACGGCCTGGTGCTCTCCAGCGGCGAACTGCTGGTCGTGGCCGCGTTCCGGGCCGTGAGAGCCTATGGTAACTTTGACGCCCAGGCCGACCAGGGACTCATCGTCAAGAAGAGCAAAGACGGCGGGAAGACCTGGTACGGAGAAACTGAAATCTATCATGGACCCTGCTGGGAAGCTCACCTCATCGAGCTTCCTGACGGGGAAATCCAGTGCTTCTATTCTGAGAGCCGTCCATGGATAAGTTCCAGCCATTCCGGAACCGGCATGGTATGGTCCAAGGACGGAGGAACCACATGGGAGCCCGCCCTGGGAGGCCATTTCCGCGTAATGCGCAAGCATTGGTGGAACTTCAAGCCAAGCAATTCTTCATACGGTGCGATGAACTGCTATACATATCAGATGCCTGTCGGCGTAATCCTCAACAACTCCAAGCAGTTTGCGTTTGCAATGGAAAGCGCCAACCAGAGGGTCGCCAACAGTTCCGGCGGCACCAATGACCAGTTCTCCATCGCTCTTGCTTTTTCCAAGCCTGACGGCGTGTGGGTCAACCTCGTCGATGACGAAGTGCTGCCACGCGAGCAGCGTATCGACTCCCTTGTTGTTCGCGGCGCTGCTCCCTATCTCGTACAGTTCCGCTCCGGAGAATGTCTGCTTGCATACGGAGGTACCGATGCCAAGCAGCATCTGATGATAGGCAGCCCTACGGCACGCGAGTGGGGAAGCGCTTTCGACGGATTGCCTTACCGTGGCAGTTGGGGAGGATTCGACCTGTCGTCTTCCCATCAGGTGATAGGATACATGAGGGATTCCCGCATCTCTGCAGAAGAAGCATGCATTCAGATAGCCCGTTTCAATCTCGACCACGACATAACTGCGTCCAGGCATTCCGTCAAGGTGGATGCCGACAATGGCGACTGGTCGGTCGAAGACGACGCCCTGTTCGTAGGCAGCAAGGGTGACGCCCGTGCCACGCTGCGCTGCAGCGCTGATGCCGACAACCTGTATTTCCTGGTCGAGGTGATAGACGAAAAGATTTCGAAGAGCGACTTCTGCACCATTTATCTCTGCAATGGCGAGAAGTTCGGTGCGACATCAAGGCGCATCAAGGTAAACCTCGACGGTCTCAAGAACGTCAGCAACTTTGCAGGCAGCTGGCGGGAACTTGATAACTGTCCCGTTTCTGCCAAGGCAGCATACGACGGCAATCCCACATCCCTTTCCGATACCGACAACGGTTATCTCGTAGAGGTCAGCGTACCCCGCAGCGAGGTAAGCATAGACGGAGGTGAGTGCCTCGTCAACTTCTCCATTTTCGATGCAGTTGCAAATTCAGAAGATTCGGTCAAGGACACCAACACTCCTGCCGGATGGCTTAAAATCAAAGGAATATGATCAAAAAGACACTCAGCATATTAATCGGCGCAGCTCTTGCCTTCACCACCCTCTTTGCCGCTCCCAAGCCTCGCTGGAGCGCAGAGAAAGCCAATAAGTGGGCGGCCGACAAGGGGTGGATAGTCGGATGTGACTATGTTACATCCAATGCCATCAACCAAATTGAGATGTGGCAGGCAGAGACATTCTCCCCTGAAATCATCGACCGCGAACTCGGTTATGCCGAAAGCATAGGATTCAATACCGTACGCGTATTCTTCTCACATCTCGTTTATCTGGACGACCCCAAGGGTTTCAAGCAGCGTTTCAGTCAGTTCCTGGACATCTGCGAGAAGCATAATATTCGCGCTCTGCCCACGTTTTGGACAAACGGCGGTAAGTGCAAGGAGCCCAAGCTCGGCCCCCAGCCGCCGAGCCGCAAAGGCGTCCACAATTCTGAATGGTGCATGGTGCCCGGCACGGAATGGGTAAACGACCCCACTACCTGGCCCAAACTTGAGAGGATGGTCAAGGACATCCTACGTACATACCGCAACGACAAGCGCATCCTCATGTGGTGCCTTTACAACGAGCCTGAAAACCTGCGCCGCGGAGTCAAATCATCTGTCCCTCTCATGAGCGCAACCTTCCGCTGGGCCAGGGAAGTCAATCCTTCCCAGCCGCTTACGGCGCCCCTCTGGCGTCCGGTCGGCGAAAAGGGCACATCCCTTCCTGAGGTGAGTTTCGTACTGGAAAACAGCGACGTGATATCATTCCATGCATACAAGAAACCCGAAGTCACAGAGCGCTTCATCCAGACATTGCTTCCGTACGGACGCCCTCTTATTTGCACTGAATATATGGCGCGTACGCTTGGCTCCACCTTCGAAGGATGTATGCCGGTATTCAAGAAATACAATGTGGGAGCCATCAGCTTCGGCCTCGTGACGGGCAAGCTCAATTGCCATTATCACTGGAACAAGACCGACAAGGACGGCATCTCCATCCCCTGGGAGAAGGAACCCGATGTCTGGTTCCATGATATCTTCCGTGAAGACGGAACCCCGTTCAGCGAGAAAGAGATAGAATTCATCAAATCAATGACCGGCGCCAAATGAAAAGGGCCTGTTACATAGCATCGGTATTATTCATCATTGCGTCCTGCTCGGAGGCTGCTACCCTGGAGACTGCTCCAGGCGACACAGTCCTGACCATCGTCCCGCAGACGGAGGCCACCCGCACCACCCTCAGCCCTGATTATACCATGCTCTGGGAAGATGCGACCGACCGTATCGGCGTTTGCATCCCGAGCCGTTCGAGCGGTAACGTGAAAGCGGAGCCCCAGCGGACGGCAGCCGGCGGCGTGATTTTCAGCGCCTCGGTCCCCGAGCCCCATTCCGGCAACAAACTGTATGCATACTATCCTTATTCGGAATCCGTAAAGGGAACGACCTCCCGCTTCTCCCTCACGGTACCGGAGCTTCAGACCCAGACTACAGCCGGACAATACAACGGCAGCGTCAACCCGATGGTGGCTGAGCCATACATTTTCGGAGAAGATCTGTCAACTGAGGGCCTTCAGCTCATGTTCCGTCCTGCCGGAGGCATCCTCGCATTCGGGATATACGACTCTTCGGGGGCGTATGCCGACGAGCAGATTAAGTCCGTAAAATTCTCTGCATCAAAGGGTACCGTAGCCGGGACCTTTATCGCCGACGCGGAGAACTTCTCTGCGGACGCATTTTCTTTCACAGCGGCCAAGGGCTCCGTCCAGGTTACGCTCGACAATGCCGTGACAGTGGGACAATCGGAAAGCGGATACGTATTCCTTACAGTCATCCCGGGAACATATACCGGTTCGCTGACCGTAAGCACCACCAACTACGACTTCGTGTTCCCCGACCGTACATTCAGCTGCAACCGCGCCACGCTCAAGCAGTTCAGAGTCGATCTCGCAGGCGCCGGGTCCCTTTCTTACAAAGGTTCCGTAACGCTTACTCCTTTCTGTGAGCTCAACGCCGGGCAGCAGAGCATCAATTCCCATGCAGGAGAGTGCGGTGACGCCAGCCTGATGAAGAACATGCGCAGCTATGTGGAGCTCGGACCATCGTTCGGCATGTATGCTCCAAACTACCCAAGGGTCCGCAGCATGGCCGACGGCAGTTTCCTCCTTACCTGGCAGCAGAGCGACACAGACGGCGACGCGAACGGCATGGATGTATACTATGCCTTGAGCCCCGACGGAATCAACTGGGAAAACAAGGGATTCCTCTTCCAGAGGGTCAGGGGCTATTCCACGCCCAATGGCAACAACACCAAGGTTTACACCAACGGCAACTCCGTAGTGCTCGCCAACGGATACGTATGCGCGGTGGCATCGTTCCGTCCATTTTCCTACTACAACAAGCCCGAAAGCCAGCTGTACAGCGGAATAGAGCTCAAGCGAAGCGCCGACAACGGCAAGACCTGGACAACGACGGCCAAGGTCATCCACCGCGGGCCCAACTGGGAAGCCCATCTTGTCCAGAAGAGCAACGGACGCCTGGAGTGCTACTTCTCCGAGAGCCATCCGCTCATAAGCAGCAGCAACTCGGGAACCGCGATGGTGTATTCCGACAACAACGGTTCCACATGGTATCCCGCCCTCGGGTCGAAGCCCTGGAGTTCATACTCACCACTCCACGCAATAAGGCACAACTGGCCTGCGGATTCGGCATACCCCGAGCGTTATACCGACCAGATGCCGGTGCTTATACAACTCAATGGTTCGCAGCAGCTTACGGGAGTGTTCGAGACGGTGAAGAGTTACAATGCCTCTACGGGCAGCGCCTCCTTCAAGATATCCCAGTCGTGGTCTCCTGCAGACGGAAACTGGCCCGACCTCACAGACGGCCCAGACGGCTGGAGGGGCACAGGTGGACAAGTGTATTCCACTGATTCAGAATTTTATAATCCCACCATTGCAAATTCAGGAACGGCCCCGTACATCATCCAGTTCCCTTCGGGCGAGACTGTGGTGTCTTATTCCAGCGGTCGCCAGTATGCAATGATCGGAGACGAAACTGCGCGTAATTATTCCACTCCCATCAGGCTGTTCGACGAGGGAGGATGCTCATGGGGCGGACTCGACGTTTGCGGCAGCCATGAGATGATGGCGGCGGTCCGCATAGGACGCGGGGGTGACACCAGCACATCGAATCCTCCCGTCATCGCCATTGTGCGTTATGCGCTGAACCATAGCATTTCGGCCACCTCACGCACGGTGAAGGCCGACGGAGTCAATACGGAATGGGAAGCAAGTGACGAGGCCGTTTTCGTCGGCTCCAAATCACAGGCCCAGGCCACTTTGAGGTGCTCCTCCGACCAGAATAACCTGTACTTTCTGGTAGAAGTGATGGACGAGTCCATAAGTTCTTCCGACTACGTTTATCTCGACTTGTCGGCACCTGGCACCACCCTCAGCTCCGACGCCTGCCGCATCAAGCTAAACAAGGATGCCCTCGGATCCGTCAGCCGCTGGAACGGTTCTTCCTGGACGACTGACGGCTCGCTTGGCATAACGGCTTCCACGGCTGTCGCAAACGGCCAGGGCTGGCTAGCGGAAGTCTGCGTTCCGCGCTCATCTGTCCATGCCGTCGGAGAACTTGCTATGAATCTTACCCTGTACGAGAGTTCAGTATCGGCGACAGATGCCCTGCGAGACTCCAACCTTTCCAATTGGATTAAAATCAAGAATCTATGATCAGATATCGAATGTTGACAAGTATTTTACTCCCCTGCCTGCTGGCCGCATGCCAGAAACCGGCTGAACCCGAAAAGGTTCAAGAGAGTGCGACCGTACTGGAGGCCGGCTTTTATGCCGGCAGCCGTACTGCTCTGGACGGTCTGACCTGCACCTGGTCGGACGGTGATGCCATCGCAGTCAACGGAAAGGCCTCCACCGGCATCGAAATACTTGAATCGGGGAAAAAGGCGCGTTTTACCCTCCCGCTTATCGATGCCCCTTACCATGCAGTCTATCCGGCCTCTGCGTACAAAGCCGGTTCCTATGCACCGGCATCAGGCCGTTACGGTACCGTGACAGTTCCCGAGACCCAGTCTTATGTCGCCGGCTCTTTTGATCCCTCTTCGGCGATCATGGTGGCGGCCTCCGAGGCAGGTTCCAGCCTGGATTTCGTCCATGCCATGTCTTATATCCGCCTGACTGTAAACGGCGGTTCCGACAACCATGCAATCGCAGAAATCAGCGTCTGGGCCAATTCCGGCGAGGACTTGAGCGGTGAATTCAGCTTTGACCCTTCGAGCCTCAGCCTTACTGGCAACGAAAAAAACGGCAAGCAGATTACCGTCTCCTGCGGCGCAGGGGCTGCACAGGGCGCTCCCATCGTAATAGCTTTGCCGGCCCGGACGTACCAAACAGGCATCTCCATGAAAATCAAGGACATCAAGAATCACTATCAGGTAATCAAGTCTGCCAGGCAGTTTACTGCAGAGGCGGGCAAGATTTACGAAACCAGCATAGATTTCAAGCCAACCGGGACCCTGATAGACGGCGAGGCTCCGAGTTCTGATTCAGGCAAAAAGACCAGAATCCTGTTTGTTGGCAACAGCCATACCCTGGATGCAACCGACCTTTTGCCTCTCATGCTGAATCACGAAGGTGTCCGCAATGTTGAACTTACGAGAAGTTATCACGGAGGATACTATCTGGTCGGATACAACAACAACTTCGACAAGGCCAAAAACGCAGCTCTGTGTACCTGGACTCCCGGACAGCGTTTCTGGAACGGGAGCATCGACCTCGATTATTCTCTCCAGGACATAGCGGCGACCGGGCCTTTCGACATCATCGTCCTGCAGGAGTATTCCGGAGGCGAGTATGCCTGGACCTGGAGCGATACCGAGAAAAATGCAATTCACGGGCTGATTGAAAAACTGAGAGTTACGAGCCCCGATGCAGAATTCATATATTTCCAGTCCCATTGCTGGTCGAAGTATCACGAGACCATCAAGAGCAGGTTCGGCGGAAGCAATGTAACGCAGTTCGAGACCGTGGTCCGCGAGAATTCATCCCATGTAATGGATCCTGCGGAGGGCTATCCTTTCAAGCGTATCATTTCTACCGGTGCTCTGCTGCAGAATCTCCGCACGACCGGTCTGAACGCCGTTCATCCCGATGACCTTTGCCGCGGAGACCATATCCATCTGGACTACGGAATGCCTCGCGCAGCGGCGTCTCTGCTTATCTGGAAGACACTCATCACGCCTCTTACGGGCATAGCTCCTGAAGAAGTAACATTCCGTTTCACGGAGTTTTATCCTTATCCCGACAGATATACCACTCCTTTCACGGACGACAACCGGGCAGCCGTTCTAGCCGCCGTCAACGCCGCATATAGCGACCCTTCCCACATCACCGACCTCAGTTCCTATACCGGAGTTCCTGACTATGCTGACAATCCGGGCAGCGTCTGTCTGAATGACAAGGGCGTTGATGTCAAGCCTGTCGCTTTCCCTGTACGCTTCACACTCAGCGACTGGGGAGGGATAGGATGCCAGTTCCTCTGGAACCCTCTCGGAATCTGGTTCTCGGCACAGCCGCAGGCCTTCGCCAAGTGGGTAAGCGTCAGCAAGCCCGTCGATAACTTGATTTACAGCAGAGGCTTCTATACCTCCGGCGGATACTCGATCACGCTGAACGCCATCTGGACCGGGGATTATTTCGAGTTCGTTATTCCCGTCAAGAACTTCAAGGAAGGCTCCACAATACGCTTCAGCGCCCCCTTCTACACCCGCCAGGGCCCGTGCTTCTGGTATCTGGATTATCTTGACGGAGACGAATGGAAGCACAACAGCAGCGAGTGTTCCACCTGGGACGGAGCGTTCAAGCATGATGCAACCTTCGCCATCGGATACGGCAATACCGCCATCAGTGCAGACTGCACCTTCGAGCACGGAATCCGGAACGGTTTCCTGCGTTTCCGTCTGCGCTGCGCCGACGGAAGCATACAGGCTGCCGCTTCAGGCGCCGTACAGCGCACTTCGCCGAATGTCGCAAGCGGAGCTTATTCCTGCGCATTCTACTTTACCGGGGACCAGAGCCTGAGTTTCTCCATGATTTACGATTAACAGCTGAACAGATATGAAAAAGAACACGCTCAAACAGCTCTATAGCAATCCGGATACTGTTTGGTATGCTGTACAGGAAGTTGAACTTCTGTGCCAATCGTCAACCGTCCCCGGTCTTGATGAGGGTCAGCATGACTTTGAATGGAATTAATGTAAAAGAAGACCGCATATGAAAACAAAAACAATTGCACATTTCTATGTGACTCCGGACACAGTCTGGTCCATCGGAGAGGAGGAAACTCTCCTCTGTCAATCCAATACTCTTCCCGACCTTACTGAAGGGGAAGATAATTTCGACTGGATCTAATTATTTGCTGGTTATGAAAAACAATGTAATTATTGCAGGGCTTATCCTGACCGCAGCACTTGTCTCCTGCGAGAAGAAGATAGAACAGAATATAGCGCCGTCAGGCACCGTCAGGCTGGAAGCGACCATCGCATCTGATTCCAAGACCTCACTTGACGGTCTTAGTTGCTCCTGGAACAATGATGACTCAGTAGTCGTCAACGGTGAGACGTCAACGGGCATAGAAATACTTGCAGGTGGAAAAGCCGCATTTTTTTCATTCCCCATAATCGATGCTCCTTATTACGGCATTTATCCTGCATCTGCATATGTCGCGGCATCTTTCGATCCGGACAATGGTGCATATGGCCGCGTATCCGTACCCGGAAACCAGACCTGGGTCAAAGGCTCCTTTGATCCGGCCGCTGCAATCATGGTCGGCAAACAGGAGGAAGAAGGGAAAGGCATTGCCTTCAAGCACGCAATGTCGTTCCTCAAGTTTGTCATTACCAGCAGTACTGACAGCGATGCCATCGCCGAGATACAAGTGAGTGCGGCGGCAAGCGAGAACCTCAGCGGTACGTTTACATTCGATCCTGAGACATGTGCCATAGTTGAAGATAGGTTCAACGGCAATTCAATCGTAGTTGACTGTGGCTCCGGCGCACCACTTGGCGAGCCCGTCATCGTGGCAATCCCGGCAAAAGTGTATACGAAGGGACTCAGCATACGTATCAAGGATGTCAATAACCACTATCAGATACTAACCTCCAGCAAAGAGTTCACCGCTGAGCCCGGTGTCATCTATCCGACAAATATCACGTTCGCGCCTGCAGGAACTCTTATCGACGGTGGTATCTACACCATTGCCGATTGGACAGCCGTTGCAGAGGCGATCTCCGAAGGCGATGATTTTGCAGGCAAGACTCTCAAACTTATGAACGACCTTAACGTTGCAACTTACTTTGCATACGCAAAAGGTGTGTTCAACGGCACATTCGACGGTAATGGGCACAAGCTAACCGCAGACGGCAACATGTGGCCGCTGTTTTCTGAAATCGGTCTTGACGGAGTAGTAAAGAATGTCACCATAGACGGATCTTTCGCTTCTCTTGCAAACCCGGCCGAAGTGGGTAACGCGACAATTGCAAAAAGGAATTACGGGCTTATAGAAAACTGCGTCAATTACTCCGGCACCGAGCTTACTTTAGGCGGAGGAGTTATTTTCGGCACCATCTGCGCCCAGAACGGCGGCACCATCAAAAACTGCAAGAACTATGGCGACATCACGATACATCACACGCCTTCCGGCAATTCAGGTCTTTATGGTGGCGGTATCGCTGCCGTTGGCCACATAATAAAGGGTGGTTCCACCGCAACCATCATCGACGTGGACGAGGAATGCTGTCCAGGCACGTTCCAAGGCTGCGAGAACCATGGCAAAATATACATTGAAGGTGCAGGTTCCTCTTTCTCGGTTAAAAACGCTGTTGGTGGCATCTGTGGGCAGGTTTACATGAACGGCGTGGTCTTTGACGGATGCATCAATACAGGTGACGTCTGCCGCATATCCAATGGTGAAGGTTCTTCCAACAAGGCTGCAACCATCGGCGGAATATTAGGCCGCAGCTGCTCATGGTACACGACCTCTCCCGGTGATAGCGGAGCGCTTGACAACGGCGGTGTCAACGGGTACAACACTCAGATACTCAACTGTTCCAACAGCGGAACCATCAAAGTTTTCTGTCGCCACAGCGGCGGTGTAACCAACAACGGTTCCGGAGCCCGCGGAGACTTCGCTGCCGGTATCGTGGGTGCAATCATCGGAAAGGGTTCCAATACTTCCAACGTTTCCGGGTGTTCCAATACCGGTACGATAGAAGGAGGGTGGACTGCCATGGATGTGAATTCAACTTGCCTCGGCGGAATCGCCGGTCTCGCAAATGCGACGGCATTCTCTTCCTGCACGTCTGAAAGCATCCTTAAATCAACCGGGACCTACGCCGTGGGCGCCGCAGGCGGAATAGTGGCCTTTGCTGTAGCTGACGTGTCTCTGGAGGGCTGCAACGCCAAACCTGCCATCGATATCATCCAGGGCTTCAAGGGTGAAACGAAGCGCCACTGCATGCCCGGCCTGCTCGTCGGCAACGTAGTAACTTCCGCATCCATTGCATCCTGCAAGGCCGGAGGTTCCATTTCCGTGGACGCTTCCTCGCTTGGCGTGAATTCTTCCAACTTCAAGAATTATTGCGTCTCATCATACCCCACTGCATCTAAATTCACACCTGACATGTCGGATGTGAACTGGTATTAACATATTCAGACTATGAAAAAAACAGTATTGATTGTACTGGCTATGGCCTTCCTTATGCCTTTCTTTGCAAAGGCGCAGGGAGTCAAAGCTTACGAAGGCAAGATTACTCTTCCCACCTATCTGCTCGATCCGGCCGAGCAGGCGCCCATCTTCGAGCGCGACTGGAGTTACCAGCGCGCCAAGAGAAGCGTCTATCCGTATCCGCTGAACGATAACATGACCCGCAACCGCCAGGACGTCACATATGACTGCCTGTACATGGAGAACGAGTATGTGGAACTCTGCGTAATTCCCGAGATAGGAGGACGCCTGATGTATGCCATCGACAAGACAAACGGATACGATATTTTCTACCACAACCATGTGGTCAAGCCTGCCAACGTTGGCATGACCGGCGCTTGGATAAGCGGAGGCGTGGAGTGGAACGTGTTCCACCATCACCGTCAGACAAGCCATATCCCCTGTGACTGGCAGATAACCACGAGCCCCGACGGTTCCAAGACAATCTGGTTGGGCGAGACCGAATACCGCCACCGCATGCAGTGGGCCATCGGCATCACGCTGCATCCCGGAAAGAGCTACATGGAAATCAGCGGACGCCTCATGAACGGCACTCCCGACAACAACTCCATACTCTACTGGTCCAACGTCTCCACGCTCGTGGACGAGAACTACGAAATCTGCCTTCCCCAGAGTACCGAATTCGTGACCTTCCACTGCAAGAACTGGTTTGCACACTGGCCAATAACGCATGAACCCTTCAACGGAATGGATTTCTACAAGGACGGCGTCGATGCAAGCTGGTGGAAGAATCACTACATGAGCAACTCCATGTTCGTGTATGACCAGAAGGCCGATTTCATCGGCGGTTACGACCACGGACGCCACGCCGGCACCATGCTGACCGGCAACCACAACATCATCAAGGGCGGAAAGTTCTGGCTATGGGGTCCCAACAGCGAGTGGGACACCAAGATCCTGACCGACAACAGCGGCCACTACATCGAGCTGATGGTGGGCGCCTATTCCGACAATCAGCCCGACTACAACTGGAACTTCCCCTACGAGACCAAGACCTTCAGCCAGTACTGGTATGCCCTCCGTGACATAGAAGGCGTCAAAGCGGGAAACCGTCACGCAGCCATCAACATGGACCTGCAGGATGGGAACCAGGTACTTCTTGGAGTGAATGCAACCGAAAAGATGAAGGGGCTTCGCGTATCCCTGATGCGCGCAGGCAAACCCGTATTCGAAGATGTGATTGCTTACATCGACCCTGGCAAGCCTTACGTGAAGACCGTTCCAGTGGAAGCCGGCGTGCAGGAACACGAACTGACTATGGTGCTTTGCGACGGCAACGGCAAGCAGATGCTCAGCTACACTCCGGTGGTCAAGGATCCCACTTCCCCGCTGCCTCCCATCGTCGAGCGCCCCAAGAAGCCCCAGGACATTCAGAATACCGAGGAGTGCTATCTGGTCGGTCTGCGCAACCTCCAGTTCCATAATCCTTTCATCGATCCCACCGACTATTTCCTCGAGGTGCTCCGCCGCGATCCCGGTGACACGCGCGCCAACACCCAGATGGGAGTATGGTATCGCAAGAGGGGAGAATACGACAAGGCGGCATCCTATCTGCGCGCCGCTATACGCCGCCAGACTAAGGACTACACCAGGCCCAAGGATGCCGAGGCCATGTACAATCTCGGCCTCGTCCTGAAGGCTCAGGGCAAGTACGATGCAGCCATGGATACGCTGTACCGCGCTACCTGGAACTATACTTACAACTCCGGAGCGAATACCCAACTGGCCCAGATGTACGCACAAAAGGGTGACTGGGAGATGGCGCTCGACCGCCTGGAAGAGGCAATTGCCTACAATGGACGCAACTACCAGGCTATTGATTTCAAAGGGTTGGTGCTACGCAAGCTCGGACGTTCCGCAGAGGCCGACGCTTGCTTCAAAACTGTCCTTGAAGCAGATCCCGTCAACGCGATGGCGCTGTGCGAAACTGCTTCGGTTGTTGATTTCCACAAGTTCATGCGGGAGCAGCCGGAAAGCTATCTGGAACTGGCTCTCCTATACTGGCACAACGGCTTCAAGGACAGGGCGCTGACCCTTTTAAAGGATATTGACGTGAGGGTCGCATATCCTACCGTAAAGATGTATATTGCATATCTCACCGGAAACGACGCCCTTTACCGTGAGGCGCTCGACCTCCCTGTGGGTTACTGCGCTCCTTTCCGGCTGGAAACAATTGACGTGCTGCAGCAGGCCAAGAAGGCTTGCCCCGACAGCGAAAAGCCGTATTACTATCTTGGCAACCTGCTCTACAACATTCAGCCCGACAATGCGATGGCGGAGTGGCGGAAGTGCGTGGAGATGAATCCCGGAGACGACCTGGCATGGCGCAATCTCGGCTGGGCGAACTGGCTGCACACCAAAGACTATGCAGAGGCTGTCCGGTGCTACAAGAAGGCCATTGAAATCAATCCGGCCCCTCTGTACCTCGAAGAATGCGACCAGGCGATGGAAGCTCTCCAGGCTCCCGTCAGCGAACGCTATCAGTTGCTTAAATCGCATCACGACACAGGAGTCAAACGCTACTATCCTCTTGCTCAGGAGGTAATTCTTGGCACTTACGAGGGCGACTATGACTATGTCCTCGACCTCCTCGACAACTGCTATTTCCCGACTCGGGAGGGTGTCGCCAACTTCCACGACAATTTTGTGGATGCTTGCATACTTGCAGGAAGGAAAAAGATGGCAGAAGGAGATATTGATGGTGCCATTACTCTGTATAACAAAGCCTTCGAATATCCCGAGAATCATCAGGTTTTCCTTGTGAACGAGCGCGCAACGCACGACGCCCAGATTAATTACGAGCTGGGTCTGGCATACGAAAAGCTCGGAGACGAAGGAAAAGCACGCGAGTATTATGAACTCGCTGCCAATCAGGACTTCAACCTCAAGGGCAGCAAGGATTTCCGTTACTGGACCGGCCTTGCTCTCGTAAAACTTGGCAAAAAGGCAGAAGCACGCGACATCTTCAAGACTATGGTCTCCGAAGGCAAGGGCTCAATAATTACAGAATATATCAACTTCTATGGCGCCGAAGGAACCACCGGAGCAACCGTAGAAGGAAAGAACTCTGCTGCTTATTTTACCCAGGCTCTGGGCGAGATGGGACTCGGCCACAAAGCAAAGGCCCGTCGCCTGCTGCGTAAGGTTCAGTCTCTCAAGCCTGATCATTTATGGGCAAATGAACTGCTGAAATGATTAAGCCTCATTATTACAAACCCGACATGACGCTGCTGGAGAGCAGGCTACTTATGAGCCTTCTCTCCGGCTCTTCATGGGACGGCGAAGGAATCGAAGACATAGTCGTCGAGGACCCCGTTTTGTTTTGAGTTTTGGATGACTTATTTGCGTAATTATTATAAAAGTCATTGCAGGGGCACAGGGGCACAGGGGCGCAAGACGCAGCAACCCGCTTAAGGCCCACTGGCAGGACATCAGCCTGAGAATCAAAGAAAGCCTGGACTAAGGCAGACATAAACAAAAAGGCGCCCGGATATTGACTCCGGGCGCTTTTTTGATATGTAACCAGAATTAGTCTTCGTCCTTCTCCTGTGCGGCGTAATCGGCAAGGAGCTTGGTCTGGACATCTCCGGGAACCGGCTGGTAGTCGGCGAACTCCATGGTGAAGGTCGCGCTGCCTGCGGTGAGGGAGCTCAGGGTTGTGGAGTAACGGTAGAGCTCTGCCAGAGGCACGCGGGCCTTGAGGATGGCGAAGCCCTTGTCGGCGCCCATGTCGCCGAGCATGCCGCGGCGGTTCTGCAGGTCGCTCATGACGGCTCCCTGATACTCGCTCGGAGTCATGACCTCGACGTTGTAGATAGGCTCGAGAATCTTGGGTCCGGCGTTGCGGAATGCCTCGCGGAATGCGTTGCGGCCGGCGATGATGAAGGCGATTTCCTTGGAATCGACAGGGTGCATCTTACCGTCGTAAACGAAGACGCGGATGTCGCGGGCGTAGGAACCGGTAAGAGGGCCTTCGACCATTCTCTCCTTGATACCCTTGAGGATTGCGGGCATGAAGCCAAGGTCGATGGAACCGCCGACGACGCAGTTGTAGAACTCCAGTTTGCCACCCCATTCGAGCTCGGTGATATCCTGGGTCTTGATGTTGAGCTGAGTCTCTTTGCCGTTGATCATGAACTTGGTGTTGAGCTCACCCTCTGCAGGGCAGACGAGGAGGTGTACCTCACCGAACTGGCCGGCGCCGCCGGACTGCTTCTTGTGACGGTACTGGGCGCAGGCCACCTTGGTGATGGTCTCGCGATAAGGCACCTTGGGAGCGAAGAGCTCGACCTCGAGACCGAACTCGTTGTTCAGACGCCACTTGACGATATTGATGTGCTGCTCGCCGTTGCCGCTGAGGATGGTCTGGCGGAGTTCCTTGGAGTATTCTACCACCACGGTAGGATCCTGGGAAGCTATCTTCTTGAGGGCGTCGCCGAGCTTCTGGTCGTCCTGCTGTACCTTGGCCTTGATGGCGCAGCGGTACTTGGGAGCGGGATACTGGATGCGGTCGTAGACGATGTCTGAACCGGGAGCGGCGAGAGTGGTGCTGGACTTGCTGTTCTTGAGCTTGACGGCGCAGCCGAAGTCACCGGCGTGGAGGCTGGTGACAGCCTCTTTCTTGGAACCGGCAACGGCGTAGATGGCACTCAGACGGTCCTTGCCGCCGGAAACGGGATCTTCGAGGTCCATACCTGCGGTGAGGGTGCCGCTCATCACCTTGAAGTAGGAAACCTCTCCGAGGTGCTGCTCGACGTCGTTCTTATAGATGAAGATGGAGGTGGGGCCGTCCTGCTTGACTGCGGGAGCGGGTGCCACGTCGCGGATGAATTCGAGGATGCGGCCTACGCCGATGTCCTTCTTGCCGCAGACGCAGAAGATGGGATATACGTCACCGCTGACGATGCCCTTATTGAGTCCGCCGTGGATCTCTTCCTCGCTGAGGGTGCCCTCCTCGAAGAACTTCTCCATGAGTGCGTCGTCGAACTCGGCAGCCTTCTCGATGAGCTCCTGACGGTACTCCTCGGCCTGGTCGGCGAACTGTGCGGGGATGTCGAGAACCTCGCCGCCCTTGTAATACTTCATGGTGAGGACATCGATGATACCGCCGAATGCAGCGCCGGTGGCATCGGGGAACTGCACGTTGACCATCTTGCCGCCGAAGGTCTCCTTAAGGGAGTTCTGGACGTTGTCCCAGTCGGCCTTGTCGGCGTCGAGCTGGCTTACCGCGACGATCATGGGGAGCTTCTGCTCCTCGGCACGGCGGATGAAGCTGTCGGTGCCGACCTCGACACCCTGCTGGGCGTTTACGAGAAGCACACCGCTCTCGCAGACGCGGAAAGCTGAATAAGCACCGCCGATGAAGTCGTCGGAACCGGGGGCGTCGATGAAGTTGATCTTGCAGCCCTGATACTCGGTGTAAAGAGGGGTCGCATAGATTGAACGCTGATTGAGTTTTTCCAGCTCATTGCTGTCGGACAGGGTGCTCTTGTCTTCGATGGAGCCCATGCGGGGAATAACCTTGCCTTCGAAGAGCATTGCCTCTGCGAGCGTGGTTTTTCCGGACTTGGTAGCACCGAGAAGAACCACGTTGCGAACGTCTTTGGTAGTGTATTCTTTCATTTTATATGGTGTTGTAGATTATCAAAGCTTGCAAATCTAATAATTTTCTCTCTGATTCCCAAAATAATCCACCAGCTCGGCGCCTGTATAGCCCAACTCGGAGAAA
This sequence comes from uncultured Bacteroidales bacterium, assembly GCA_946539455.1. Classification (GTDB taxonomy): domain Bacteria; phylum Bacteroidota; class Bacteroidia; order Bacteroidales; family UBA932; genus Cryptobacteroides. The sequence goes on from CAMNHL010000005.1 coordinate 72,175, forward strand.
ATCAGTTCGTCCAGGTCGTCGGGACAGACGCGAAGGGCGCGGCAGATTTGTTCGTAACTGGGATAGAGGCCGGTCTGCAGAAGAGAGGCGAAACGGGTGTAGATTTTTGTTTTCATGGCGATGGTTTCAATGTGCTGCAAATATGGACAAGCCGGCGGCGGAATGCAAGCAAAAGCCGGGGGTCCGGAACAGATTTTTACGTTTTTTAAAGAAATTGTCTGATTTTTATAGCCAAATGTGCTCCAAAATGACGTGGCGCAGCCCGTTTGTATGGCGTAACTTTGATGACACCAAAAAACGGACAATGGACAAGTATCACGTCAACATACGGACTATCCGGAAAAGGATAGTGAAAAACCAGGAAGAGATGGCAGACCTTATGGGCATCCAGCGCTCGACCTACGGCCGTTTCGAAAGAGGCGAGACTCATTTGTTCACCGCCAATGCAAGGAGATTCATGCGCGCTACCGGCAAGAGGCCGGAAGACATCATAGACCTGGACGGCGACCTGCGTACCGGTATCCTGCGCGAGGCCGGCATAGAAGACAGGGTTTACGAGCTCTCGGCAGAAGTCAAGGAACTTCGCGCAATCATCGAATCCCTTAGCGAAAAAATCGATAAACTGAGTAAAAAATAAATGATTAACTTTGCGGTGTGAAGCATAATCTGCCACACCTCAAAAGTTGCATGGAACCCGGCCGCCTGGAGGCCGGACTCGACGAAGCGGGACGCGGCCCTCTGGCCGGCCCCGTATTTGCTGCCGCGGTCATCCTCCCGCAAGGATTCCATCATCCCCTGCTCAACGACTCCAAACAGATGACCGCCCGTGCGAGGGAGACCCTGAGACAAGTCATCGAGCAGGAAGCCGAGGCCTGGGCAGTATGCGCCGTGAGCGCAGAAGAAATCGACCTCCTCAACATATTGGGCGCCAGCATCGCCGGCATGCAGAGGGCCGTTGAGAAGCTCCGCGTAAAACCCGATTTCCTGCTTGTGGACGGCAACCGTTTCCGGCCTTACGCCGGCATCCCTTACGCCACCGTGGTGCATGGCGACGCCACCTACGCCAGCATCGCAGCCGCATCCGTGCTTGCAAAAACCGCCCGCGACGCCTACATGGTGCAGCTGGCTCAGAAGTATCCCGGATATGGCTGGGAGCACAATTTCGGCTATCCCACGAAAGAGCACATCGACGCCATAAGGCGCCTGGGCTGGACTCCGGAGCATCGTCGCAGCTTCCACCCGAAAGAACTTGAACCAACATTATTCGATTGATATGAAACGTATTGTCACCTCCATCGCAGCAGCCCTGCTGCTCCTCGGAACCGCCACCCTGCGGGCCGACGAAGGCATGTGGCTCCTGCCCCTCCTCGAGCAAATGAATGCCGAGGCAATGCGCAATCTCGGTTCCCGGCTTACTCCGGACCAGATTTACAGCATCAACCATTCCTCCATCAAGGACGCAGTCGTACAGTTCGGCGGAGGATGCACCGGAGAAATCATCTCTGGCAGCGGACTTCTCGTAACCAACCACCACTGCGGTTACGGCAGCATACAGGCTCTCTCCACCCCCGAGCACAACTACCTGGAAGACGGCTTCTGGGCGATGAGCCGCGAGCAGGAAATCCCCGTACCCGGACTTACCGTACGCTTCCTGCAGAGCATGACCGACGTCACCGACGAGCTCGACGGAGGCAAATCCCGCGAAGACATACTAAAGGAGGCGAAAGAAGCCAACCCCGGCTGCCAGTGCACCGTGACCAGCTTCTACAACGAAAACGTCTTCTACCTCATCGTTTCCAAGATATACCGCGACGTGCGTTTCGTGGGCGCTCCCCCGGCATCGAGCGGCAAGTTCGGCGGCGAGACCGACAACTGGATGTGGCCCCGTCACACCTGCGACTTCTCGATGTTCCGCGTGTACGCCGGAGCCGACAACGAGCCGGCCGACTACTCCCCTGCAAACGTCCCCATGGTACCCCGTCAGTTCCTCGGAGTATCGCTCAAGGGCGTGCAGGAGGGCGATTTCGCCATGATCATGGGCTATCCCGGACGCACCCAGCGCTTCCAGACCGCCGCCCAGCTTGAAGAGATGCTCGCCACCAACAACATACGCATCGCGGCCCGCGCCGCATGGCAGGACGTCATCTGGAAGGCAATGCGCGCCGACGACAAAGTGGGCCTGCAGTACGCCAGCAAGTACGCCGGCTCCTCCAACGGCTGGAAGAAATGGATAGGTGAGGAGGAAGCCTTCGAGGCCCTCGACATCATCGGACGCGAGGAGCAGAAAGAAAAAGACCTCCAGACATGGATTGAGGCCGATGCCGAACGCAACGCAGTATGGGGCACGGCAATCTCCCGCATAGGCGAGGCCGTAAGCGAAGGTTCATCCGCAAACCACAGCGTCACCCTGCTTTCCGAAAGCCTCGGACGCATCGAGATAGTCAATTTCGCCGGAGCCGTGGACCGCAGCGTGACTGCCGGAGCGGGCGCACAGCAGAGTACGGACCAGCTTCTGGCCGCTCTCAAGGAGTATTACGAAGATTTCTCCGCCACTGTTGACCACGATGCCGCCATCGCCATGATCGACTTCTACAAGAAGAACGTCAAGCCCGAAGAGGCCATCAAACTGGACGGCCGCAGCATCCTCAAGACCGACACCCGCAAGCTGGTGGACAACATGTTCCGCAAGAGCATCTTCACTTCATACGAAAAACTTACGGCAAAGCCCATCACGGCAAAGATGCTGAACGCCGATCCCGCCGTCAAGCTTTCCCGCGCCTTGATTGAGGCCTACGGTCCTCTGCGTGAGCCCGTTATGGCCAGCCGCGAGAAGCTTCGCGGAGCCTCCAAAGACTTCGCCGCAGCCCTGCTCGAATGGAAGAAGGGCGAACCGTCCTACCCCGATGCAAACTCCACCTGCCGCTTTACCTACGGCACCGTAAAGAGTTACGAGCCCAAGGACGGCGTGCTCTACAAGTACTACACGACGCTCAAGGGCGTCATGGAGAAGGAAGACCCCGACAATTACGAGTTTCGCGTGCCTGCGAAGCTCAAGGAAATATATGAGAAGGGCGACTACGGCCAGTACGCCAACGCCGACGGTGAGCTCGTGACCTGCTTCCTCACCAACCTCGACATCACCGGCGGCAACTCCGGCAGCCCCGTTCTCGACGCCGACGGCAACCTCATCGGACTCGCCTTCGACGGCAATTGGGAGGCCATGAGCAGCGACGTCATGTTCGAGCCCCAGCTTCAGAGGTGCATCTGCGTAGATATACGCTACGTGCTGCTGATGATGGATAAATTCGGCGGCGCAGGCTATCTGCTCGACGAAATGAGGCTGGTACGTCCTTCCTGCGACAAGGAATGTGAAGAAGAAAAGTGCGAAAATAATGACTAAAGAAGAGATTCTCGAATTGCTCCGCAGCGTGCGGCACCCCGGACAGGGCGACCGCACGCTCGAGGAGCTTGGAATGATACATTCGATTGAAGGAAACACCGTTACGCTCGGATTCCCCCGCAAGCGCGACCCGCTGGCCGAATACCTTATCGGCGCCACCATGGCAGCACTAATCCGGGGCGGAATGCAGGATCCGGAAGTCAGGACGGTGGTGCTGGAAGAGGCCGCTCCCAAGAAGAAAGGCATCGAATTCAGTACCGAAAACCTCACCAACGTACGCCATATAGTGGGCATAGCCTCCGGCAAGGGCGGCGTGGGCAAAAGCACCGTCGCCGTCAACCTCGCATGCGCCCTCGCCCGCCTCGGTTATAAGGTGGGACTTGCCGACGCCGACGTTTACGGCCCTTCCGTACCCCTGATGACCGGCACCGAGGGAGCGTCCCCGATGGCGGAGGAGGTGGACGGACACGAACTCATCGTACCGCTCGAGAAGTTCGGCGTGAAGTGGATGAGCATAGGTTACTTTGCCGACCGCGGACAGGCTCTCATCTGGCGCGGTCCCATGGCAAGCAACGCCCTCAAGCAGATGATACTGCAGGTCAAATGGGGTACTCTCGATTTCCTGCTCATCGACATGCCTCCGGGAACTGGCGACATCCACATCAGCCTGCTGCAGGAGGTTCCCATGGAGGGTGCGCTCCTCGTCACAACTCCTCAGGAGGTAGCTCTGGCTGACGTGGAGAAAGGCGCCAACATGTTCCGCAACAAGCAGATAGAGAGGCCAATCTTCGGCCTCGTGGAGAATATGGCATGGTTTACTCCGGCTGAACATCCCGACGAGAAGTACTACATTTTCGGACGTGACGGCGGGGCCCGCATGGCAGAAGACCTTGGAATCGAGCTCCTTGGACGCATCCCCCTCGTGCAGAGCATACGCGAGAGCGGCGATGCTGGTGAGCCCGCGGCCCTCGGCACCCGTCCCGACGCCGAAGCCTTCCTCTCTCTCGCCGGCCGCCTTGCAGAAAAACTTGGATAAGACTATGGAAGTAAGGGCAAAGAAGGCTTTGGGACAGCATTTTCTGGTGGATCAGGGAATCGCCAGGCGGATAGTAGATTCCCTGCGTGAAATGGATGTCGCTGATTGTCCGGGACCGATTTCCAAAACACCGGTTTTGGAAATCGGACCTGGCATGGGAGTGCTGACGCAGTATCTGCTGCAGCGGCAGGACATCGACCTCAAGGCTGTCGAGCTGGACGGCGAGAGCGTGGACTACCTGCTGACGCATTTCCCCGGCATCCAGGGGAAACTCCTGCAGGCCGACTTTCTGCGCCTCGACATGCATCGCGTCTTCTCCGGGCCGTATCGCATCATCGGCAACTTCCCCTATAACATATCTTCCCAGATATTCTTCAAGGTGCTCGACGACAAGGACCGCATCCCGGAAGTAGTGTGCATGATACAGAAGGAGGTGGCGGAGCGGATCGCGGAGAAGCCCGGCACCAAGACCTACGGCATTCTGAGCGTGCTGCTGCAGGCCTGGTACGACATCGAATACCTGTTTACCGTGGAGCCTGGAGCCTTTGCACCGCCGCCCAAGGTCCGCTCGGCAGTAATCCGGCTGAGGCGTAACGGCCGCACACAGCTCGGCTGCGACGAAAAGCTGTTCACGCAGGTGGTGAAGGCCGCTTTCAATCAGCGCCGGAAGACGTTGCGTAACGCCCTCAAGCCGCTCATGGCGGAGAGGCCGGTTCAGTGGAACGAAGCGGTCGCAGCCCTTATGGACCTCCGTGCCGAGCGCCTGGGTGTTGAGGAATTCGTCATCCTCACAAGGGCCATGGAGGCATCACTGTAAATTATTCTAAATACTATTCTGTCAAACTACTGAATTTTAGTATTGCGTTTAACGCATAAATAGTTATATTTGCGTGTGGCAAAAATTGGTTAACCAATTTACAACAAACACGAACTAATACCAACTATTTTATATGCAATTCGCCAATCTACTAAAATTCAGAGTTTTAGCAATCATGCTGGCTGTTTTCCTGCCTATGGCGCTTACCGCGCAGAACCGGCAGGTGAGAGGCGTTGTGACCGATGATGAAGGCCCCCTTGTCGGAGCTTCCGTCATGATCAAGGGCACCTCTGTCGGAACGGCTACCGACCTGGACGGACATTATAGCATCTCCGTGCCTTCAGCAGATGCCGCACTTGTCTTTTCCTGCATCGGATACAAGACCGAAGAACGCACCGTGGGCAATTCCCGCGACATTGACGTGCGCTTGAACATCGACGACAACCTGCTCGAGGATGTCGTGGTCGTAGGTTACGGAACTCAGGCAAAGTCGCACCTCACAGGCTCCATCTCCAAGATAGAGGGCGGCGGTGCGCTTATCGACATCCCGGTGTCCGACGTAACGACCGCACTCCAGGGACAAGTCGCCGGCCTCACCATCAACAACAACACTTCCGAAGTCGGCGTTGTACCGACGATAAGGGTACGCGGAACCGGTTCCATATCAGCCGACAGTTCTCCTCTGGTGATAGTCGATGGATATCCGGTACCCGAAGGTCTCTCGACCGTCAACGCCAACGACATCCAGTCCATCGAAATCCTCAAGGATGCAGCTTCCGCCGCCATCTACGGCTCGCGTGCGGCGAACGGTGTCATCATGATTACCACCAAGAGCGGCAAGGCCGACGAGCCTCATTACTCCGTAAAGGTTTATCAGGGAACGAAATACGCATACAAACTGCACGACCTGCTCACTGCCACCGATTACCTGAGGCTTCAAGAATTCGAGGAATCCGTAGGCGGACCTGCAGTCAAGGGACAGGACAGGGCGGCAGCCTGGATCGAGAAGAACATAGGCGCCACCGACTGGCAGCGTGAAGGCCTGCGCGGCTTTACCGGAATCACCAACGCCCAGTTCACCGTAAGCGGCGGCCGCAAGACCATGCGCTACTACACCTCCGCTTCCTACACCAAGGACCAGGGTATCATGCTGCAGAACTCCGTGGACAAGCTCTCGTTCCGCACCCGTCTGGATGTCGATCTGAGCCCCAGCATCAAGTTCGGATACAACATTTCCGCAAACTACTCAAAGACGGAGCGTCCCCGCAACAACTTCATCGACTTCTACAGGACACCGTCGTTCCTCCCCGTAACCCACAACGACTGGACGACCGAATTCACCGGAGGATACACCGGATTCGCACGCGGAAGCCACTTCAACCAGATCACCACTCCCACGGGCGACCCCGATTCGTACGGCAACCCCACCTGGGACAGCAAGGTAAGTCCGTTCAACTCGGCCAACAACAACCCAAAGAGCGTCATGGCAAATACCGAGCGCTGGAGCGAATCCTTCTCCGGCCTCGGCAACGCCTACATCGAGATTACGATACTCAAGGGGCTCAAGTTCAAGAGTTCAAACGGCTTCAACGTGAGGTACTCACCTTCCTACAGTTACCAGAACCTCAACGCCCTCAAGGACGGAACGCCCAGCGAGGCGACTTTCAACAGCACGCTCTACGTTGACCTGCTGACGGAGAACACCCTCAACTACAATCTGACCAAGGGACGTCACAAGCTCGACCTGCTTGCAGGTTACACTCTCGAAAACACGCGCGTTCAACGTGTGGCTCTCGACGGAACGGGATTCCCGACCGACGACATACACACACTCAACGCCGCAACCGTATTCTCGCTGGCTGCCAACAACAACGGCAACGGCGCCGGAACCGGAACCTTCCGTTATCCCGACAAGATCCTGGAGTCCGGTCTGGCCAGGGCAACCTACAGCTATGCCGACAAATACCTGCTCTCGGCATCCCTCCGTCTCGACCGTTCGTCCCTGTTCACCCGCGGCAACCGCAACGCCTGGTTCCCTTCGGTCTCGGCCGGATGGAGAATCTCACAGGAGCCGTGGATGCAACATATCGACTGGCTTAACTCCCTTAAGCTCAGGGCTTCCTACGGTGTGACGGGCAACAATAACGTAAACTATTACTCTGCCCTCGAAGTGCTCGGAGGAGCCAACTACGCCACCGGCGCGGGAAACGGCGCCCTGGTTTCCGGAACCGCAAACAATTCCTCCACCCTGGCGAATGCCGACATCACCTGGGAACAGACGGACGAATTCAACGCCGGTCTCGACCTTAGCGTCGTGAAGAACCGCATCAACCTGAGCGTCGATGCCTACTATTCCATCACGCGCGCACTCCTTTTCGAACAGCCGACCCAGTCCTTCACCGGCTTCACCAAGTACTGGAACAACATCGGACGCGTCCGCAACGCCGGCGTGGAAATCCAGATGAACACCGTGAACGTGACAAGGCGCAACTTCACCTGGACCACCGACTTCAACTTCTCCCTCTCCAGGAACAAGCTCCTCGAGATCGGCGGCGAGCGCGAAGTCATCACCCAGGGCGAGCGTAACGAGAATTATATCGCACGAGTGGGCGAACCCCTCATCCAGTACTACGGATTCAAGACCGACGGAGTCTGGAACTCCTCGGAGGAAATCCAGGCCAACCCTCACTTCGCAGCCGACGTGCCCGGAGGACTGCGCATCGTCGATGCCAAACCCGACGGCGTACTCAACGACGAGGACCGTGTGGCTCTTGGAAACCCTTATCCCGATTTTACTTACGGCATGACCAACACGTTCAAGATCGGCAAGTTCGACCTTTCGTTCCTGCTTCAGGGAGTACAGGGAGTGACGGTCTTCAACGGCGACGTTTTCTATAACGAATCCCACAAATACAACACGGCGTACCTCAAGGACCGCTGGGTCAGCCCCGAGCACCCCGGAAACGGCAAGGTTCCCTACATGAAAGTGGGTTACGACATGCTCCTCACCGACTATCCCCTCCAGGACGGTTCGTACATCTGCCTGCGCAATGTCATCATGGGCTATACCTTCTCCAAGAAGGACCTCAAGAACAAGCTCGACGGACTGCGTATCTATCTTACGGGTAATAATCTGGCATACCTCTGGTCCAAGGATTACAAGGGCGTGAACCCCGAATCCAGGATGCTCTCCGGACAATATTCTTCCCCGATGATCTCAGGATACCAGCGTGGCGGTTTCCCCGTGACTACCACGATTACCTTTGGAGTCGATGTGAAATTTTAATCGAGACGCTGTATGAAAAGATATATAATACCGATTCTGGTTTCCGTCCTGGCGGCCACATCCTGCAACCTCGACAAGTATCCCTTTTCCGAGGTGGCGGCAAACGAGTACGTAAAGGATGCCACATCAGTAAACAACCTGGTTATAGGCGTTTACAATGGTCTGTACGACGTGCTGTACAATGAATGGGCCATGACCGAGCTCCGCTCCGACAATGCCCGCATGCGCGTCAACAACTCCACATCCCAGGATTCCAAGCTGATCGAGCAGCTCGACCAGCTTGTGGTACTTACCGCCAACGCCTGGGTACAGGATTACTGGGACGCCCTCTACGTGGTGATCAACAGGGCCAACACCGTCCTGGCCAACCTGGATGTGGTGAAGGATGACGCTCTCCGCGCCCGGTACGAAGGCGAGGCCCGTTTCCTCAGGGCCTGGATGTATTTCGACCTCGTGCGCCTCTGGGGACCCGTCTTCATAGTCAAGAGCAAGACCGGAGCCGATGAGGCCCGCTACATGCAACGCTCCCCCGCAGAAGACGTGTGGGCGCTGATTGAAGAAGACCTCGAAGCAATCGTGGACAACAAGTTGCTGCCCGACGCCATGCCGGCGGCAGACCTCGGACGGGCGGACATGAAGGCCGCCAAGGCACTCCTCGCCAAGGTTTACATGACCGAATACAAGCCCTCCGAAGCCAAGTATGCCAAGGCTTCCGCCCTGCTCGGCGAAGTCCTGGAAGCATGCGGCAATCCAGCTTCCGGCTCCGCCCTCGTGCCTTACGCCGACATCTTCGACAAGACCAAGGAAGGCAATGCCGAAATAATCTTCGCCGTCAGGTACCGCAGCGGCAACGTCGGAATCGGTTCCCCGTTCACGACGCTTTACGCCCCGGTCAACAACGGAGGCAACGTGGCCATAGGCGCTCCCAAGCAGTACAACTATCCCAGCAACAGCATCATCTCCGCATTCAACGCCAATCCCGGCGACCTGCGAAAGGACGTCTGTCTGCAAGAGAGTTACTTCAACAAGACCACCGGAGTCGTGGTTGACAACGCCAACGCACGCTACTGCAGCAAGTTCATCGATCCCGACATGACCAGCGAATACGATGCCGAGAACGACTTCCCCGTTATCCGCCTCGCCGACGTGATGCTGCTCAAGGCCGAGGCTGACAACGAACTGGGCGGCCCGTCAGCCGAAGCCCTCGTCCTGCTCAACGCGATACGCGAGCGCGCAGGCATCCCGGTCTATGAACTCGGGGACCTGGCCTCCAAGTATGCGTTCCGCCAGGCTGTCAGGAACGAGCGCAGGCTCGAATTCGCATTCGAGAACCAGCGCTTCTTCGACCTGCTCAGGTGGAAAACGGCCGTATCGACCATCAACGAGTATCTCGCTTCCGAGCCCTTCTACGCCGCATACGACTATGTGGTGAACCCTATCGCCGAATGGCAGACGCTGCTGCCTATACCGGTGTCCGTTCTGAACATTAACAAGAGTGTCGCCCAGAATCCGGGCTATTGATGCATAAGATTATGAGAATCAGCAAATATATCATCCTTTCGTCCATCGCCCTCCTCGCAGCGTACGGCTGCGACCAGGTCCACATCGACGAGGTGGAACTGACTGCACCGGTAATCGAGGAGTTCACTCCTGCTTCCGCGCCCGTCGGAGCGGAGGTCAGGGTTACCGGAAAGAGCCTCAACAACGTGACGGAGGCCTACATAGGCTCGGTGAAGGTGGATATCATGGAAAAGGTATCCGACACCAGGCTGTCCATCCGGGTCGCAGGCGGCGTCACATCCGGCAAGATCAAGCTTGTGAATACCGTAGGGGAAGGACTCTCCGCTGCAGATTTCCACTGCACCTTCGCAGTTCCCTCGATTGCCGCATCCCTGCTCCAGGCAGAGGCCGAGATGGGAGACGAGGTGCTTATCTCCGGCACCGGCCTGGGCGCCGTCACCTCGGTGCTGTTCACGGCAGACGGCCAGACCAAGGGGCATCAGGCAGAAATCGTCGTCGCTTCCGAGGAAGAAATCGTAGTGAAGGTCCCTTATGTGGAAGACGCCAACGCCAGAATCACCCTCGGCTACTTCGACGGCAACGGCGAAGCCTTCACTCCGCTTTCCGAAGCGCCCTCCATCAAGGTTATACGCTATGTCCCCACATTCAACGAGTACTCGCTCGACCGTACGGCAGTCGGCAAGAGCATCGTGCTGACGGGTTCCTACCTCAACAACATTGACAGGATTACGGTCGGTGATTTCGAGGCTCCCCTGTTCAAGGAGGCCGGACAGATCACGTTCACCGTCCCCGCAGGAGACTTCAAGGACGGCGAGACCACGGTCAAGCTCACCGCCTGGTATTTCGACAACAATGAGAGCATCGTCCTCTCCGACTCGTTCGTGGTGTATGTTCCCTTCGTACGCTATTGGGAAAACGTCCGCACCTGGGCACAGGGCCGCACCGAGGCAAACGAATACGTGTCCTTCTTCTCGCCCGAAACCGGAATCGCTTACGAGAATGCCAAGTGGAAAGATGTGCTGGATCCTGTGGCGCTGCGTCACAACGGAGACCAGTGGGCGGCAGCCAACACTCCCAAGCCCGGAGTGGTGACCGACGAGGAGTACTACTCCGTGCTGCCTTACTTCTTCTTCTCCGCCGTAAGCGGCAACGTGTTGCAGATCAATTCCCCGGCCAACTCCAACAGCCAGCTCAAGAACTTCTACGTCAGTTTCGCCGGCACTCCGGCCAACGATTACCGGGTCCCGGGAAGCAACAACAACCTGCCCGGAACACCTATCCTGGCCTTCCGCTACCTCAACCCCGCATCCACGGTGGAAGCCGAGACGGCACTCATCGAAAAGGTACTGAGCGGCAAACTGGACAACATCAACGAAACCCTGTTCCCCATCGATGCCGCCGCCGGCACAATCGCCGGCATCTCGGTGGCGTCGTTCGCAGGAGCCATCAAGTCCGACAAATGGTGCGACCACCAGACGGCGGAGCTCAAGGACGAGCCCGGATACAAGACCGACGCCGTCTTCCTCGTAGCTTACTACAACAACAACGGCTACAGCAAAGAGCAGCCGGCCGGCAACATACGCCGCCTGGGCATACTTCACGTCACAGGCATCGACTGGGGCGTGTACAACAACTCCAACTTCGGCAGCACCCGTGTTACCTTCAACTGCTACTGGCAGAAATACGATTACGACTATTCCAAACTTTAACGGACTCTGGATATGAAAAGGATATTTGGAATACTGATGACCGCCGCAGTCCTCTTCGCCTCCTGCGAAAAGGAGAAGCAGACCCTGGTCAACACTCCAGCCATCAACATAACGACGGAGAAACTCGACCCCAACACCGATGAAAGCGGCACCGTGAGGGCCTTCGCCGGCACCCTTGTCACTGCCAAGGGCCTCAACCTCGACAAGGTGGGAGCCGTGAAAGTCGATGGCAAGGAAGCGACGGTCGTCGAGAAGTCGATGAAGACCCTCGTCTTCGAAATACCGGCCATGGACAAGGCCCAGCAGGACGAACCTTATATGGTTCTGCTTGAGGTATTTGACGCCGACGCCCAGACCGTCGTCTTCAAGTACGACTATTTCGTCACCGTCCCCGTAACCGACGCGCTTATCAGCGGATTCGAGCCCAAGAGCGGCACCGTAGGCACCAAAGTGACCATCAGCGGACGCAACCTGGATCAGCTCAGCAGCGTTTCCTTCGGCGGAGCCGATGCCGGTTTCGTTTCCAAGGATGCTTCGTCCGTGGTCGTCACCGTGCCCGCAGTGAACGTATCCGCAGCCGATACAGAGCTGGACGTAGCAGCTGTATGGCCCGGAGGAACCATTTCCATGCAGGACAAGTTTACGCTGAGCATTCCCGTATTCGATGGCTTCTCGCAGACTGAGCCGGCAAAGCTCGGCGACGAAATCGTCCTGAGCGGCAGCAACCTCACCCTGGTGTCCTCTGTCAAATGGGGAGACGAGGAGTTGCTGATAGCCGAAGCCTCCGACAACTCCATCACCGTCAAGATTCCTTCCGGAATCGCCGAACAGAATCCCGCCATCGTCGGAAATGCACTGACCGCATACTTCGGCATCCCTGCCGAGCAGGCAGTAACAATCCTTGCCGACTTCAAGGTGGACACCTCCCCCATCGGTCCCGCAGCGCCCGTATTCGCAAGCGCAGTGCCTGCCGACGAAGGCTACAGCGGCCTCTACCTTGGCAGGACAGTCACCGTGAAGGGCGAAAACATGGCCTCCATCGAGAAATTCGAAATCGACGGTCTGGAAGCGGCGCTCGCATCTGCACCTACCGATATTCAGGCGCAGTTCGTAGTGCCCTCCGGCATCACCGGCACCGCAGCCAGGGAAGTCAGCCTCGTGGCAATCTGGAACGGCGGCAACCGCGCCGACTTCGGCACCGTCACAGTACATCCGTTCTACTACACCAAGGGGCTGAGAATAGGCACCGGCTCCAACTCCAAGAGCACTTATCCCGCCTACAACAACCAGAATGCCTTCATCCTTCTCGACGAGGGACGGGTAATCTCGGCCGACGAGTGGAACGACATGCCCGTGGACGCCAACGCCAAGGCGGGCTCCAACGCCGTAGTCTCGCAGTCCAACAAGGTCACCGGCGGCAGCAAGGAAGACTACTATTCGGCCAAGCCTTACATGTTCGCAAGCGCGTCAAGCGCCCACAAGCTGGCGTTCAACAATCCCGCGAACTCAGCCTCGCAGCTCAAGACTCACCGCCTCTCCGACCTGAGCACCTCTCTGCCCAGCACCTTCGGAACGCCCATAATCTTCATGAAGATAATGGGTGACGGCGATACCAAGACGAACGTGGCGGCCGGCACGCTTACGGACATCCTGTGCGAACAGGACCCTGCCGGCACCAGCGCCCCGGCCTTCGGAACAGCCGAGGGCAGCACCTGGGTCAAGGGCAGCGTAATCTGCCTGCAGTACCTCACTTACGATCACGCCTCCACGACCGGCGGCAAGGCTGCGGACATCTCCGACGTGCACAAGACCGGATTCATGTACATCCGCGAAGTCACTTGCGGCGATCCCGCGACCGGACTTGCCCTCGAGTCCAGGGAAGGCTACATCGAAGTAGATCTGTATTGGTCAAATGTAATTAATGAATAAGATGCTGCCAACAGAACTTGCAGTGCTCATTGCGCTCGCCGCTCCGGCGGGATGCTCGGAGCGCTTCGTAATACCGGATCCGCTTCCCTCCAAACAGGAAGCAGGGGTATTGGTGAGCGACACGGAGTCATTCCGTGCCGCTCTCCAGCTTACAAAGCCCGGTGACACAATCGTCTGGGCTGACGGCGAATACGAGAATGTAAGCGTCAAGATGTCGGCAAACGGCAGCGAAGGCTCCCCCATTACGCTCAGGGCCCAGACGCCTGGGAAAGTGGTGTTCAAAGGAGTTTCTTCCATACAGCTGCAGGGCAGCTGGCTGGTCGCCGAAGGCTTTTCCTTCACCGGGCTCGATACTTCCGTAAAGGGTTCCGTACTCACGTTCGCCAAGGGCAGCAGCAACTGCCGCATATCCGACTGCAAAATCGACGGACGCGTCAGCAAGCCCTCCGAAGTCGATACCAAATGGGTGTCGATGTACGGTACGCACAACGAGATATCACACTGTACCTTCCTGGATAAGAAGAACATGGGCTGCCTGCTCGTAGTCTGGATGGAGGCCGGAATCGTTCCCGCACACGTGATTGCAGACAACTACTTCACCCGCCCCTACACCCATTACGACGACAAAGGCAAGGCACGCAACGGACAGGAGTCCATCCGCATAGGCACAAGCGACTTCTCGATGTCCGACGCCCTCTGCGTCGTACGCGGCAACCACTTCTACCGCTGCGACGGCGAACGGGCGGAAATAATCTCCAACAAGAGCTGCGGCAATCTCTTCGAAGGCAATCTTTTCGAAGAGGGAGAGGGCTCGCTTACCCTGCGTCATGGCAACGCCTGCACCGTCAGGGGAAACTATTTCCTCTCCGGAGGCAAGACCGAGGTCGGCGGAGTACGCATAATCGGTGAGCGCCACATCGTCGAAGACAACTTCTTCTTCAAGCTCACCGGAAGCAACTACAAGAGCGCCCTGTGCGTGGTGAAGGGGGAATCCGGAGCCGCGCTGAACGGTTATTGGACGGTCAAGGACTGCATAGTCCGGAACAACCTTTTCGTGGACTGCCGCAACGGCATCGTGGTAAATTACGGCCAGCGGGACAGCCAGGACAGCGCGCCCGTCAACCTGCTGATCAAAGGCAACACGATCATCTCCGGCAAGAACTACATGATTCCCGTGAATGTGCTGGAGGGCACCCCAAAGGATGCAGTCACCTGGGAAGACAATATCATCTGGGGAGGCTCACAGAAGGGCGTATCCCTTGGAACGACAGGCAGCAAGCCCGATTACGAAGACCGCACGGATGCCATATCCGCCATACGCGCAAACGCTGGAACTTCCTGGAAATGATCAAGCACTGCACATATATCCTTCTGTTTCTTACGGCAGTATGTTCCTGCGCTCCCCGGGCCCTCGGGCTTGAGGATGTCGGGAAGGCCCTGCAGACCGCCGGGCCCGGAGATACCCTGTTTGTCAGGGACGGGGTCTGGAACGACGTGGACCTGCGCTGGTGCGGCAAGGCAGACGCCGGGAACCCCGTCGTGGTCGTCCCCGAGCACCCCGGGCAAGTGACAGTCGAAGGACGTTCGTCCCTTCACATCAGCGGCAGCGGGCTCGTGGTCAGCGGACTGATGTTCAGGGGCTGCACGGCCGACAAAGGCACGATTGTGGAGTTCCGCGACGGCGACTCGCTTGCCGGCGGATGCCGCCTGACCGACTGCGTCATTGATTCCTGCAACCCCGCCCGCCGGGACATATCCTACAGCTACGTGCATCTCTACGGCCGGGGCAACCGCGTGGACCACTGTTCATTCACCGGAAAACTCAACCTGGGTGTGACGCTCATCGTCATGCTTAACTATGACGGCTGCGACGACAATCATCACAGCATAGACCATAACTACTTCGGTCCCAGGCCGGTATATGGTTCCAACGGAGCCGAGACCATACGTGTGGGCACGTCCCAGCAATGCATGCAGAACTCCCGCACGCACATCTGCGACAACCTGTTCAACCGTTGCAACGGCGAGGTGGAGGTCGTATCCATCAAGTCTTCCGAAAACGTCATCGAGCGCAATGTGTTCTATGAGTGCCAGGGCGTGCTGGCCCTGCGCCACGGCGACCGCAACAAGGCGCTGGACAATCTGTTCATAGGACACGGTGTGCGCAATACAGGCGGTGTGCGCATCGTCGGCGAAGACCAGGTCGTCTCGGGAAACACTTTCCTGGGCCTGTCGGGCGAGCGCTTCTTCTCCGCCCTCGCCCTGATGTACGGCGTGCCCAACTCCCTGCCCAACCGCTACATGCAGGTCAGGAACACCACGGTCGAGAACAATGTTTTCGAGGCCTGCCGCAGCATTGAATTCACTACGGGACAGGATTTTGAACGCACTCTCGCACCTGTCGGCACCATGTGGAAGGACAACAAGGTCACTGACATTCAGACCTGCGCCGAGCCCTCTTACGAAGAACTGGCGGCGGGGCGCGGCGCGTCCTGGTTCAGACTGGCTCAGGAAGGCCCCGGCGAAGTCGAGGAAATCATCCTCAAGGACAGCCTGTACGTGCTCGAAGAAAGCATGCGAATCTGCCGTCCAACGCTGATCCGGGCCCAGGAAGGATGCTCTCCCGAGGTGATTTTCGCCGGCAGGAAGAGCCAGAACATGATTACCATCTGCGACGGGGGCTCCCTGACAGTGCGGGGCATCCGATTCAACGGAAGGCTCACCCCCGGGCGCAGCCTCGCCAAAGGCATCATTTCGACCGACGACAACATGGTCAAGCCATACACGCTGACGGTCGAAAACTGCTGTTTCTCCAATTGCGGAGAAAGCGGATTCGTGCCCATAAGGGGACTCAAGGGCACTTTCGCAGAGAGCGTCACCATTCGCGGCTGCTCATTCGAGGCCCTGTCCGGAGACGCAATCAACTACGCCGCCGAAACGGAAGACAAGGGACGCTACAACGGCGACGACATCCTCATCGAGGACTGCACCTTCAAGCGCATCCTCGGCATACCGGTGCAGATTGCCAGGAACGGCAGCGATGAATCCACCGCCGGCCCTTACGTGACCGTACGCGGCTGCACCTTCGACGACTGCTGCAACAAGGTCCGCGGATCCGTCCTGAGGATCATCGGAGCGCAGGTCCTGGAAATCTCCGGCAACAGTTTCAACGGAAGCGGGCGTGGCGGTTACTCGATACGCCTCGACGATGCTCCCTGGGAGAAAATCTCAGTATCGGGCAACAGTTTCCGCAACAGTGGTAAAATTTTATCAAACAGAGCCTTATGAGAAAATTGGCCATATTTCTTACCCTGGCCCTCTGCGCCTGCACACAGACAGACCGGACCGCTCATCCCAGCCTCCTGCTGACCGCCGACGGCGTCAGGCAGATACGCACCCACAAGGGGAAGCTGCCCGTCTTTGACGCGTCTTGGGAGCAACTCCTAAAGGATGCCGATGCCGCAGTGGAGCGTGAGCTCTGCCTTCCTGCCCCCAAGGACGGAGGAGGAGGATACAGCCACGAAATGCACAAGCTCAACTACTACGATATGTACAACCTGGGCATTGCCTGGCAGCTTAGCGGAGAGGAAAAATATGCGCAGAAAGTCAGGGACATCCTCCTTGCTTATGTTGATTTCTACCCTACGCTTGACTTCCATCCGCTGGGCTTGTCGGGAAATCCGGGGCGCATCTTCTGGCAGACGCTCAACGAAAGCGTCTTCCTGGTACATACCGCCGTTGCATACGACTGCGTGTATGATTTCCTGTCGGCGGAAGACCGTTCGACCATCGAAAAGGAGTTCTTCTATCCTTACACCGATTTCATCATGCACGGTCTGCCTCACAACAGGGCCAACACCCAGATGTTCAACAACATCAACAACTGGGCTACCTGGGCCTGCGCGGGAGTGGGCATGATAGGAATTGCGATGGGAGACGATTCGCTGGTGCAGAAAGCCCTGTACGGCAGCGACTTGAGCGGCGAGGGAGGATTTCTCAAGCAGATGGACGTCCTCTTCTCTCCCGACGGCTACTTTACGGAGGGCGCCTACTATCTGAGGTACGCCATCTGGCCGTTCGTAACGTTCGCCCAGTGCCTCGACGTTTACAACCCCGGACTGAAGATATTCGAATACCGCGACGGCATCCTCCTCAAAGCTGTGGACGCCCTGCTACAGATGGCTTATGACGGTGAATTCATGCACTTCAACGACGCCCTCGAAAAAGGATACAGCGCACAGGAACTCATTTCCGCGGTAGATATTGCCTACAACGCCAATCCCGCCGACAAGAGCCTACTCTCCGTAGTCCGGGACTATCAGCACAAAGTGCTTGTATCCGACGCCGGTTTTGCGGTTGCAAAGGGACTGGCGGCAGGAGAGGCCGAAGCCTTGAAACTCCACAGCATGTGGCTTCGCGACGGCGGCGACGGTACCGAGGGTGCATTCTGCATCATGCGTCCCGCATCCGAAAAGCTCAACAGCGCCGTCACCTTCAAGGCCACGTCCCACGGCCTGAGCCACGGGCACTTCGACAAGCTGACGTTCGCCTACTACGATGCCGGCAACGAGATCGTGACCGATTACGGCGCCGCCCGCTTCCTCAACATAGAGGCGAAATACAACGGCCACTACACCCACGAGAACGAGAGCTGGGCCAAGAGTTCCATCGCCCACAACACGCTTGTCGTGGATGGCAAGAACATGTTCGGAGGCAAGTGGCGCGAGTCCCAGAAATACCATCCCACCGTACTCTGGCACAGTTTCGAAGACGGCCTGCAGTGCGTGGCGGCAAGGGAAGACAACGCCTATGAGGGCGTGTCCTTCACCCGCTACCTCGTCTATGCCGACGTACCATTCCTGGAGTATCCGCTGATCATGGACGTACTCAAGGCCGAGAGCGACGGCAGGCATCAGTACGATTATCCCATCCATTACAACGGGCACATGATATCCCTCTCCGTACCTTACGAAAGGGCTCTCACCTCCATGTCCACGCTTGGTAACGCCAACGGCTACCAGCACATATGGACGGAGGCCAAGGCCCGCGGAGCAGACGGTACGACATCATACACATGGCTCACCGGCTACAGGATGTACACTGTCTCCACGGCCACGACTCCCGCCTCGGAGATATACATTTGCCGCAGCGGCGCCTCGGACCCGGACTTCAACCTCCGCAACGAGCCCATGTACATCGTCCGCGAAAAGAACGCCGGAGGTCACATCTTCGCCTCCTGCCTCGAGACCCACGGAAAATATGACCTGCAGGTTGAGCAGTCCGCCAACCTCGTACACTCCTGCAAGGGTGTCACGGTCCTTTCCGACGATAAGGAAGGCATCACCGTAAGATACGATTTCATCGGCTCCCACAGCGTTACGCTCACCGTGAGCCCCACACACACGGCAACAGTAAACTACAATTGATATGAAAACCAGAAGCGAAACATTCCAAATCGGCAAGAAGCTCCCCTGGGAGCCTGCCGGCGAAGGCGTAAAACGCCAGATCATGGGCTACGACGGCCAGTTGATGATTGTCAAGGTGCACTTCGAGAAAGGCGCCGTAGGCAATCTGCACGAGCATTTCCACAGCCAGGCGACCTACGTAGTAAGCGGTAAGTTCGAACTCACCATAGGACGCAAGAAGAAGGTCCTCGTAGGCGGTGACGGCTACTACGTGGCTCCGGACGAGCTTCACGGATGCGTGTGCCTGGAAGAGGGCGTGCTCATCGACGTATTCTCCCCCCACCGTGCGGATTTCCTCAAGAAATAAGTTATGAAAGTCAAAGGCATGCGCTGGTGGGTGCTGGGACTCATCGTCCTGGTGACCATCATCAACTATCTGGACCGCAACACCCTTGGAATCATGTGGGCCAAGATCGTGGAAGACCTTGGCCTCATCAACACCGAAGGGTTGTCGGAGGCTGAGTTCAACGACCTCAGCAAGAAGATGTTCCGCGACATCAATATGGTGTTCATGATTGCCTACGGCCTGTCGCAGATGTTCTCCGGGAAGCTGTACGACAAGTTCGGCACCCGCCGCGGATTCACGTTCTCAGCACTCCTGTGGGGCATTTCCGACATGCTCACCTCCATCGCCGGAGGTTTCAAGTCCATCGGTGCGTTCCGTGCAGGTCTCGGACTCGGTGTCGCCGGCCCCTGGCCCGGTGCCGTGAAGAGCAATGCCGAATGGTTCCCTCAGAAAGAGAGGGCCATGGCTCAGGGTTTCTTCAACGCAGGGGCGTCGATCGGTGCCATCCTGGCGCCTATCCTAATCGCGCTCATCTATTCCGCTTTCGGCTGGAAGCTGACCTTCGTGGCAATAGGTATCCTGGCGCCCCTCTGGATTATCCCCTGGCTCATCATCAACAAGAAAGGGCCAAAGGAGCACCCCTGGATCACCGACAAGGAAAAAGATTATATCCTGAGCGGCCAGCCGGAGTGCAAGGTCGTGAACGACAAAGGCCTCAGCTGGGGACAGCTGCTTTCCAGGCGCAAGAGTTACGCCGTCATCCTTGGCCGCTTCTTCCTCGACCCTATCTGGTGGATGTTCGTAACCTGGCTGCCCATCTACCTCGGCCAAAAGTACGGCATGGACATCAAGCAGCTCGCCGCCCACATGTGGATTCCCTACGTGGGCGCCGCCCTCGGGTCGCTCGCCGGAGGCTGGGTTTCCAGCTTCTTCATCCGCAAGGGACGCAGCGTAGGATTCGCCCGCAAGGCATCCATCGTCATAGGTGCGGCCATACTGCTGCCGTCCCTCATCTTCGTGGCGTTCGTTCAGGACGCCATGGTCGCAGTGACCGTGATGGCCATCATCCTCTTCGGATACCAGTTCACTATCAACAACATCCAAACCCTGCCCGGAGACATGTACACCGGCAAGAGCATAGGTTCGCTTGCCGGACTCGGCGGCGCCGCGGCAACCCTCGGCACCATCCTCAGCATGCTCTTCATCCCCATGCTTACGGCGGGTGACAACTGGACTCCTTTCTTCATCATGGGCGCATCCCTGGTGCCGCTCAGCCTGATTTGCGTCTTCCTGTTCGGCGGAAAGATCGAACACGAAGCCCTCACCGAAAACAACACTAATAAATAACGTATTATGAGTAAGAAACTTGAAGGAAAAGTAGCTGTAGTTACCGGCGGTTCCCGCGACCTGGGACGCGCCGTTTCGATCAAACTTGCCCGCGAAGGCGCAAAGGTCTGCGTCAATTACCGCGGGAGCGAAGAAGATGCGCAGGAAACCCTGCGTCTTATCAAAGCCGAAGGCGGTGAGGCCATCATCGTGAAAGGCGACATGACCAAGGCCGCAGACGTCAAGAACCTGTTCGAGAAGACCCGCGAGGCCTTCGGTCCCGTAGTGCACGTTCTCGTGAACGTGGTTGGCGGCATCATGGGCCGCAAGACCGTCACCGAGCAGGACGAAGACTGGTACAACCTGCTGATGGACGTCAACTTCAAGAGCGTCTGGCTCTGCACCCGCGAGGCCGTTCCCGCCATGACCGAAGGCGGAGCTATCGTCAACTTCTCTTCCCAGGCTGCACGCGACGGCGGCGGCCCCGGCGCTTCCCTGTATGCAACCTCCAAGGCCGCCGTGCTCTGCTACACCCGCGCGATGGCCAAAGAACTCGGCCCTGCAGGAATCAGGGTCAATGCTGTCACTCCCGGAATGATCAACACTTCGTTCCACGACCGCTTCACCAAACCCGCAGCCCGCGAGAACCTTCATGCCAGCGCACCCCTCCGCCGTGAGGGAGAGGCCTCCGAAGTCGCCGACCTCGTGTGCTTCCTCGCCTGCGACGAATCATCCTACATCACCGGAACCGGCATCGACATCAACGGCGGTGTGCTGTTCAGCTAAAAAAGTGTGAAATATGAAGTTAAGTGAATATTACATAGTTCCGAGCTGCAGCATCAACCAGCTGAAGAACATCAATATGATATGCGCAAGCGATTTCCGGAAAAACAATGCCGTGGAAGACGTGGATATCGCAGATGAATATGATTGGTAAACATCAAAAGGCTATAAGTATGAAAAAGATTTATTTGTTTGGAGCTATGGCCTTGATGGCATTTACTGCCTGCCAGAATATCGAAACCGAGGTCCCATCCGAGAATGATAACGCAAAGGTCCCCATGACCTTTGTCGCATCCCTCGAAATGGATGAATCCGACTCCAAGGTTGCCGTCGATGAAGTTGACATGGCAAACAAAAAACTGAAATTCACCTGGAAAGCCGGTGACGAGATTGCCGTTTACGACAACCTGTCCTCCACGCCCAACCTGTTTACCGCAACCGCAGACGGAGCATCAGTCGCTTTCTCCGGAAGCGTAACGGAAGGCGCGACCAAATTCGTCGCCATATATCCTTATTCTGCCGCCGAAAGCGCCGATGCCGAAACCGGTGCTTGCGTTGCGTCTTTCCCCAGGGAGCAGACAGCCGTTGCCGGCAGTTTCGACCCCGAAGCTCTCGTGGCGACCGCCTATGCCGAGGCTACTGACGTAAACCTCCGCTTCCGCCTTCTTGGCAGCCTTCTGAGCTTCAAGGTGGACTTCGACGATGTCGTTTATGTGGAGTTCTCCGGAAGCAGACCGATGTCGGGACAGCTCAGTTTCAACTCTACGGCAAGCGGTCCCTCAAGTGTGAGCACAGGCACTCCAAACTACAAGGAT
This sequence comes from uncultured Bacteroidales bacterium, assembly GCA_946539455.1. GTDB lineage: Bacteria > Bacteroidota > Bacteroidia > Bacteroidales > UBA932 > Cryptobacteroides. The sequence goes on from CAMNHL010000005.1 coordinate 94,548, forward strand.
GTAAGCATAAAGAATGCTGACGGAAGCCCTCTGACTAAGGGTGAAACATATTATGTATGCGTCCGCCATACCGGAAGCAATTCCCAGGAAGGATTTACGGCAAAACTTATCACCGCAGACGCAAAGGTAGCCAGCAGGACCGGAAGCAATCCCCTTCAGATTGCAAGGAAAACTCTCTACCCGCTTGGACTTTTCAGCAGCAGCAATGTCACATTGGCCTATGACAGATGCGCCGTGTATAACGCCGGATTCGACGTGACAATCGCCGGAAAGACCTACAATAAAGCAACGGACGGAAATGCCACGTTGCTTAATGATGGAGATATCTTTGCGTCCGGAATGAGCGGACTCATCTTCCTTGACGCCTCCGCTACCGTCACCAACACATCGGAGGCCGCCATTACCTCGGACGTGGTGATTACAAGCAACGATCCCGACCATCCTGCGACTTACAAAGGCACAAACGGCAAGTCGATTCTGGTGAAATCCGGCTCCCTCGTGCTGGACAACCTCATCATAGATATGTCCGCGATGACCAGCGGCCAGTTCCTGGCGAAAAAAGACAGCGACGGCGACTTCACTTCCCTTACCGTCGAGAACTGCGATATCAGGAACGTCGCAAGACCGTTCTACGCACCCAACAGTGCTTACTTGACAAATGGCATCAACAGCATCAGGATGAATGGCAACCGTATCGCCACTACCACTAACGTGCAGCTGTTTTCCATCGGTTCCGGAGCCACTACCCTGGCCGGATACAAGGACTTCACTTTCACCAACAATGTCCTGTACGCCCCAGCCGCACAGACTGGTACTTATGTGTTCTATACCACCGCTTCGGGTATCGCGGAAAGCACCTGCAACCAGGAAGTCATAATGGACAACAACCTGTTCTACAATATGCCGAACGGCAACGGCCTTTTCAGGACACATTATCTGAAATCCATTTACATCCGCAATAATATTCTCTGGGCAGCGGACGGCACTTATAGTTCAAATGCCAAGATGTTCAAGGCGAATCTTGCCGTTGCAAGTGCTGCGGCCGAATTTGCAGGCGCATCCTCAGACAACTACTGTTATGGCAACCTTGGCACCAAGAAATGGACCATCTCCGATTCCGCATGCCGCGGACCGCTGACCGAAGTAACCACTTTGGATTCCAACCCCATCGCAAGCTTTGATACTGCCACCGGCGAGTTCACGCTCGTCAGCGAATATGCCGCCTACGGCCCTCAGCTTTAATAATCTCGAGTATGAAAAAGAATTATATCCGTCCTGACTGCGAACGGCAGATTGAAGCCCTGCCGTCCCAGATCATCTGCGAAAGCGAATTCAGTGGCAGCGTCACCGAAGACCTGATAGTCACAGAAGATTTTCAATGGTAACCCGAAAATGAATGCAATTATGAAAAAGATTAATTTGCTCAGCGCTATGGCTCTTTCGGCATTCATTTCCTGCCAGACCATAGAAACCGAAGACCCCGCAGGGGAAGATTTCCAGAAAGTGGAGATGACATTCAACGCCTCTTTCGAGTCCGGCGAAGGGCTTGACGCTGGCACGAAGGTAGCCGTCGGCTCCACCTATACCCAGGAGGAGCAGACCCTTCTCAAGCTCACTTGGAAAGCCGGCGACAAGATTGCCGTCTTCGATGACAAATCCTCAGCCCCCAATGTATTCGTAGCCAATTCCGACGGAGAGAAGGTCTCCTTCTCCGGCACCGTCACCGCCGGTGCAAGCCAGTTCATCGCCATCTACCCTTATTCGGCAGCAAAGAGCGTCGATGTAGCCACCGGTGCCTGCGAAATCGACTTCCCCCAAAACCAGCATGCCGTGGCGGGCAGCTTCGATCCCGAGGCGCTCGTGACCGTCGGATCCGCAACCGCCGAGAATCCCTCCATCCGTTTCCGCCTCATCGGCTCGCTGTTGAGCTTCTCCGTTGACTTCGACGACGTAGTGTTCGTGGAATTCTCGGGCAGCCGCCCCATGTCGGGAGACGTTACCTTCACCAATGCAGTCGAGGCCACCGGCCCCACCAGCGTGGCGACCGGCACCCCGAACTACAAGAGCGTTACCCTCAGCAATGCCGACGGCAGTCCCCTTACCAAGGGTGAGACCTATTACGTGAGCGTACGCCACACCGGCAGCAACTCCCAGGAAGGATTCACTGCGAAACTCATCACCGCCGATGCAAAGGTGGCCAGCAGGGTAGCTGACAATCCCCTCCAGATTGTCCGCAAGAACCTCCATCCCCTTGGCAAGTTCAGCAGCGGCAACGTGACGTTCGCTTACGACAGGTGCGCCGTGTATAACGCAGGGTTCGATGTGACCATCGCCGGAAAGACCTACAACAAGGCGAAGGACGGCGAGGCGACACTGCTTAAAGACGGAGAGGTCTTCAAGACATCCAGCATGTCCGGACTCATCTTCCTGGACGCTTCCGCAACCGTAACCAATACCTCTGAAGCAAAAATCACCTCGGACGTTGTCCTGGCCAGCAACGACCTGGCTCATCCCGCAACCTATGCGGGCACCCTCAGCAAATCGTTCGTGCTGGAGTCAGGCACTCTCGTGTTCGACAACCTCATCATCGATATGGCCGCAATGACTTCCGGTCAGTTCATGACCAAAAAGGACAACAACGGCAGCTTCGGCTCCCTTACCGTCAGCCAGTGCGACATCAGGAACGTCAAGAGACCATTCTTCGCACCCAACAGCTCCTCCTTGGAATACGGTATAACCAGCGTCACGATGAACGGCAACCGTATAGGTACCGGTGCCAACGTGCAGCTCTTCACCATCAACTCCGGAGCCACGACGCTCAAAGGCTACAAGGACTTCACCTTCACCAACAACGTTCTTTACAGTTCTACCGGAGACGCCCTTCAGACTTATGTGTTCGCAACATCGGCAGCCGGCATTGATGCGGCTTCCTGCCAGCAGGTAGTGGTGATGGACAACAACCTGTTCTACAACATCGCTGCAAGCAGCGGCATTTTCAGGACGCACACCCTCAAATCGATCAGCATCAAGAACAACGTTCTATGGGCAAAAGACGGCTCCTACGGCAGCAACATCAAAATGTTCAAGGCCAACATAGGCACTGAAGAGAAACCGGCTGAATTCGAAGGCTCATCCTCCGACAACTACTGCTTCGGCGACCTCGGTGAAAAGACCTGGACGATCAGCGATCAAGTCTGCCGCGGACCGCTCACAGACGTCACCATCCTGGATTCGACCCCCATCGCAAGCTTCAATGCCGCCACCGGCGAATTCGAGCTGGTCAGCGCATACAAGGCTTTCGGGCCCCAGATCCAACCGCAGTGAAGGACAGAGGCCCCGCCGGCGGATCCGTCAATCGACCCGGCAGCAGAAGGGACCCTCGTCGCCAATGGTGACGACGGGGGAACCTATGCTCTGATTACGTCCAAGGGCTACAATTACGAGTCGCCGGACGACGACCACTCGCCCTCCGTGCGGCATATACGCCAGCAGTACGACGCCACGCTTGGCTCCTATGTGTTTGCCATGGACATACACATCGCCACCGATACCAACAAGGGAGAAGAGGCTGACCGCCAGCGAAACGAGCTCAAAACCGACAACAATTCTCCCGCATCGATGGTCGCCACGCAAGGACAGGAACTGGAAGACAGCTGGCTGTTCCGTCTGCCTGAGGGGATGAAGACCACATCGTCCTTCACCCACGTGCACCAGATAAAGGGCCTCGACAACAAGGCGGGCACGGCGGACGTCAGCCAGCCGGTCATTACCTTCACCTGCCGCAGCACAGGTTCCAGGCAGGAGTTCCAGGTAATCCACGTGGCGCCGTCGTCCCAAGGAAGCACCCTCAGCTATCTGGCCAAGGTGCCCCTGTCCGACCTGCTTGGCGAGTGGGTGAAAGTCGAAGAACGGATGACCTGCTCCACGAGCGGTTCATATTCGGTTAGCATAATGCGCGTACGGGACGGTAAGCAGCTTGTGAACATTCAGGACGCCCCGCTGTGTATGTGGCGCAGCGGCTCTCCCGGAATGAGGCCAAAATGGGGAATCTACCGCTGGTTCGGAGACGGACGCTCAGCTGCATCCCAGCTCAGGGACGAGACCCTGCTGTTTGCCGACTTCTATGTTACGAGTCATTAAAAAAAACGACGGCGCCCGGAAAGGGCGCCGTTGTTTTTTGATGCTGACTGTAGTTTTGTCAAATGTTCGACGCTACGAAATCGACGGTCTTGAAGAAGATTTCCTCCATCTTGTCGGAGGCCTTGGCGTTGAGCCCGTGGTCGTAGTACTTGTACACCTGGAGGTCAACCTTTGCCTTGTGGCGCTTGAGTTCCTGCGCGAAGGCTTCGCTCTGGCTGTATTCCACCGTGATGTCTCCGGTGCCGCAGAACAGCTGGGCCGCTATTTTGGTCTTCTTGGGAATCAGATACACCGGAGATGCGTCCCTGAGGTACTTTTCTTCGCGGTCCCCGAAGTACCGGATGCGCTGTTCGTCCTTCGATCGCTGGACGATAGCTGCGGTGGTGAGATCGTAAATACCTGAATAGCCGACGAATACTTTGGCTTCTGCCGTCTTCATCGCAGCACAGGCCGCAAGGTGTGCGCCTGCGGACGTGCCGCCGAAGGCCATCCGGGAAGCATCGATATTAAGTTCCTCTGCGTGGTCGCGGATATACTGAACGGCATCCAGGATATCCTGTATGGAGACCTGAACGTTGGCGCCGGGCTCCGGAGCGAGGGTGTACTCGATACGGACGCCGGTGATGCCGTGATTCTGGGCGAGATATTTGGTCAGGGAACGGGAAGCGTCGAAGTTACCCCTTGCCCAGCCTCCGCCGTGGCAGAAAAAGAGGACGGGGGAAGGGACGTCGGAGATAGCCTTGTCTATGGCTATCTTGAGGGTGCCTTTATACTCGACTTCCACCGTTTCCACCTTGTTGTACAGCTTGCCGGAAAGGCGGTCGTTGACATGGGTATAGGGAGTGTACAGGTCGGGTATTTCGCTGAGATTGAGAATCTTGGCATAGCGGTTCTCCTTTTGGAGGGCATAGCTGCCGTCGGGCTTCTGCTCCAGCTTCATGGCATAGCGGTTGGTAGGCACGGCCTGCTGGGCAAATGCGCCGGAAGCCGTCAGGAGCAAGCCTGCAAACAAAGCATAAAAAAACTGTGGTTTCATTTGTTATAGTGTTTTATTTACTATTTTTGTTTGTTACATTTGCATGGCACAATTGGTTAACCAATTTCCCGCTTTTGCAAATATAACTAAATCTTGTAGATATGAAAAAAAATTTCGCTGTTATTTGGGTCCTCGCACTGGTGGCAGCTTGCAGTTCGGCCTTCATTATCCCCGACCCCGTTCCGGGTGCAGGAGGCAAGACGCAACCCGGCACCCAACAGACCGAAGAACCCGCTGCAGAGCCCGAGCGGCAGCCGGGCCTCGCGGCAGACGGCAACGATTCAGATACATATGCCCTTATCCTTTCCAAGGGCTACAACTATGAGACCCCCGACAACTCCGGCGCCCATTCCGAAGCCCCGTTCCGCCACATCCGCCAGAGCTTTGACAAAGCCCTCGGGAAGTATGTATTCGACTTCTACCTTCACATAGAGAACGACGATGACCGCGGGAAGGCGGACGTGACCGACCGCCAGCGCAACGAAATCAAGACCGACGCGCACTCGCCCGACTCCCTCGTGGCCCAGTACGGCGAAAGCCTCCGTATGACCTGGAAATTCCGCCTGCCCGAAGGAATGCAGACCACCAACAAGTTCGCCCACATACATCAGCTCAAGGGCATCGACAATAAAGAGGGCAACGCCGATGTAGCGCTCCCCGCCATCACCTTTACCTGCCGCACCCTATCCAACGGCAAGCAGCAGTTCCAGGTGCTTTATACCGCGTCCAAAGTCGAGAGCGACGGCAAGTCCACCTATCTCGCAAGGGCCGACCTGTCTGGCTTCCTCGGCGAATGGGTATCGGTAACGGAAACCGTCAACTTCGCCGACAATGGCCGCTACTCGGTCATCGTCACGAGGATACGCGACGGCAAGCAACTGGCGAAGGTGGATGGAGCAGAGCTGGACTTGTGGCGCACGGGCTGTACCGGCATGCGTCCCAAATGGGGCCTGTACCGCAACTTCGGCGAAGGACGTTCCCTGGCCTCCCAGCTGAGGGACGAGGTGCTCAAGTTCGCGGATTTCGACATACGCAAACTTAAATAAGAATGACTGAATACAAAGGAAAGAAAAGCATTGAGAAGGAGCTGCAGTGCGTATTTCGATACATACGCACGCTGATTGAAACCGAAGCCGTCGCTCCCGGCAAGCGCCTGCCGGCAGAGCGCAGGATTGCCCAGGAAGCAGGAGTCAGCCGTGCCAAGGTGCGCCTGGCCCTGGAACGCATGGAATCGTACGGAGTCGTAAGGATACTCCCGCAAAGTGGTTCTGTCCTGTCCAACCATTCCCGGACAATACTGGCTAAACAGATATCCTCTCTCGAAGAAGGCAGAGCATACGACTTTTCTTCCCTTGTACATGTCAGAACACTGCTCGAAGTAGAGGCTGTGCGCCTGTGCGCAGTCAACCACACGGAAGAAGAATTGAAAATCGTCAGGGCCGCGCTTGAAGAATTCATCGAAAACGCACACACACCCCTCCGCAACGAGAAAGACATAGCTTTCCACACCACCATCGCACGCTGCTGCCACAACCCCGTCATCTACTCCCTGCTGCTGACGATAGGCCCCGACGTACTCGACTATTACCATCGTCTGAACGCCTGTGCGATGCCCCCCGAAGGTGTTATCGACGAACATAGGCGCATATTTGAAATGATAAGCCTCCGCGACCCCGACGGAGCCGAGCGCGAAATCCGCAACCACTTCACCGCCATCACGGAATTCGCCGCCGAACGCAGCGAAATGATTCACATGAGGCTTTAGCGGTATTCTCTCACGCGGGCATCATCAATGACTCCCGACCAGTTGAGGCCGTAGGCAAAATCGTAGGTATTGCCTTCGGAATCCTTGTAGCACCGCATGTCGCGGGGAACGTCTTCGCACTGAGATTCAACGGTTTCCATGTCGGCAGGAAGCTGGCACGGAAGAAGGCCGTAAGGCTCTGCCGCTCCGCTCACTATGTCCAGAATCGCGTTGTTGGAAACGCCGCAGACGGTAAGCAGTGCGTCGGCCCAGGGCTCGATTTCGGCGGGCACGAACGGACGTTCCATCGCAACCACCACCACAACGGGCTTTTCTCCCATCGCCAGTTTTGTATCCCTGACCAGGATGGCGTCGGTGGCGTTGGAGGATGTCTCTTCGAAGCCGCGATAGCTGCGGTTGGTCGATGATTCCTTGGGATCTCCGCCGGCGATGCTTTGCTCCCTTGCATTTACGGCCTTGTAAGGGCCCCATTGCAGGCTTATCGGGTTGTAGTGACCCTCAGGATACTCTTCATCGGGCTGAACGTAGCCCCAGTGTCCCACCGGACTCTTGATGCATACGATGGCAAAGTCGGCTTCCGACGGGGATTCTACGACCTCGTAATACCTGCCAAGCAGCTCCTTGGAAATCGGATACTCGTCGTATTCCGGAGTGGGTTTCTGCCAGTGTGACAAGCCTGCAGGTACGTGACGCAGAGGCTCGTACACCTTGAGCCGGCTGGCCTTGGGAAGGACTCCGGCAACATTCTTGAGCATCACGACGCTCTTTAGCTGGGCATCGTAACCGGCAGCCGTAAACTCTTTGCACCCAACGATTTGATCTGCCTTCTGCGGACTCACGTAGGGGTTCTCGAAAAGGCCGGTATTGAAGATGTTTACAAGTATCCTGCAGGCGCTCAGCTCAAACCTCTCGCGGGCGCTCCGTTCGCCGTATTTGGCCTCCCAGAGGCGATAGGCTTCAATGCTCACGGCATTGTCTTTCGCCCCTCCGAGCTGGTCAACCCCGGCCTCGAAGCATTTGAGACGCTTCTCTGCAGGAGAAAGGGTCTCCACACCCCACGGGGTGCCCTTATGCTCCCAGGGAACGTTGTATTCCCCCACTATGCCCCAGTCCGTACAGACAACGCCCTCGTACTTGTATCTGTCTCTCAGAAGATCCCCGATGATGTATTTGGAGAATCCGTTGCCTACGTTCTCCCCGCTGGGGTCCTGCCCGTAAGATATGGTGTAATAAGGCATTACAGCCGATGCCATACGGGTCTTTCCGGGCAGCTTGAACGCTCCCTCGGTAAAAGGGACAAGCCCCTGGGCAAAGTTGTTCCCAGGGTACACGGCATATTTTCCTGTTCCGAAGTGGGCATCCCTGCCGCCTTCGCCGGAGCCGCCGCCGGGCCAGTGCTTGACCATGCAGTTCACGGATTGGTTGCCCCAGCCGGTCTTGCTGCCGGGCGTAGTCTGGAAGGCCTCGCAGTAGGTGCGGGCGATGTCGCGGCAGAGAGCCGGATCCTCGCTGAAAGTACCGTAGAAACGGCGCCAGCGGGGGTCGGAAGCCATATCCACCTGAGGGGAAAGAGCGGTCGTGATGCCGAGGGCGCGATATTCTGCCGAAACCATTTCGCCATGCTTGCGTATGACGTCCATGTCGAAAGTGGCGGCCAGCCCCATCTCGCGAGGCCATTTGGAGATATTGCTGGTTCCGGAGGGATCGTACTCGCCGTCGGGCTCGGGCTTGTAATTGTTGACGTTCGCCGTGCCGTTCGTGTAGTTGCGAGGGTCCGATGAATTGTTTGACGGAATTCCGAGCCGTGCCTGCTCACAAAGCGCCTGGACGTTGTTGGACCATGCGGCACCAGTGGACGGGGTGGCGACCTCCCGCACCAGCATGTGGCGGATGTGGTCGTCTGTGAGAAGGGATTTCTGCTTGTCCGTCAGCTCCGGAGAAAAAGCATCGACGGCGCTGGAATAGAGCATCAGGCCGCAAATCTCTTCCAGTGTCAGCTTCGAAGCTAAGTCCTTCGCCCTTGTCTTTGCATCCTTCCTCCAGTCCTCGTAAACGTCAAGCTTACCGTCCCTGCTGAGATCCTTGAAGGCATATCCGTCTATGGTGAGGATGGGTGCAGACGTAAATCCAAGGGCGGGGCCTTTAGTCTGATTGACAATCGTATATCCCTCTCCGGGCTGATAGTTTATCTCGTTTCTGCCGCATGCGGCAAGGCAGATCAAGACCGGAATCAAGAGGCAGGACTTCTTCATTGTGCGGGCATTTGTTTTTTGAAAAAACGATCCACGCCAAGGGCGATGGCACCGTCGCCGGTAACGTTGCAGGCAGGGCCGTAGCCGTCCAGGGCAAGGTAGATGGTCATGAGGAGAGCCGTCATCTCGGGAGTGAATCCCAGCATGCTCTCGAGGAAGCCGACGGAGGCCATGAGGACACCGCTCATGACGCCCGGCGAAGCAACGGTAGCCACTGCAAGTATAAGCATGAAGTTAAAGAACAGGCCGAAGGAAATGGGCTGTCCCACCATGAGGGCGACCGCAACGGCCGTAGTGGCAAGCTTGATTACGGAGCCGCACATGTGCACGTTGGAACAGAGCGGCACCACGAAATCGGCGACTTCTTCCGATACGCCGTTCTTAAGTGTGCATTTGGTGGTTACCGGAATCACTGCCGAAGACGAACAGATTGAAAAGCCCGTCAGATATGCCGGGAACATATTCCAGAGGCATTTGAAGGGGTTTTTACCCGCAATGATGCCCGCAATCACATACTGGACGACAAGATAGAGTATGGAAAGTACGACGCCCGTTGCGATGACCTTCACTCCGGAGCCCATCACCACCGCCATCTTGCCGGATGCGCTCATCTCGCACATCATGGTAAGGATGTAAAGCGGCATCAGGGGGATGATGGCCTTCTCGATGGTCATCTTGACCACCTCGCCAAACTCATTGAACCAGTTTCTGAGGGTGTCGCCCTTGATGTAGATGCAGCAGATGCCAATCATGAAAGATAGGCACAGGGCCGTGAGCATATCGCAGAGCGGCTTTATCTTGAGGTCAATATAGGGTTCGAAGGTCTTTGCAGTCGCAGCATCGGTCTGCAGGTCGCCCACCCCGAGGATATGCGGGAACAGGGCGGATGCGCTGCCGTATGCGAAGAGCCCCGCCAGGACGGTGGACACGTAAGCCACGCCCACCACGACGAGCAGCATCTTTCCGGCACCCTTGCCGAGCCCGTAAATGGCCGGCGTCACCAGACCAAGCACCAGGAGCGGGACGATGAACTTGAGAAGCTGCGCAAACAGCACGTTGAAGGTCTTGAAAAGCCGCACAAGCCAGTCCGGAGCGATGAGTCCGAGAAGCGAACCGATGGCAATGGCGATAAGGACCTTTACAAAGAGGGAAAGTTTTATCTTTTTCATAAGTCAACAATTGCAGTATGTTCTTCGCCACGGCTGTCTTTCCAACTCAAGCGATAAGTTCCTTTAAAGCCGCGCCAACGCACCTCACCGCTCCGGCCGGCCTTCACTTCGAGACGGGTACGCCACTCGTGAAGAATCAATTCTTCCAGCGCATTATAGGCCGCTTTGGGGCGCATATCCCGGTGAAAAAGGCCCGACGTAGAGGGCTCTCCCGGGAAACCGCAACCGTCCACCAGGTTCCACCAGGTGATGGCGAACATTTTTTCGCCACTGAACCACAGACGGTAAAGGTTTCGGGCGATGATGGCCTGAATCATCTCTCCGCGATTCCCTTCCGTGGGGGCTGTAATGGTAATTTCACTGATGCAAATGGGAAGATCCGGTGCGGAGAGCCGTTTCATGAGGTCCCAAACGTACTCCGGTGTCTGAATGGCGGCGCCTTCGGCAATCTGGCGGCACTGATCCGGGTCATAAAGATGCATCTGGGAGCCGATGGCCTGTACACCATACCCCTCCTCCAGCAGCGTCTGCACCTGGCGGGTATAGTCGTCCGTATCTACATAGTCGTTGATGCATTTCAGCTGGGTTTGCGGAATCATCTCATCCGCGATGCGCCAAGTCCGGCGGGTATAATCTCCGGGGAGCAGCATATAGCGGCTTTTGGTAAAAAGGTCCCCTGGAACCTGTACGCCCGCACGCCAGTCCTTGCAACTTTCGTTCACCACGTCATAGCTGGTCACTGCCGGATGGTCTTTGTAATGGTCAATTATATTACGCACATGGGCGTCAAAGGTGTCTCCAAGAGCCTTCCCGTATCCGGGAAGCAGCTGTGAGAGTTCCGCAGGGGAAAGGGACTCATAGCGCGCAGAGCGCGGGACCTTGCTTTCAAACAGGGAAACGTCTTCCAGGGAATCCAACAGGGACCGTTCGGAATATGGCGCCAACTGGTGCAACCAACGGGGATTGTTGGTGCCGCTGCCCCAGGCCAGGGGATGCAAGTGCACGGCAACCCCATGCGCGGCGCACCACTCCACGATGGGGTCTGAAGCCGGACGCCGCCAATGTGGTTGGGCAAACGGTTTCTTCTTGAACGTATTCCAGTATTCTTCGCTATCACGGAATTCGCCACTGTAACGCATGGGCGACTCACGGAACCATTGGAAATCGCGCCAATAAAGCCCCACCGTAGCCCGGTTGAACAGCGTCCCGAATAGCTCCCGATAGCGCTCATTTGCCTCCGGCGTCCCCAATTGGTTAAAGTTGAACGTGGAGGCGCCAAAGAGGAAAGCCGATGAGACCTGTTCCACCTGAACCGGCGTACCACGCTTGAGGCCGGGGATTTTGACAAAGCCATCGGCCTTACGGTTGCGCTCGATGTCGGCATCGATCCGCGCCTGGACCTCATCGTTCCACAAAGCCCAGTAGGCAGGGCTCATCACCCCTT
>CAMNHL010000006.1:0-96337 GCA_946539455.1 uncultured Bacteroidales bacterium
CGCGCCGGCACTGCGGCTCCCGGGCGATTATGGCCCCTGGGGGCGGTGGGGGATAGACCAGCGCAGTGAGCTGGCGGTTGTGGAGCAAGCGACAGCGAGCGGAGCAACCGACTGCTGACTGCGACCGCTTTTCCCTTCATTGCGGGGAGGTCGTCCGTGAGTCTGTGGCAGACTTGTTCTGACACAGTCTTGCAGCGAAGGGTGGATTTGAAGGTTGCCTTTCCGGGCGGCTTGTCCGTCCCGGAAGGGCAAGTACCTTTTTATTTGATAAAAATCTCTCCCTTCTCTTGAATTAGCGATACTATTTTTTCATATGCATCGCTATCAGTTTCCTTAAGACTCCGAATTGCTTGCCGGAATATTATATTCTCCGATACATCATCAAGGTATTTACCCTCCTTTTGCAAAGGTTTGTTATCCCTTTCACGGAGTTCGGTGAAATACTCTTTGTATGGTTTATCATTGATGAATATCTGCCAGCTCCCGCCAACGTCCTTTAAGGTGTATCGTATTCCTCCAAAGAGACGATAATCGAGATACTCGATACCACTATCAGGATCAATTGCCCTTACAAAAGCGTCATAGTTTCCTGTGGTCAATAATGCCCTGATGCCATGAGTATTAATCTCCATTCCTTTAAGAATTGGCAATAAAGTGTCAATATCTCTAAAATATGGAAATAGATTGAGTATGATGTCAAGTTTTATCTTACTGGTATTCATCCTTATTATCCGAATAAGTAATGGTCCTGTAATGAGGTCTAAAAATCAGCACTCTCGAGGGTATTGATTGCATCTTCCAGACTGGAGATGGAGCTGTCGAGATTATCAATCAGTTCATCTACCGCATCTTTCCTTTCCTCATTATCTTCATCGTCGGGAATCTGTTCGTAGGCTGTCTTCTCTGCTTCGAGGGCCTGTTTCAGGATGGGAAGAACAGTCTCGAGTTCCCCCAAACTACTTGCTATGGTTTTACGTCTTGCGTTGTTCATGGCTCCTACTCGTTAGTGGTTAGAAATCCGCCTTCAAAGGCATCAGGGAAACGGAATTTAGCTACTTTCTGGCCGAAGATAATAGTGATATATCCCCCCTCGATTGAAGAAATGGTTCCTAGACCAAAAGACTTGTGTTTAATTGTTTCTCCTGGCTGCAGGTCATCCCATGGAGTCTTTTCCATAATCAGTTCCTCATCGATAGGAGTGGTTACCTCCTCAAGAGATGAAATGACGTCGTCAAGGTAAGAGACGGCCTCATCCAAGGCATCTATACCTTCCTGCATCATATCGCCCCGTTCACCCATCTGTATTCCCTCGGGAAGGTTGTCATAGGCCTCTTGTTCTTCGTCACGGACCATTTCAAGGTCATCATGGGCCTGTTGGATTCGCCCGAGGCAATCCTCAATTGTGGACATTCGCTCTGGTTTCATTGTCAGCACTCTATTACTGTTATTTACAGGTTCTCCTTCTTGATGCATCTGAATGACGAGTCCGTCTGTTTTCATTGCGTAGTACCCGTCGATGCATTCAATATATAGATTTTTTACGGTATCAAAGGTAATGCGTTTGTAGCCATGCCATTCCACTTCACCAGTTTCAGGATTCTTGCTTTTCTTCGCGGGACGGCCATCTGCCATCTGATGTGGGAAACAAGCAGCGATAATCCCGGCCATTGAACGATATCTACCTTTCAGTTCGTTAGCGAGGTTCTTTATACGAGGGTCGGAAGCCTTAACCAACATATTCAGGACGATAGCCATGTCAGACAGCTCTTTTTCTGAATAAATGTCGGAGGCGTCTATTATTTGTTCTGAATCCAAAGATGCTCGCCGAATGGTTTGCATCACCTTATAGATTCGTTTATACCTTTCTTGTCCATACTTAAGAATTGTCTCCGCGCTATGTTTCTTGAACTGGCTCAGAGTCTTGTACTCTTTAAGAAGGTCTTCGGCAATCTGTTGATCTTCTTCAATACCTTCTGCAACCGAAGTGCTATCGCTTACCGGTATGCTTGGTGAAGAATGATCCCCTGCTGTTATACTCGTTGGCTCGTCTTTTCGCGCACCTGATGCTGTGATTTCTCTGTGTTGCTCTTCTTTTTGTTCCACGACTTGCAGATAACCCTTCTCAAAAGCACCGGGATATATAAACTTTGATTGGCGGTCAGAGAATTTGACATCGAGATAATACCCATCGAATGCCATGATCTTACCGGGACCAAAACTCTTATGAAGAAGGGCGTCGCCCACTTTGATTCGAGCCCAGGGCTCAGCGGGTTGCGCTTCCTGCTCCTCTCCAAAAGTTTCCTCTTCAATGTCGGCTGCATCTTCTCCGTCTTTATCAAGTACAGCGTGTGGCTCTGCTTCTTGATAAATGCTCGTATCAATAGCAGTATCCCAAAGGCCCATAATTGTCCCCGTTTGCTTGTTGATTCCGGTGTACTCCAGGGAGGAGTCTTCGTAGCGCTTGAACTTGTAGACAGCATCGTTCATCAACTCGCTATTGAAAACACCCAGGCTGACCAGCAGGCTGAAATCCTTGAGGGTAAGACCGGTGACCTTGCGGAAGAGTTCAGGCTCCAATTGTTCGATAACATCCTTGAGGCAGTATTCGCGGTAGTCCGTGAGATACATGAATACAGGAATACGAGTGGCAAACTTGATGAGTTTCTCTTGTATTTCCTTACGCTTGCTTTTGTACTCCTTCTCCTCTTCCGTAAGCTGTTTCTTTTCTTTGGGAGTAATATCGTCGCCCTTCTCCTTCTTGGTCTTTTTGACGTGATCGGACTTGTTGATGATTGTTTCGATGTCGGAGTTCAGGTTGCGGAACCCTTCGATGCTCATAAGGGCCCTCATAGCCTCCGGATTGTTCATCAGGCGTTGGAGGGTGGCATTGTCCACATTGACCAGGACAGCACTTTCCCACCTGCGAGCCAGCAAAGTGGCGGTGGTGCCACTCATAGCCATATCAAGCACACCAGCCGCATCGATTTCCTTCATAGAAGAGCCATCGTACGCAAGGATAGGAAGGAACTTGATAAATTCCTCTACCTTCTTTTCCGGGTTGGTCTCTTTAACATTGAGTTGGCAACTGTATTCTTCGACCTGGCGCAACGCACGATTGGGGGCGAAATCAAAGACGTAGCAGAGCGGCTTGAGGATTACTTCCTCACCCTCTTCATCCTTTGTGGTCCAAGGGGACTGAACACGGAAGGCGGCCTGGAAATAGGTTTCTGGAGAAGTCGTGTTACGCAACATTAGAATACCGGTCCAGGGCTTTACGGTGACGCCAGTGGACAGCTTGCCGCAGGATAGGGTGATTGTCTTTGTTTGCTGCGGTTCACCCATCGCATCATAGACAGGATCTACAGCCTTCGCCCCCATACCTGCCTCGTTGCCGGCTGCTACTATGACTTCATAATCGGCATAGAATCTATTGGAACGCTTCTTCAAGAGTTTAGCCATCGCCCGACATGCTGCGACGCTGGGGAGGAACCAGTAGGTGTGCTGCAGGTAGCTCAACAGGCGGCTGTCGGAGAATGGCATCGGCGGTTTCTCCGTGCCCAGTTTCAGTTCCGTGACGATGTTCTCCATATATGCGCCACGGATAAGGTCAAGCCATTTCTGGACATACTCCTCATGCAGGAAATACTCACCTTCGGCTCGGAAGAATTCATTCAAATCAAACTCGTCAAACTCGCCCTGTGATGCTATCTCGCTAATGCTGTCCGGCATCTGGTAGGTCAGCATCACCATCTTGGGTAATTGGGCATATGGATTCCTTGGACCTTTCCATTTCTCTTTAGCAGACTGTTCGTCAGAATAGGTCCAGTTATAAATCTGTTCTTCAATGAATTCCCCTGTGGAAATAGCCCGGAATGGCGTCCCGGAAAGATAAAGGTATGCTTTAGTACGAAGGGGCATCAACCCTTCGTCGTACATCTCACGGGCCTCTAATTCACGAACATTGTCGGCATCCTCGGTGATAATCTCTCCAACTTCCTCGGCCCGCTTCAGAGCAGGGTCTTTCTTATCATAGAAGTTCTTGGCGTTCTTGCCCCAGGCGCCATAGTGATATTCATCCAGGACGATGCAGTCCCATTCGACCGTCTGTATCCATTCATTTGTAGCCTTAATACCGCCGACAGCATTTTTTCCAAGAACGTCCTGGAAAGAGGCGAAACAGACAAAAGGCTTGCGCTCGTTGACGTAGTTGAATTCCCGGTCTTCCTGCTTCTGGCAGAACTGCCAGCCCTCGAAGTCTTTATGGGTGAGGAGATCTTCTTCCCAGGCAGTTTTGACGGCTGGCTTGAAAGTCAAGACCAACACTTTTTTCCACCCCATCTTGAGAGCAAGTTGATATGTGGTAAAGGTCTTGCCGAAGCGCATCTTTGCATTCCACAAGAAGTGCGGGATGAGGCCACGGTTGGAAGGGTCTTTTTTGAAGGAATCGAAGTATGACGAGGTTTTTGCTACAGCCCTCTCTTGCTCCGGACGCATCGGGAAATCATAGATGCGGTCAACCATCGTTTCCTTACCTTCAACGGCGGCTATGATGGCTTTCTCGACGTTCTTAACATCAGTCACGAACCATTCGCCTTCCGGGTTCCGGATATGATTCTTGCGCAGGATCTTATGAATGAGGTGGTCGTCAAAAGAGGTGCCATCTTTACGCATGGCAGGGCGCTTAAGAACAATGTGGTAAGGGATATTACCAGTCAGGTTCTGTTCCTTCACGCGAGTCTCAACATCGCGAGTGGTATAGCCCACCTTAAGCCACCCAGAATGTGCCGGTACGCCTACGTGTTCGTATGCGTATATCATAGGTATTTCGGCAACCCGGGTGCGTAATAATTCTTGAGCCATAGGCTATTCCATTGATCGAATCATAGTTTCTATAAACTGTATCTCATCCTGCTCTAAACAATACTTTTTGTACAGTTCGCTATCTGTCCATGTATGATTGAACTCTTGCAGGGGGACAAACTGATAAACCTCCCGAGGCGCATCTTGAGTCATTTTTCTCACTGATACCATAAACCGGAAAAATTTCGTTTTGATATATGAAATAATGCTCTCACATTGCTCCTTAGTGAAGTTGTGAAGTTTTGAATCATACCCTATGGGGATATAGGTTTGTGAGCATACGCTCCCGGGTTCACCATAGAAAGGGACACCCAGAATAGGTGCGTCCTCGCCAAAACTGCCGTTTGCCTTAGGAATAAATACTTTATGCAGTTTAAGTGTTTCAATCCCTTTGGGTATATCTGTCTTTTTAATCCATGCAAACCCCGATTCCTCCATCCTGCGGCTTAAATAGTATTTTACGTCATGAGCATCATCACGACGTTTTACATAGCCGCTCCAATTTGTATTCAGGATACCGTCTTTATCAAAATAGTGAGAGGGACCAACCAACGATGAGAAGGATTTGTTAATATAATAGTTGCCTTCCTTCTTTATGACCTTACGAACAATCTGGAGGGCCATAGAATCACGTATAACGACACCCGCCTTAAATGGGTCGAGATAATCATCCCTTTTCGTTACCTTATCCCCAGAATGTTGAACATAATGGCACTTCCCAACATATTCTTCGCTGAAGAGGAAATAATTCACTCCTCCCATAATGTCCACTCCCGCGAAACACTCATTTGAATCGAGATAATCATGCATCTCAATAAAATGATTGCAACGAATCATCTTGTCTACCCAATCATTTGAGATGCCCTGCCCTGTACGTGTCATCCATCTACTTGGGATAATCATGGCAATGTACCGAGGTTTTAGTTTACGGGCTTGTTCAAAGAACAAAGGATATATGGCGGATGCGAAAGATGCATTGGTTTTATTGTTTTCAGATGCCTTACTCAGCTGATATGGCGGATTGCCTATAATGACATCAAATTTCATATTACCGAAGAATTGCTTGGGATTATCTGTGTGAATGAACATATAAGCATATTGCTCAGCCTCTGGGCCTCGATCGTAGGCGGACTGAGGGGCTCCGCAATACTTACATTTACCATTCTCCCATGTATGATTGCGGTTTACATACAGGATATTGCCGCTCTCATTATTGAATTGAGAAACGCTGTATTTCCCGTTAGCGTGTTTGCTGCAGTAGAGGGAACGCCGTGATAAATAGGATGTCAGTTCCGTGATGGCGATGCCGAAGACCTGATTGTGCAGGATATGGTCGATGCGGAGTTGCCGGTCAGGCATCTGGGATTCCAGACCACGGTCGAGCCGCTTGACGATTTCGCGGAGGAAGACGCCGCTTTTTGAGAATGGATCGAGGAACTTGGTGTCCGGGCTCTTGAAAAGGTCCTGCGGTAACAGGTCCAGGACTCGATTGGCCAGTTCCGGCGGGGTGAAAACTTCGTCGTTGCTCAGATTGGCAATGCAGTTTAGCACGTCCGGATTGTAATTACTGTTCACCATAGGCAGCAGCATTTATCTTGAGGAAATGGACGGGTGCATAAGTCTCAGCCGGAAGGTCGGAGAAGAGCCCGTCGCTTTCGTATTCACCAACGAGATAAGAGAACTCGTAGTCCCGGCGGTTGACCTTGTCGGCTCCAATGAAACTCCATTCGCTTATGTGTATCCACTCATTGGGACGATCCACACGCTTGTACGTGAGGGCATCGCCGTGGATGATATTCTTGGAAAGGATATAGCGGGCAGCCTCAATGCAGTTGTCCTTGCATTTAGATTTGAAGAGCGCTTGATATTGCTCCGTGAAGTAGTTCAGAAGGCGTTCTCGGCAGGCTTCGGCATTGTCGGCCAGGATTTCGATGCCATAGATGCTGGATATGGCCCAGATGGCATCGTGTTCGTATTGGAGCTGAGTATATTGCTTTGCTTTGACGCGGGCCTCGCAGATGGCGAGTTTGCGCCGTAGAATTTCTATGAGGAAGTTACCGTCGCCGCATGCAGGTTCCAAGAAACGGGAATCCAAGCGTTCCGTTTCCGGCTTTACAAGGTCCAGCATGGCATTCACCTCCCGGGGATTGGTAAACACCTCCCCGTGAGCGGCCACCCTTTCCTTGGACTTGATTTGGGTGTCCATTCTGCGCTTTCATGTCTGGCATTTGTTTTATCCGATTGACGGCTTCAAAGGACCCAAAAAAGGCGTGGACCGTTTCCTATCCACACCAGAGGCCCTGAGAAGCCGTGAAAATGAATAAGTCGTGCCCACGCCGAAGCGCAGACATTCACTGACTTATTCGGTCTTTCACTTAGAAATTTCTCAGGTTTCTGGTAACCGAATAAATAGCAAATGCTATGTATTTATTTTTCTTGCAAAAGTATTGCAATGGCAAATATACGAAATAATGCTGAGATTACCGAATGAAGGGGTAAGATGCTGAGTCCAAAAGAATAATACAGCCCCGGTTCATCGCCGGGGCTGCTGGTATCTACTTCGGAATCCTTGTCACGGAAATGAGTTCCAGGTCAAGCTCCCGGATGAGGGCGTCGACTTCGGGCCAGTACTCGGGGGAGATGTATTGCATCACCTCGCGCATTACCGGGTTGTCGGCATAGAGGTCCGCTGGGGGAGGCTCCGGTGCCTGTGGTGCGACTTTGCTCTTGCGCTCGAGAATCCAGCGGATGAGGACATCGGCGATGTCGGCACCGCCAGCCAGTTCCTCCGGCGTGGCGTACTTCTCCAGAATGTTTGAAATCTGGATGTTGAGGTAGGGGCGCTCATTGATCTTCTCTATCCATTTCTCCCGGGCGTCGGAGTCAGGGAAAGCCAGGATGGTGCGACCATAGAGGACTTCCACCTTGTCGCCCAGCTGTCCTTTGCCGCCGACAGCCACCCATACGCATTTTGGCATCAGTGCAGCGCAGATGAGGGCCGTCTTCTCTGCCTCGACCAGGCACACGGGCTTGTCGGGATACTTCTTGAGCAGATGCTCGCCGAACAGGCACTGAGTGAGTTCCCACTCCTGGGGGAGCACCCCCTGCTTCTTGAGCAGGGAGTGTACCCAGGTGATCCGGTTGGGCATAGCCTCGTCCTTGATGCGGTGGCCAGTCTCGCGGTTGTATTTCATCACCTTTCCGGAGCGGCAACGGCCTTGCTGGTCTATCTGATAGAAGACCGCGTCGCCGGAGCGGGTGACGCCGATGGCATACTCCTCGATGAGCCGCATTATGGTGTCCGTGTCAAAGAGGTTGCACAGGAAGTAGAGGAAGTCGGATAGGGGATTGGTCCGCACCGTTTTCAGGACTATTTCCATCGGTATGGTGCAGATTCCTCCCGGTGGTTCCGGCTTCGGTTCAGGGCGCGAGATAACCCGTTTTTCAGGCCGTTTACGGCTGTTCTGGTACTCTGACCAGGACTGACGCCATTCGCGCTCTGAAGGCGGGTATTTCACGTATCCGCAGGAGGATTCGTGGTCGCAGCGTCCGTACTGCTCGCCGACAATCTGGTTGTTGGAATCGACGTATGGCGAGAAGCAGTGCTTGCGGCCACAGGCTGGACAGGTCAGGCGTGAAGCGGGACCGGCGTACTTGAGAAGGTGGTATCTGTAGTTCATATCAGGCCTCCTTCTGCTTTTTGGTGCGACGTTTCCGTGTATTGTGTATCGGCTGTATTGGGGATTCTTCTTCCGATACGTTCGATACAGGCGATACATCGCCCGATTCTTCATCCGGCAGGGATATGCCTTCGTCCTGAGCCTTTTTGAGACGGCGCTGGACTTTGCCGAGGGATATGTCAAGGGTCTTGGCAATATCGCGCAGGGACTTGCCCTGTTTTTGGAGCCGGAGGATGTCATAGATTTCCTCCAGGTCGTCGGAAGGATTGCCGAACTTGAGGTGTTCCTCTTCCTTGGCATAGCCTTGGACTTCGAAGCGCAGGAAGCCGTCTACTTTGTTGAGGTCGTAGACGATGACATTGTCGCCGTCGTACTTGTACTCACCGGTGCGGACCTTCACCTGCTTTAGATAGCGCAGATTGTTGTCCCTTGCACTGCGGGCGAGGGCAATGCCGGCGTCAAAGAAACTGATCAACTTGGAACTTCCTGCAAGGTCGTCCTGCGTGATGGGCTCGTAGCCACGGCGTTTCGGCGTATGCGCGATGACGATGGTGGTGAGGCCATATTTCTTTTTGAGCCGGATGAGTTTCATCATAAATTCACTTGCTTGGGCGCTCTTCTCGGCATCGTGGCAAAGGAACGTCAGGTTGTCGACGATGATGAATTTCGTGCCTTGTTTAGCGGCTTCTTCTATGGAGTCCAGGATCTCTTGTTCCAGGTCGGCTCCGCCGATGAGTTCAGGGTCAACTTCTGCCCGCATAAAGCCGGGAGGGAAGACGTGAACGGCGCCGGTGTCCGGGTCGGTGTAGCGCATCTGGAACTGCTTGTCGGCGAGTTCAAGGTCCAGGTAGTAAACCTTCTCCGTCCAGGCAATGTCTTCCGCTATCTGGACGGCAAGGATGGACTTGCCGACGTTGCTGGAGGCGAAGATGACGGTGTTCTCGTACTGGACGATGAGACCGTGGAAGTACAACTTGGGATCGGGACGCTTGGCGGCGTCCTCAATCCAGTCGTTTGCAGATTTGATGGTGAGAATGCCGGCGACCTTGGGGGCACGCTTGGCTTTCTCTACTTCTTCGAGAATGTCCGCCACCGGGTTCTCCTCGGCGGGGAGGTCTTCAGTGACCTGCGGTACTACTTTGTTTAATTCCTGATCTTCCATAGTACGTACATTTATCGAAGTCCACCTTTTCTGTACCCGAATGTGTCGAGTGCAGTTTCCTTGATTTCTTCTGCCGTGGCGTGGCCGGATTTGACGAGCCAGTCGTCTATCTCCGATTTCAAGAAGGAGAGTTTCTTGGTCTTCTTGTGGTAGGGGATCGAGCGGGCGCAGACCCAGCCGTAGACGGTGGCCTTGGAGGGCTTGTCTGGCAGGTATTCACAGAGCTGGGCCAGGTCCATCCAGACAGCTGTGGGCTGCGGGGGCTGCAGGGCAGAGAAATGTGACATAATGAAGCCTTTGAGCTGCGCAATCTCATCACGCAGTTCGCCTACGACTTCCGGGAGCTGGTCGAAAGTTAATTTTTGTTTCTGTTCTGTTTCTACAATTTTATCTACCATAGTACAGGGTGCCCCGCGCTTATACCTTGCTACACTGTAGTCACCGGAGCGGCGGCCTTTCTGGGACGGTGCAGCAATAGTTATTTCGCCCCAAAAAGACGCTACAAATTTAGCGTCCGTAAAGGGCTGTAAGTAAGCGTGTAAGGCCCCCTGTAAGGGGTTACAAATTTATGTGTAAGGGGCTATTCGATTGATATATCGAGGTTTACTTTTTTGAGTAAAGCGGCGGCCTTCTTGACCTCCTTCTCGGCTGCTGATGTCAGTCGTGGATAGGTAAGCGTTTGCCGAATAGTATTGCTGGAAAACCCTGTGATGTAGTGGATGAGTTTTGAGACATCCGTTTTGTTATAGTCGACGGTCTCTTTGCCCAGACCAGCTTTTTTTAGAATAGCGAACAAGTAGTTCGTTATGACCTTCTGCCTCCCTTGGCCTTCATCAGCAGCTGTTTCTGAAGAATCATCTTCTATCTGCTGACCCTGCAATTCCTTAGCGAGTGCAAGAGCATTGTCCAGTTTCTCTTGTAGACTCGCCGCGAGTTCGTTCAGTTCCTTAATTTTATCGGTATTGGCTTCGATGACGCCATTAAGACGGCTAATTTCTGCATCCTTCAGTTCAATGACGGCATCAGCATACTTGTCTCTACCAAACACATAATCCTTCGGGTCAATGAATTCGGCTTCAATAGTCGGTCCCATTGCGGCTCTTTCCTCTTCCCATTTCTTATCTTCGGCTTCCTTCTCTTCTCTGACCCTGGTAAGAAGAAGGGTGACTTTTGCAACTAAATTGATAGGGTATTGGTCGGGATTGGCTTTGTGTTCATTCAGTAAACGTTCTTGAATTGTGGAAAGAATATCGTACTTGGTGTTTGCTACAACGCAGCAATCCATATAGCTCTGGATGTTATCAAAATTGAAATCATCTGTTGCATCTTTCCAGTCAACCGGAGCCTCTCTATTTTCGAAGCAATCTATGATGGGAGGGTACCAGTCCCAATCTGAATGGATTCCTCTGCGGTCACATTCTCTCCACACAGAAGTTATTTCATCCATATAACCATCGCGATACCGATAGATGTTCTGTAACTGATTGCAGAAACGCTTAGCCTTATCGGGAATGTCTGATAGGCTACTCAGGATAATGTAGACCATAGCAAAAATGACATGAGGAGCGACGTCGTCTTTAATGCGCGCCGTGCAGTCATTGATATAGTCTCTCATTATATCCATCTCTGGAAACTGTTCAAAAAGTACTCGAGTAGCATAATAATAGGCCTCGTTAAATATCGGCAATGTATCCATATACAACATCGGATATTGCTGCCTATTCTTTATGGTAAGGACGCCATTTAGGAGGAGCCCGTTAAAATCTGACCCTTTTAGGTAATGCGCCATCGAATCGGCGTCAAGGAAAATATACTTACGTGGTACCATATTATGCAAAGTTACAGGTTATTTCTTAATCTTAAGGCTATCAGCGGCTTTTCGCTTGTTCTTATCCATCACTGCGGTGTAGATTTGCGTGGTGGAAACGTTGCGATGGGTGAGCATCTTGCTGACGGTATATATGTCGGTGCCGCTGTCCAGCAGCAGGGTAGCGAAGGTGTGCCGGAAACCGTGGAAGGTCAGGTGCTTGGTGATGCCTGCTTCCTCCAGCCAGCCGGCGAGTTCTTTCTGAACGAGTGCGTAGGAAAAACCGCGAAATACTTTTCCTTTGCCGGGCTTGCCACAGAGTTCGTAGGCCTCGTCGGAGATGGGGAGGGTAGTAGCTGTCTTTGTTTTCTCCGTGACCAGACGGACGCAGTAGCCGCCATCAGGATACTTCTCGATGTTCTCCCAGGTCAGGTCGCGGACATCGCCAAAGCGGAGGCCGGTGAGAGCGCTGAACAGGGAAGCGTTGCGGAGCACCTTGGATACGCAGGGTGTATCGGCAAGTGTCTGCAGTTCCTCGAGTGTCAGGTATTCGCGCTCGGTATCCTCGTACTTGATCGCCTCCAGGTAGTCGTTGACATTCTCCGTGAGTTTATGGTCCTTGAATGCGACTGCCAGGAAGCCCCGGAAGGTTGACCAGTAGCCAGCAGCCGAGTTGGTGCTCAACTTCCGTTTATCGTGCTTTAATTGCTGTGCATTAAGCAGATAGTTCTTGAAGCCATTGCAGAAGTCGACGGTTATATCGCCCATCTTGCATTCACCACCGCAGTACTTCTTGAAGTGGTCATAGACGCGTATCCATTTCTGGTTCTGGCCCTCAAGATGCTCGTGGAAATAGGCGAGGAAATCTTCTTTCTCCGTCTCCTTGTTGGCGAATCCGAGCTGGCCTTTCAGGATGGAAATCTCGCGCTGGGAACGGATGCCTTCGGCGGCAATCAGTTTCTCTTTGTTGGCATCTTTGTCCTCTTGCGTGCGAGGTTTGTTGACCAGGTAGAGGCCGAGGTATTCGCGGCGCGACATCTTATTGGTCTTCGGGTCGCGGATGGGCGGATAGTAGTCCAGGTAGAGCGTTATCTTCCCGGACGGAAGCAGGCGCTTGCGGAGTGTGACTTTGGTGACTGCCATATATTATAATTTGAATAGTTTATCGAGTTCGGATTTCTTGTACCACATGAAGTTGCCTTCGGTGCGAATCTTGGTGACGCCGGCGGCCTTGGTCTCTTCGGAGAATCGCTTTTGTCCGACGTGGTAGACTTTCAGTGCATCCTTTGCCGTGACGTAGTTGCGACGGATCTCCTCGGGTATGCTGGGGCTCTTGTCCTTGAAGAGGCGGTCGAGGTCGGCTTTGGGGAAGTATACCTCACGGCCCTGGCGGCGGCGAGGGATATTGTTCTCATTGACTTCCTTGTAGAAGCGGCTGCCGCCGATGTGGTAGAGTTCCTTTGCCTGGTCCACCGTCAGGTAATTCTTCTCCAGGTCGGGGAGTTCTACCTTGTGCAGGAGCCAGTCTTTCCTGCTTATCATCTGCTCACGTCCTGTGCGTACGCGTGGGATGTCGTACTGGCGAGCCAGGGCGCATATGGTCTTGCGGCTTATGCCAAATTCCTTCGCCAGTTCTTCAGACGTAGCCCAATCGTCAATCTGGGGATATGTATTCTTGAAGAAGAGTTTGTGGATGGCGTCCTTGGGATAGTAAGCCTTGGTGCCATATCGCATTGCTTTGATACCGGCTGAGCGTACCTTCTTATAGAACCACTGCTGGCTGATGTCATATTTGGCTATCGCTTGGTCGCGGGTAATCATTGTCTCGATCGCTCGGCGGATGTCCTTGATGGATGACGGGGCAGGGGCGTAGCGGACTGGCTTGGCCTCAAGTTCTTCTATGGGAATACGGATGGTCTTCGGGGATACCTGGACGGCGAGGAGGTCACCGGACTTGATACGCGCGTAGATGGTCGGGCGTGAAACGCCGAGCATCCGCGAAGCCTCGGAAAACGAGTAGTATGTGCGTCCTCCGACCATTTTTCTAAATTCTACATAGCGAGGTTTCCTGGGACCTCTATTGCGCCATCTGGTGGCAGAAAGTTGTAAAACCTTGTAAAGTGTTGTAAAGTTTTCGCCTACTGCCGAAAGATTCTACAAGGCTTGTACCGCGTGTGGTACAAATGTGGTACAAAAATACACAAAATATCCATAAAAACCAATAAACAACAATAAAAATAGCCATCCCTGCAAGGTGGCTATAAATCAATTAGTTATATGGTGTTTTTAGGGGGTTTCTATAGGGTTATTTTCTAACTTCTATTTCCCGATGCAAAACCGCCCGAATACTTCGCCAAGGATGTCGTCGGGGGTGATTTCGCCGGTGATGAGGCCGAGGTGGCGGGTGGTGGAGCGGAGGTCTTCGGCCAGGAGGTCTGTGGGGATGCCGGAGGCCAGGCCGTCGATGAAGACTGAGAGGTCTGATGCGGCGCTTTTGAGGGATTCGTAGTGACGGAGATTTGTGACCATCACAGCGTCCGTGGTGTCGAGGACGGTGGCGTCGTCGGATGCAACGGCTTCCCGGAGCTCATCGAGGCCTTTTCCTGTCAGGGCGGAAATATCGATGACCTTCGGAATGTCTAACCGGGCGCAAAAGCTGGACGCTGCCCCTGGAGTGGAAACGCCTCCCGGCACGGAATCTCCCTCCGTTATGAGGTCGCATTTGCTGCGTACCCATATCACCCGGGTATCTTCCTGCAGGTGGCTTTTTACGGAGGCCACGACGCTTTCGAGCTCTTCCATGGGAGCGGTGCTGTCCATCAGGACAATCACTACGTATGCCTTCTCTATCTGGCTCAGGGAGCGCTCGATACCTATCTGTTCTACGGTTTCGGATGTGTCTCGCAGCCCGGCCGTATCGATGAACCTGTACTGAACCCCTCGCAGCACGAGCAACTCTTCCACGGTGTCCCTGGTTGTCCCCGGGATTGAGGATACTATAGCCCTCTCTTCGCCCAGAAGGGTGTTGAGAAGGGTGCTCTTGCCGCTGTTGACTGCGCCGACTATAGCTACCGGGATGCCTCTCTTGAAGGCGTTTCCCATCTTGAAAGTCCCTGCCAGCCTCTTCACTTCTGCCAGAGCTTCGGAAGCCAGAGACCGGAGCGAACTCCTGTCGGCGAATTCAACCTCTTCCTCGGAGAAATCGAGCTCCAGCTCCAGCAGTGCCGACAGTTCCAGGATTTTGCCCCGGAGTTCCTGCAGGCGCGTCGAGAAGGAGCCGCGCAGCTGCGAAAAGGCAAGTCGGTGCGCCGCCTCCGACTGTGCGGCGATAAGGTCTGCAACCGCTTCGGCTTGAGCCAGGTCCATTTTCCCGCTTACGAAGGCCCGTCGGGTGAATTCTCCGGGTTCGGCAAGGCGGGCTCCTGCTGCACAGAGCCTTTCCAGCAGCGAAGATACCACGAAGGGCGAGGCATGGCATGAAATCTCCACCATGTCTTCTCCGGTGTATGAATGAGGCGCATGGAAGATGCTTACCAGCAGTTCGTCGAGCCCCTCGGCGACACCGAAGCGGAGGCTGAACCCTGGAGCTTCGGCGACAGTACCACGTCGGAGCGAGACTACGGCGTCTGCAACGTCCAGACAGCCCTTGCCGCTCAGGCGCACTATGCTTACGGCGCCGCCCCTGCCGGTAGCGGGAGCGCAAATCACGTCATCTGCGTGCTGCATATTCGAAATAATCTTTTATGGACTGCTCAAGCGGAGTCAGCGGCATGCCGAGTTCGCGCCGGGCACGGGAGTTGTCGTAATGCTCCTCGAAGAGCAACTGGCGTACGTTACGGCTGGTGGCGAGCACTTTGGCGCCGCGGCTCTCAAGGCAGTCGAAAACCTTGCCTACACTTTTTACCAGCCCCTTGGACAAAGGGATGAATGTCTGAGAGTATCCGCATACACGTGCCTGGACTGCATAGAAATCCTTGAAAGAATATGTCTGACCTGTAGCCAGATAGCGTCCCTGCGCGCGTTCGTTGCCAAGCGCTCCGGCGATTGCGGCGGCCACGTCGCGTACGTCCACGAAACTCTTCCCTCCGGAGGGGGCCGCCATGAGGGGCTTGCGGTATGCGGCGTCGAGGAGCTTGCCGGACGATGGCTTGCGGTCGTAGGGACCGATCATGAAGCCCGGAAGGATAACCACAATCCGGGTGCGCAAGTGCGTCCCGGCGAATGCGGCGAGCTTTTTTTCGCTTTCCCATTTGCTGCGGGCGTATAGCGATGCCGAGAATGGGGCGCCGAAAGGGGAGTCCTCGTTGGAGGGATGCTCCGCCGTACCGGGTGCGATGGTGTTGGCAGTGCTTACATCTACCAGCACGCCTCCGGAATGACTGTCAAGGGCTTTCGCCAGACGGAGAGGCAGTTCCGTATTTACGGGCCTGTAGTCTTCGGGCGAAGAAAGGGACATGTCGGTCACGCCGGCGCAGTTTACAACTGCGTTGCATCCTTCGATTGCCCTGTCAAGCATGCGGTCGCTGAGGATGTTGCCCCTCATGGTTTCGAGCTGCCCCTGGGCTGCTACGGAAATCACGTCGCTGTCTATCGTGGAGCCTTCCCGCAGAACGATGCGGACCCGCTGCCCCTGCTCCAGTAGAAGCCGCAGAACGTTGTGGCCAAGAAGACCGGAGGCACCCGTAATCAGTATCATTCGGAAAGGTGCAGTTCGTGCGTGGCGATCTGGAATTCTACGCTGTCACCCTGATGCTTGCCGGCATCGTCGGAAATCTTGATTACCTTCTCCCAAGGGTCTTTTGCGCTCATGCGGCAGCGGCTTAGCTTCATCACGATATTCGCCGCCTTGTATCCGGGGATGCCCGGGTCGCAGGTGAGGTTGGTGCCTATGCCGGCGCTGACCTTGATGCGTCCTTTGAAGTAAGCTGCAATTTCGCGGTATTTGGGGAAATCGAGCGCGTTGCTGAAAACCAGAAGCTTGGTACGGGGGTCGATGCCGAACTCTTCCAGGCGGGCGATTATGGCGTCTCCTATTTCTTTCTCGTCTCCGGAGTCCTGCCGGAATCCGTCGAGCAGCTTGGCCTGCTTGAGGGTGAGGGTCCTTAGGAACGACGCGGTGGTGAAAGTGTCGATAAGGGCGGTGCCGAGTGCGCCGTCATATACTGTAATCCAGTCTTCGAGTCCAAGGTAATTGGCTCGTTTGTAGCCGAATACGCCACTATGGAACATCATCCACTCATGAGGGAAGGTACCTACGGGGATGAGGTCGTACTTCATAGCGTACATCACGTTCGACGTGCCGGCGCAGAACTTGGGGCAGTCGGCCTTGAGCTTGCGCACCACGGCTTCGTGAAGCGCGGAGGAGAAACGCCTGCGGGTACCGAACTCAGAGAAAACCAGCTCGTCCGCGTTAGCGATGGCTATCTTGGCGTCAAGCCTTTCCAGGGCCGTCGGAATGTCAAGCTTGAACCGGCGGTTGCGAAGTTCGGCGACCGTGGCGAGGATGGGAACCTCGTAAAGCGTTACCTTGTAAAGCAGGTCGGTCACTTCTATCTTGAGATGACCTTCGGCGTCGAGCCGGCAGTCGATCTTGTCGGCTTCGAAGCGGAAACCGCTCAGCCATTCCCAGTAGTTGCGGCCGATATAGCGTATCCGGGAGTTGACATACATGAACTCCTCGTGCGTGAGACGAAGCGAGGCGAGATCCCGGAATGCGTCGCGAAGGCTCCCGAGGAAATCTTCGTCGTAAACTTCCGCGCTGCGGTCGTTGAATGTAAATGTGCCCTCTGCGAGAGGATATAGCTGAAAATATGCGTTGGATGTACTGAATTTATACAGGTCGGTATCCAGAATGCTTTGTACCATAGCGATTTAGTATTTGAAGCTGCTGCCTCCGACGAATTCGCGGAGCAGGGAAGTGGGAGGGATTTCGCGGTCGCTGACCGGCATGAAGTAGCTGAGGAACTTGAGAAGGCGGTTGGCCTCGCTGTATTCGGGACAGTTGCGTGGAACGGTTGACAGAATCTGCTCCGCATGCACCCTGAGCACAGCGAATTCCACCAGGTACGCCGAGTTGAACAGCACGTCGGCGGTTTCCTGGAACGGGTATATCCACTTGACTTCGGCACGGCGTACGTTGGGCCAGTTGCTGATTGTCTCGCGGGCGGTAAATGCTCCCTTGTTGAAGTCGCGGACGATACGCCTAAGCAGGCGGTTGTCGCTGGTAGGTATGCAGTTATGGTCGTCCAGGGAAATACTGATGATGGTGTTTATGAAAATCTTGAACTTGGCGTTGTCGGGTATGCGGTCGGTCAGGGCAGGATTGAGAGCATGTATGCCTTCTACCAACAGGACGGTTCCGTCTTCAATTTTGAGCTTCTTGCCGTTGTATTCCCGCAGGCCGGTGACGAAGTTGAATTCGGGTACGCTGACTTCTTCTCCGGCCAGCAGTTTTATTAGGTCGTCCTGCATCGCTTCGTGATCTACGGTGTCGAAATTGTCGAAGTCGAAGGAGCCGTCGGGGAAGCGGGGCGTATCCAGCCTGTTTACGAAATAATCGTCGGTGGAGACCGAGACCGGGCGCAGTCCGCAGGCCATCAGCTGTATGCTCAGACGCTTGGTTACGGTGGTCTTGCCGCTTGAGCTGGGACCGGTGATGAGTACGATGCGGAGGGCGCCCTGGCGATAGCGCTGCTCAATCTCTTCCGCTATCTTTACTATCTTCTTCTCCTGGAGCGCCTCCGCCACCTGGATGAGCTGGCCTGCGTTACCCTTCTGGCAGGCGCGGTTGACATCTCCGACATTGTCCAGGTTCATGAGTGCGTTCCAGCGCATGCTCTCGCGGAAGACCTCGAAGGTCTTGGGCTGAGGCTCAAGGACTGCAAGCTTCTCGGGGGCGTGGCGGTCGGGTACACGCAGCAGCATTCCGTGCTCGTACACCGACAGGTCCCATACCTTGAGGTAGCCGGCGGACGGTACGAGGGCGTCATAGTAGTAATCGGGAGTGCCTTCCAGGGTGTGATACCTGATGTAGGGCTGGCCGCTGGTTTCCAGAAGCTTGACCTTGTCGTCGTAACCCAGGGACGAAAATATCCTGATGGCTTCCTCGTTGCGTACTTCGACCCTTTTGAACGGGGCGTTGCCCTCGACTATCTCTCTCATCCTGCGGGCGATGCGGTCCACGTCTTCGCTGGTGACGGGCGAGTCTTTGCACAGCTCGCAGAAGTAACCCTTCGAAATGGGGCGGCGCATCTTTATCTTGCTGTCCGGAAAGATGTCACGTGCGGCCTTGCTGAGCAGGAAGCAGAGCGAGCGGCAATATGCGCTGCGGCCGGTGTAAGAGCGGTAATCGAGGAATTCGACGTCCCTGCTGTTGAAAGCGCGGTACTTGAGACCCTGTGCGACGTTGTTGACCTTGGCGCACAGAATGTCGTATGGGCGGTCGAATTGGAATTGGGTCAGAACTTCTGAGAGGGTGACGCCCTCCTGGAATTCCAGAGAGGTGCATGTGTTCTTGCAATATATCTTGAGCATGCCCACAAATTTAGCAAAAAAATACTTACATTTGCATAAATCACATAAGATATGAGCGAAGTACATCTGATTGACCATCCAATGATTCAGCACAAGCTGACCATCATGCGCGAAAAAGAAACCGGTTCCAAGGATTTTCGTCAGCTCCTCAAAGAGATATCCCTTCTGATGGGATACGAAATCACCCGCGATCTTCCCCTTGCCGACAAAGAAATCGAAACCCCAATATGCAAGATGACGGCCAAGACCGTATCGGGCCGCAAACTGGCTATCGTTCCCATACTGCGAGCCGGCATGGGCATGGTCGACGGCCTGCTGGACCTGGTCCCCGTAGCCAAGGTAGGACATATCGGCCTGTACCGTAACGAAGTGACGCACAAGCCTGTCGTTTATTACTGCAAGCTCCCCGAAGATATACAGCAGCGCCTGGTAATCGTTACCGATCCCATGCTCGCCACCGGCGGCAGCTCATGCGACGCCCTTGCCATGCTGAAGGAACGCGGCTGTACCAATATCCGCCTTATGTGCCTCGTCGCCGCCCCCGAAGGTATCGCCAAGGTTCAGGCGGAGCATCCCGATGTAGATATATACGTCGCATCGATTGACGAACATCTCAATGCCGACGCCTATATCGTTCCCGGTCTCGGCGACGCCGGAGACAGAATCTTCGGAACCAAATAAAAAAAGCGGCCTGCGGGCCGCTTTTTTGATGCTATATACAAGAGTTATCGTATATCTCTGGCAGAAACCTTGCTCATGTTGTCCAGCAGATCGACGTTCGTCTTGAATTCGTCCATCAGCTGCAGCATGAAGTTCATGGCTTCGATCGGATTCATGTCTGCAAGGAGTTTGCGGAGTATCCAGATGCGGTTGGCGCTGACGCGGTCGAGAAGCAGGTCGTCGCGGCGCGTGCCGGAAAGAATGACGTTGACTGAAGGGAAGATACGGCGGTTGGAGAGGTTGCGGTCGAGCTGCAGTTCCATGTTGCCGGTACCCTTGAATTCTTCGAAGATGACGTCGTCCATCTTGGAGCCGGTCTCGGTGAGGGCGGTG
Organism: uncultured Bacteroidales bacterium; assembly: GCA_946539455.1. Taxonomy (GTDB): domain Bacteria; phylum Bacteroidota; class Bacteroidia; order Bacteroidales; family UBA932; genus Cryptobacteroides. Next base: position 20,096 of record CAMNHL010000006.1, read on the forward strand.
GCGAGAATGGTGAGCGAGCCTCCGCCTTCTATGTTGCGGGCGGCGCCGAAGAAGCGCTTGGGCTTCTGGAGGGCGTTGGCGTCCACACCGCCGGTAAGGACTTTGCCCGATGCCGGCTGCACCGTGTTGTAAGCGCGTGCGAGACGGGTTATGGAGTCGAGCAGGATGACTACGTCGTGTCCGCATTCTACCAGCCTGCGAGCCTTCTCCAATACCATGTTGGCAACTTTTACGTGATGCTCTGCCGGCTCGTCGAAGGTGGATGCCACCACCTCCGCCTTGACGCTGCGCTGCATGTCGGTAACTTCTTCGGGGCGTTCGTCTATGAGGAGGACGATTTCGTAAACCTCGGGATGGTTGTCTGCGATGGCGTTGGCGATGCTCTTGAGCAGCATTGTCTTACCGGTCTTGGGCTGGGCCACTATAAGACCTCTCTGGCCCTTGCCTATGGGCGAGAACATATCTACGATACGGCAGCTCGGATCGGTGGCGTGGCCATGGCCGAGCAGGTTGAACTTCTCGTCCGGGAAAAGGGGGGTGAGGAAGTCGAAAGGCACGCGGTCGCGGATGAACTCCGGAGACCTGCCGTTTACGAACTTGATCTTGACGAGAGGGAAGTACTTGTCACCCTCGCGCGGGGGGCGGATTTCGCCGGTGACGGTGTCGCCGGGCTTGAGGGCGTTGAACTTTATCTGTTGCTGAGAGACGTAGATGTCGTCGGGGGAGTTAAGGTAGTTGTAGTCTGAGGAACGGAGGAAACCGTAACCGTCGGGCATGATCTCCAGGACTCCGGTAGCCTCTACCGTGCCTTCGTATTCGATGCGGGGCTTCTGGAGGCGCTGTTGCTGTTGCTGTTGCTGCTGGGGCTGATTTTTCTGCCCTTGCTGTCCCTGCTGGTTTTGCTGCCCCTGCTGCTGGGGTTTGCGCTGCTCCTGTCCGGGTTCCTGCTGCTTAGCTTCCGCTTTCTTGGACTCAGCTTCCTGAGGTTTGACGCTTTCTGCTGCACCCTCGGCCTGAGCCTTTTTCTTGCGGCCCCTCTTGGAGGGAGCGGCGGATTCCGCTTTAGGTTGTTCTGCCGGGGCAGGAGCGGGAGCGGGAGCCGGAGCCGGAGTCGGAGCCGGAGCGGCCGTGGTCTCGGCCTTGGCGTCATCCTGTTTGGCTTTTGCGGGGCGGCCCCTCTTTGTCTTGGGCTTAGGAGCCTCCGCTTCAGCAGGCGCTTCTGCTGCCGGTTCCTTGGTGGTTTCCTTGGTGGTCTGGACGGTGGTCCGGGCAGGGGTCTGCTCTTTCTTGGGCTCTTCAGACTTTTCCTTGCGGGGACGACCGCGACGAGGCTTTTCCGGAATTGGCTTGAGTGACTCAGCCTTGGCCTCTGCATCCAGTACTGCGAATCCTATATCTTCTGATGATGTATGCTTGTTGAATTTTATATTTAGCTCTTTTGCCAATGCTTCGAGCTGTTCACGGCTCATGGCACTGAGCTCTGCGAGTTTGTGTGACATATATAAAGGGGAACTAATGTTGAACATGCAAATATAAGAATTATTTCTTAATTTCGCACTATGAAACGATTATTGGTCATACTGGCCCGGATGATGGGCGCAATCCTGCTCCTTGCCGCTATTATTATAACGGTATTCTCGGTGTCTCCCATTTACACTTTCAGCTCTCCGCAGCCGTTCTCGGGCCCCGACATCTATAATCCGTACCAGGGCATCAGCGGTTCCTGGAAGCGTGCTAGCTTCCATACCCATACCAAGGTGGACAACATTCTCAACGAGTGTCCGGAGTATCCCGATGTAGTCTATGACGACTACAGGAAGCTGGGATACGACATCGTCACCTTCTCCAACCACAACCTCATCACTCCGCACCCCACCGACAGTACCCTGCAGGTGGACGTTTACGAACACGGATACAGCATCGCCAAATTCCACAAACTGGTGTTCAATCCTGCCCGACTTCACCTTTTCGACCATATACTCCCGATATTCGCTTCCCAGAAACAGTGGCAGTACGATTACCTCGGGAAAGATGCCGACTTTGTGATGATGAATCATCCCGACCGCACTCTGTTTACCACTCCGCGCACCTTGCGCCTTCTCACTGGATACAGGTTCATAGAAGGGGAGTGCGGATACGACTCCGGGCTTATCCATTGGGATGAGGGCCTGAGCGCAGGCCATTACTCCTACAATCTTCTGAGCGACGACTGCCACGATACCCGCAATCACCGCAAGGTGGCGCGCCGCTGCTCCTGGGTTGACACTCCTTCGGCCCGCTACGAAGATATCGCCCCAGCCCTTGCCGCCGGCCGCTTCTATTCCATGCGCATTCCCGATTTCGGCGACGGTGACTGGGATGTCAAATACCGCGAGAACGCCTCTCTGCCTTTCATTAAAGATATTGGCGTCCAGGGAGATACAGTATATATGAGCCTTTCCGCTCCCGCCCGCATAGAAGCCCGCGGACAGGATCACGCGCTCCTGAAGGAAACTACAGGTGAACAGATTCGTTATGTCCTTGGTGCCGACGAACCTTACGTGCGTCTGAGCGCCTTCTTCGAGAATGGGGTGGTCATTTATTCAAATGCCTTCGCCCGCTTCAACTCCAGGATTACCGATACTCCTTACGTCGTAAGCCCTCACAAGGTGAACATCCTGCTTACGATTCTATTCAACCTCGCCCTGCTGCTCCTGCTTATCTTGGAGACCGTCCTGCTCAAGAGAGTGCTTACGCACAAAAAAAAGAAAACCAGACCTACCGTAGAGCAGCTCCGCTTCCGGGGCATCGTGCCTTAGCCTTTCAGCGTTTCCGGGTTCGTCCTTCAGCACAAAGTAACATGGCTTGTCGATGATCCCTCGGCACAGCCAGTCAAAGTCGTCGCAGCTGTTAGCGGGCTGCCGCATCGTATAGAAATACTGCGCATAGCTTTTGAAGTATGCGGGCTGCACATAGCAGTCTTCACCCTGCCTGTCTATATAGAAATCGACGGCAGAAGCCTGGCTGTACTTTTCTACCTCGGGTACAGCGCATATTATGGCTGTGAGGGAGAAAACCCAGATGCCTGCGGCGAGGATTGCGAGGGCTATCGTCCTGTGCGAACGACGGAAGACGATGCAGAATCCGATGACGGCGGCGATCAGTACCAGGCCTACGAAGGGCTCGAAACCATTCCAAGAAGAGCTCGCCTGCATGCAGCTTACGGCAAAGGGATCCTGTACGTACGGAATTATCTTGTCCTTGAAAGAATCGAAGAGGGTGAGTCCTGTAAGCACAAGCCCATATATGCAAGCCATCGCAATAAGCAGGATTCTCTGGTACCGGCGCAGCTGCAGCCGTCCGTCCATCATCCGGGATACCGCCCATGCGGCGAAAAAGCTTATCGGGAAGTAACAGAACGACGAATAGTGGACGATCTTGGTCTTGACGATGCTGAACAGGATCAGCACCACCCAGAAAGCTACGCTCATCCACATTGCGAGAGCGGCCGTACGGGCTTTTTCTTCTTTACGGATGCTGCCCGGCCGAAGTGACGGAAGCGCAAAGATGGAGGCGGGGAATACGCCGGCAAACAGTATGATGAAGTGATACAGGGGGAAACCTCCGTGACCGGCGTCCTTTGTCTGGAACAGGCGTATCTGATATTCTATGAAATCCGCGATGACGTCGGAATGCCCCGTGAGCGCGAGTGCGATGAACCAGGAACCTCCGGCCAGAGCAAACACAGCAAAGAAAACAGCGACGTCCTTCCACCGGAAAGAAAAGCGGAATCGCTTGACAATCAGCCACACGGCGACGGTAAGGCAGAATATGAGAAAGCCTACGGGTCCCTTTGTCATGACGGCAAGGCCGTTGAAGACGCCGCTCAATGCTGCATGCCTCATGCGGAGGCCTTCCGCTGATGGGTCGCAATAGCGCGAAAAGAAGTAAATGCCGAGGAAGATGAACAGGTTGAACCAGGGGTCGATGATTCCCGACTTGAAGTAGAAGAACGGGAGGAAGGAGATGGAGTACATCAGCGCCCACAGGAGTCCGAAACGCTCGTCTTCGGTCTTGCGGCCGATGCCGTAAAGCACCAGCAGGGTTATGATACCGGCGACGGCGTTGGGGAAGCGCGCCCCGAACTCATTGATGCCGAAGACCTTCATGCTGAGAGCCTGCATCCAGATGAAGAGGGGAGGCTTTTCCCAGAAGGAGCGGAAGTTTATCTGTACGTTGAACCAGTCGCCGGTCACCAGCATTTCCCGGGCGGATTCTGCAAAGTTGATTTCGTCCCAGTCGAACAGGCGCACACCTCCAATCCCGGGCAGGAAAAGAAGTGCCCCGACGAGGGCTATGGCGCAGCAGATGAGTGCCTGACGTTTCATTTACGGAAGAGGATAAGCTTCTTTGCGCTGAAGTTCCATATGAAGACCAGCATGCTGGCAATCAGCTTGGCAAGAAGGTAGAACATGTCGAGTTTGTGCGCGAACAGCCACATCAGCAGTTCCGTAAGACCGAGCCCGACTAAGCCTATTGCGAAGAAAATCAAGAATTCAGCGGTTTTGCTGTTGATGCGGCGGGTGTCGAAAACCCAATGCGTGCTGAGGGTGTAAGTGACCAGCAGGCCGGAAACGAACGCAATGGCGGTCCACAGTAGCAGCAGGTCTTCTCCGAGCAGCTCCGTCAGCAGGGTAAGGACGAGAAAATCGACCACGGTGGCACTGAATCCGGATATTCCGTACCTCATGAGCTGCACCCAGACATTGCCTGTGTGCTCCTTGAAAAGGGAAAGAAACTTCCTGGTGCTCATCTTTTCGGGAACAGCTTGGAGTTAAGGATATGCCACTTGCAAAGACGGTAGGTAAGGGCGACTCTGAGGACGCCCAATCCATAGACGGTACTCCTCGAAAGGTTTATCGAAGATGCCTCGGGGAAGTATTTGGTAGGACAGGTGACCTCGCCGATGCGATAGCCGTTCCAGAAAACCTGGGCCGCCATTTCGTTGTCGAAAATAAAGTCGTCGGAGCATTTGTCGAAGTCCACGCTCCTCAGCACTTCGGCGCTGAAGGCACGGTAGCCGGTGTGGTACTCCGAAAGTTTCTCGCCCAAAAGTATGTTTTCGGTAAAAGTAAGGAACCGGTTGGATACATATTTGACAAGCGGCATGCCGCCCTTTAATGCACCTCCGCCGAGGATGCGGGATGCAAATACCACCGGATAGACTCCGTTAGCGATTATGTACGCCATGGACTCGATGAGCCGGGGAGTGTACTGGTAGTCGGGGTGCAGCATTATCACTATGTCGGCACCCAGTTCGAGCGCCCGTTTGTAGCAGGTTTTCTGGTTGCCGCCGTAGCCCTTGTTGCTGGAATGGACCAGGATCTCCTTGATACCCAGCTCGCGGGCTTTGGCCACCGTGCCGTCGCGGCTGCAGTCGTCGGTAAGTATTATTTCGTCCACGACATCCGAGGGCACCTCGGCATAGGTCTGCTCGAGTGTCTTTTCCGCGTTGTAGGCGGGCATGACGACGACTATTTTCTTACCGTGTATCATCAGTTATCCCAGTAGCTGCTGCTCTTCTTGAGTTGGAGAATGTCTGCGAGCGCGGATGCATTGGCCGCTATACGGAACTGGTACGACGCCCATGTTCCGGTCGGCACCCAGGAAACCGATATGTTGAAGCAGTGCAGGTCGTACGAAAAGCTTACCTGCGTGGTGGTGAGCTTCATTGCCTGGATATCGAATCCGGTGCTGGCATTTATGCTAAGTCGCGGCGTAAGCTTGACGTTGCCGCTCGCCTGTAGAGTCTGGGTTATGCTGCTGGTGCTCTTGAGTGCGCCGTCTTCGGTGGTATAACGCATGGCGCAGCTGAATGAATAGCTGAGGTTGAGCGACCAGGGTACGTCGGGGTTGGTATAATACAGCCAGCCTCCGGGAATGTATTCTCCGGTGACCGGATGATAGAAATAGCGCTGGTAGTAGCTTGCGGCTCCGTTGACAGTGGAACCTACTCCTCGCCCGTTGGGGTCTTTGTTTCCGTCGTTGCCGTTGACTTTGCCGTCGCCGGAAATGGAGTACGAGGCGGATGCGGAAACGTTGTTCAGGCGCAGCAGGCCCTGTCCCTTGGTTATGGCGAACTTGGAAACCCTGCGGTTGTTCTCGATGGCATAGGGATCGAATCCGGCGCTGGCGCTTATGGAGACCTTCTCGAAGAGGGAAGTGGAGAGCGACAGGTTGATGTTGTTCATATTGAGCGAGTCGGCCAGGAAGTTGTAGCCGGTCGTTATGTTGAACTGGTCGATCAGCTTGACCTTCTTGGTGCCGGTGCCGGTAGTGTCGGCGAGGTCCCGGACCTTGGCTTCGAGGTTGTTGCCTATGGAGATGTTGGCGGTGGCGGAACGGCCCTTGCCGGGGGGAGCATTGAGACTTCCCTGATAGATGTTGTAGTCGTAGGTCTTCTGCTCTCCGTGTATGTCGGTGTAATTCAGGGTGCGGTAACCGTTGGCGTATGTTCCGAGTTCGGGGGAGAAGCTCATGGATATGGAAGGGGAGACCACGTGCCTTATGGACTGCAGCTTGCTGAACTGTCCGAACTGGTACATACCGTAGAGGCGTGTGGTCATGGCGACGGAACCGGAATAGCGCTGCGTGATGCCGAAAGTGTTGAACTGGGTGCTGGCCTGTTCTTCGACCTTGTCGGTCTCAGGGTTGTAGGCGTATTCCTTCTTGCGGAACTGCCAGCTTTGGGCGTAGCTTACGGACGGGTTGATATTTAGGTACTTGAATAACTGGAAGTTGGGCAGGCCGATGCTGAAATTGTGATTCATGCCGTTCTGGAACTTGTCCAGGAAGCCCTCCTTGCCGAATTCGGATGCCTTGAAATTGATCTTGTTCTGCAGCGAAGTGTTGTATCCTATCGAGATTTTCTCGTAGAAGCGTTCCTTGCCTACGCGCACCTTGCGCTTGAAGGGATAGAACGTGCTGACGGACAAGGTGACATTTGGCAGCGTGAACGAATACGAGGAATCCCTCGAACTCTGCGAATGCAGGGCGTTGACGCTCATGTTGACCTTGCCGTTCCAATTCTTGGCGTACGAGATGGAAGATGATATCTGGTTCTGCAGGGCCTCGTTTACGGAGCGGGAGTTGTATTTGTTGTTGCCCGGCGATGAGAAATTGACGGAAGCGCTGAAGGACGTCCCGGGGTGTGCCTTGGGATCCTGCGAATGCGACCACCTGATGGAAAAGTTATCGAATGCGTTGAATTCGGGGGTCTCTGGCTCGCCGGTCTGGTCGTGGGAATAAGTGAATCCGAAGCTGCCGTTGAACTTGTACTTTACCATGTAGCGGGAATTGACGTTGACCGCCCAGGAGCCGAGGGTGTAGTAATCTCCTGTCAGGGAGAGGTCCAGATAGTCGCCGAAGACGAAGTACATACCGGCGTCGCGCATGTAGAAGCCTCGGGCGTTTTCTTCTCCGAAGTTCGGCATAAGGAGACCTGTCGCCCTTTCGGGGCGTTTGGGGATGAATCCGAAGGGGAGCCCCACGAATGGCAGCTTGACGTCTTCCACCACCAGATAGGCAGGTCCGAATACAGTTTTCTGGCTGGGCTTGGTCATTACTTTCGCCGCGGTCAGAGCCAGGTAGTAATGGGGATTGTCGAGCTCGCAGACGGTGTATTTGCCCTCGGTCATGTTGATGCTTTCGTCGGGCATCATCTTGACCTTGCCGCCATGCATCAGAGCGTTATCTTCGTTGGTGATGATGTTCTTGATGGACGATTTCTTGGTGTTGAAGTTGTACTTGACCTCGTCCATATTGTATGTCTTGCCCTTCTGCATCATGACCGGCCGGCCGATCCATTCGCCTGATACCGAATCATATACGCCTTTTGCAAAGACAGTCCCCGTGTTCATGTCGTACTGCATGAAGGCCGCCGTGAGCTTCATGTCCTGATATTCTACGGATACGTCGCCGTAGTAGTAGATCATGCGTTTACCGTCTGTGAAAACCTCTACGATGGAGTCCTTGGCCTGGGAGAATGCCGGCATTTCCAGGGAACTCTTGCTCCGCAGGTCGGCGGAATCGCGGCGGCGTATTGAATCGGCAATATGAATGGAGTCCCGGCGCGCAAGGGCGGCGGAGTCGAGGATCTCGGTGCGGACGGTTCTGGGAACGGCGCTGTTGAATATCCTGCCGGGCCCTCTCCGCCCCACAGTCTGGGCGTTGAGAACCGGAAAAGAAAGGAGCAACAGCAGCCCCAGACAAACCAATCGCTTAATCCTATTCAATTTGCCAAATTTTTTCTTAAATTTGCAATCGACAAAATTAACACTATTTTTTGAAACGCGCAATTTACTTGCTTCTCGTCGCCCTTCTTGCGGGATTTACGGCAGGAGCGCAGAACAATTTCAGCCTTTCGACTGTAGTGATCGATCCGGGCCATGGCGGGACCGATCCCGGGGCTGTCAGCCGTGACGGCAAAAACTACGAAAAGAGTTTTACCCTCGACATAGCCAAAAAGCTCGCCGACAAAATCAAGACCGGATGCCCGGGGGTCAAGGTCGTACTTACCCGCGACAAGGACAGAAGCGTTGCTCTCAATGACCGTGCCGCAATTGCGAACAAGGTGGGTGCCGACCTGTTTATTTCCATCCACATCAACTCTGCGGCGTCCGCATCTCCCAACGGCTACTCGGTCCACGTGCTCGGAAAATCTTCCAACAAGAACCGCGACCTGTTTGCCTACAACATGGACGTATGCAAGAGGGAAAACTCGGTTATACTCCTGGAAGACGATTATACCACTACCTACCAGGGCTTCGACCCTTCCGACCCAGAGTCCTTCATTTTCCTGCAGCTCATGCAGAATTCCAATCTTGAGCAGAGCCTGGCGTTCGCCGAAATAGTGGCCGACAATCTCAAGGGCGGTCCGATAAAGGCCGGGCGCGGAATATGGCAGGACCCTTTCCTCGTCCTCTGGCGTACCGCCATGCCGGCAGTTCTCATAGAACTCGGGTTCATCTCCAACTCCGCCGACCTGCAGGTGCTCAAGGACGAAAACGACCGGGACAAGATTGCCACCCGTCTTTTCAACGCTTTCAAGAAGTATAAGTCTTCTTACGACGGAACCATGGTCCTTGAGACCGAGCCGCAGGCGGGAACGGTCCAGCAAGACGCAAAGACCGATGCCGCAAAGCAGGAACCGGCTGTACAGGAGCAGCAGACCGAAAAGAAAGACGCTCCCAAGGAGGAAACCAAGGCTGTGGCTGGCGTGCGCTACGGTATCCAGGTCTTTGCCGGCTCCAAGCTTCTCAAGTCTTCCGACAAGGCGTTCATGGGCTATGAACCGTTTATTTTCGACAACGGCAAACTATATAAGTATATAATCGGAGTCGAAGATTCTCTTGAGGCGACACGGGCACATCTCGATGCCGTCAGAAAAAAATATCCCGACGCTTTTTTGGTAAAAATAGAGCCGGACAAGGTTTCCATTGTCAGGCAGTAAAAATACGGATGCATTTTTTCCCTATATAGGAAGCGCTATAAAGCATATTTTTAAAAAATCGCTTAAATTGGATAATGTCTATTTTGTGTTACTTTTGAAATAGATATATTTAGAGAAAAACAGGATTTGTATTTAGCTGTAAATAAGTCACTTATAAAATAGCCGTTTCTATTTTTCGGTCTCAATATTTAAGCCATAAAAAAGAAAAAAACAATAGCGAAAAAGTTTTTTTTTAACTTTTTTTTCAACCATTTTTGCAATCGCTCCTGCTTTCGGCCGGGGCGTTTGTTGTCAAGATGAACGAAAACGAAAGACATATCAGCGTCTGGAATCATTTCCTGAAAATGGTGGCCGATATCGTGGAACCGCAGAAGTTCCAGAATTGGTTCACCAAGGTCAGGCCTGTTTCCCTCGTGGATTCCACCCTCACGGTGGAGGTGCCTTCCGATTTCGTGCGCGAATACCTCGAGACCTTCTATCTCGATGTAATAAAGAAGACCCTCAAAAGGGTGATAGGCGCCGACGCCAAACTGATTTACCTTGTCAAGGCCGTGCGCAGCCAGCCTGCGCTCAAAGTGCCTGCCGCACCCGGCTCCACTCCCGTAAACAAGGAGGTCAGCATACCCACTCCTCCTGTGGGCGCACCGAGTCCCTTTGCATACCCCGGCATCCAGAAGGTCAGGATCAATCCCAACCTCAATCCCGTCTATTGCTTCACCAATTATATCGTGGGGGAGTGCAACAAGATGGGCTATACCGCAGGTACCGCTATCGCCGGCTCACCGGGCAAGACGTCCTTCAACCCTTTGTTCATATTCGGCGGCCCAGGTCTCGGCAAGACGCATCTCGCCCAGGCAATAGGCATTGCCGTTCACGACAGGTTCCCCGAGCTCGTGGTCCGATATATCACGGGGCACGATTTCAAAATGCAGTACGTCGATGCCGTCAACGTCCGCAACAAGCTCAACGATTTCCTGGCCCTGTACAAGAAGATCGATGTCCTCATCGTCGATGATATCCAGGATCTCCAGAGTCCCGGCGCCCAGGGAGCGTTCTTCAGCATCTTCAATTATCTCCACCAGAGCGGCAAGCAGCTTATCTTTACCTCTGACCGTCCGCCTGTGGAACTGCAGAATTTCGAGGAGCGCCTGCTTTCCCGCTTCAAGTGGGGCCTTTCAGTGGAACTCCTTCATCCCGACTACAATACGCGTCTGCAGATGCTCGAGGCTCTGTGCCGCCGCGAGGGTGTCAGCATGGGACAGGAAGTGCTGGAGTATCTCGCCTCCCATATCAAGACAAATTTCCGCGAACTTGAGGGTGCATTCCTTTCTGTCATGGCGTACGCTACGTCGAGCCATAAGGAGAATTCCGTAGAACTTGCCGCAAGGGTCACGGAGAAAATAGTAAGCAATCCCGTAAGGGAACTCAGCATAGGCCGGGTACAGGCTTCGGTGTGCGAATATTTCGGCATCAGCGCCGACGAACTCGTTTCCCGTTCCCGCAAACGCCAGATAGTGCAGGCCAGGCAGATTTCCATGTATCTGTGCCGCACCTTGCTTCCCAACTGCTCGCTGTCCACAATCGGCGCGCAGACAGGTGGTAAAGACCATGCCACCGTGCTTCATTCCTGCAATATAGTCAGCGACATGATGGCTACGGACCGCGTATTCAAGAAATACATATCCGACCTCGAGTCTGCCCTCTCACCCGCAGAATAACCGCTAACCCATAAATATTATGCAATCACAGCGAGTTCTTGATATCTTCAAGGAAATTACAACCATTCCCCGCGAGTCCGGTCACGAGGGCCCCGTTACGGACTGGCTATGTAACTGGGCATCAGCTCATTCCCTTGCATTCAAACGCGACACGACAGGCAATGTCCTCATAACCCGCGAGGCTGCCCCCGGCAAGGAGTCCGTTCCCACGCTGGTCCTTCAGGCCCACCAGGACATGGTCTGCGAAAAAGTCGCAGGTTCGACCCACGACTTTCTCAAGGACCCTATCAATTACGTCATCGAAGACGGCTGGATGATAGCCAAAGAGACCACTCTTGGAGCCGACGACGGTATAGGCATCGCGGCTTGCCTCGCCCTTCTGGAGGACACGGCGCCCACAGGGAAAGTGGAATGTCTGTTTACCATCTCGGAAGAAACCGGCATGGACGGAGCCGAGGCTCTGGAACCGGGCTTCTTTACCGGCAAGACACTCATCAATCTCGATTCCGAAGACGAAGGGTGGCTGTTCATCGGTTGCGCCGGAGGTCTGAATACAAATATCCGTTTCCGCGTCCGCAGGGGCGAGGCTTCTCCCCGCGCAAAGGCTGTCAGGCTGGAGATCAGCGGCGGCATAGGCGGACACAGCGGCGACGACATCGACAAAGGCCGTGCGAATACCGTACAACTCATATCCCGTTTCCTCTACTCTCAGCTGAGCACCGATCTTCGGCTTGTGACTATCGACGGAGGAGGCAAACCCAACGCCATCGCGCGCGAGTGTTCTGCAGTTGTGGAAGTCTCTGATGCACAGGCTCTCAAGAAAGCTTTCCAGGCTTTTGCCGAAGATATACGCCAGGAGTTCCATGTCACTGATCCCGACCTTGCTTTCTCCAGCAAGCTTGTAAAGGGCTCGCTCAGTCCCATGACTCGCGCGTCTTCCGAAAAGGTTGTCTGCTCGCTGTTCTCGGCTCCGCATGGAGTACAGGCCATGAGTCAGGATATCCCCGGCCTTGTGCAGACCTCCACGAACCTGGCAAGCGTGCATACGCACACAGGCGGAGGAGAGGTGGAAATAGTTACCAGCCAGCGCAGTTCCGCTACGAGCGAACGCCGCGCCATAGCTGCCAAGGTACGTGCCTGCTTCGAAGGCTTCGGAGCCAAGGTGCGCCACATGTACGAGTATCCGGGCTGGAATCCCGACGTAAACTCCCATATCCTGGCCCGCAGCGTCGAGGCATACAGGAGACTCTTCGGCACCGAACCCGAGGTCAAGGCCATCCATGCCGGACTTGAGTGCGGACTCTTTCTGCAGAAGTTCCCCGGTTTGGACATGATTTCCTTCGGACCTACGCTGCGTGGCGTCCATGCTCCCGGCGAGAGGCTCGAACTTGCATCGATGGACCGTTTCGTCGCCCTGCTCGACGACCTGGTACGTAATTTCGAATAATCATGCTTGTCGCGCCATCTCTGCTTGCCGCCGATTTTCTGCATCTGGAGTCAGAAATCCGGATGCTCAATTCCTGCGCGGACTGGATTCATCTGGATGTGATGGACGGTACCATGGTGCCCAACATCTCATTCGGTTTCAGCGTAATCGACGCTCTCAAGGGTGTAGCCGCCAAGCCTATGGATGCACATCTTATGGTGGTTCATCCGGAGCGCTGGTTCGAGCGGCTTGCCGCCGACGGCGTATCCTGCGTCAGCTTCCACCTTGAGGCTGCCGGCCGCAAGAGTGGACCGCATATTGAGGCAATCCAGGCCCTTGGCATGAAGGCCGGAGTCGCAATAAACCCCGACGTGCCGGTCCAGAAACTGTTCCCGTACATCGGGCGTGCCGATTTCTTCTTGATAATGAGCGTTTTTGCCGGCTTCGGCGGGCAGAAGTTCATATACGAAAGCCTGGATCGCGTCGCTGCTCTCCGCGAGGAATCCGAGCGCCGCGGCGTGCAGACCCTGATAGAGGTCGACGGGGGAATCGGACTCTCCAATGCCGCCGCACTCAGGGAGGCCGGGGCCGGTGTCCTGGTAGCAGGAAGCTCCGTTTTCCGGGCGTCAGACCCTGCGGAGGCCGTCAAAGCCCTTCGCCAAGCCTGAACACATACTTTCCAAATTCTTCTTGCAGTTTTTGTCTGCCGTCGCTTGTCTGAGTGAGAGAGAAGCGGCGGCGGATTTTTTCTGCCAGCCTCTCGAGTTCTTTGTGAGGCTCGTAGCTCTTTCCGCTGAGCTGCCTTAGGCTTACGGGGTTTGGCAGATCGGCCGGCCAGCTGGTTTCGTTGAGATTGAATCCTATGCCAATTATGCTGTACTCCAGACGCTTGCCGTCAAGTGAATTCTCTATCAGGATGCCGCATATTTTCTGCTCTCCGACCCAGATGTCGTTGGGCCACTTTATCCTTGCGCTTATACCTTCGTCGAGCAGATAGTCCCTCAGACCGAGGGTGGTGGCGTGAGTGATGCATAGAATGTCCTGCACCTGAAGCACCGCCGGCTTGAAGATCATGCTGAACGTCAGGTTTTCGCCAGGGGCCGAATGCCAGCTGTGCGTACCCTGTCCGCGTCCGGCAGTCTGCTCCGCCGCGGCGATTACTGACAAATTGTCCAGGTAGCTGACAGCCTCTCTGGCGGCCTTGTTCGTTGATTCTGTACAATCAAACCATATTATGTCAGCATGCGGTTGGCTTGGATTCATTTTTGTTGTATATTTGCTCGCAAAATTATCTAAAAGATGTCTCAAAAGCAAAATGACAAGCGCAATCCGCGTGTTCGCGTAGTGCGTATCAACATAGGTTGGTTATTCTATATCTTGCTTATCGGCTTCATCGGATGGATGCTCCTCGGCAACGCGGGGCCTCAGCCCCAGAAGCTGGAATGGGCACAGGTGGAGGAAATGATCAAAGAGGGCGACGTCAAGGAAGTCAAGTACGTACGCAACGACTTCAAAGGTGCTGTCACCATACGTCCCGAGTCCCTTGGCAAGTATGCTTCGCTGTATCCTGGCGGCAATGTCCCCAAGAGCTCACCTCACTTCTTCTTCCTCACTTCCACAAAGTTCGATCCGGAAGTGACCTTTGCTGCGCTAAATGCCGAGATTCCCGAGCAGAGCCGCGCCAAACTCATAATCGAAAACGACGCCAAGATTTGGACGGGCATACTGGAATGGATTTTCCCGATGGCGCTCCTCATAGTTTTCTGGGTGTTCATGATGCGCGGCATGACCCGTAACATGGGCGGCGGCCCGGGCGGCGGAGCCGGAGGCATGAATCCCTTCAACGTAGGAAAGGCAAACGGCAAACTCGCCGACAAGGATAAAGTCAACGTTACCTTCAAGGACGTGGCCGGATTGTACGGCGCCAAGGAGGAGGTCATGGAAATAGTTGACTTCCTCAAGAATCCCGGCAAATATACCGCACTTGGCGGCAAAATCCCCAAGGGCGCCCTTCTGGTAGGCCCTCCGGGTACAGGTAAGACTCTGCTGGCCAAGGCTGTAGCAGGAGAGGCAAACGTGCCTTTCTTCAGCATCAGCGGATCCGACTTCGTAGAGATGTTCGTAGGCGTGGGCGCTTCGCGTGTGCGTGATCTTTTCGCCCAGGCGAAAGAAAAGGCTCCCTGCATCGTTTTCATCGACGAGATCGACGCAGTAGGCCGTGCCCGTGGCAAGAACGTGGGGTTCTCCAGCAACGACGAGCGCGAAAACACCCTTAACCAGCTGCTTACGGAAATGGACGGCTTCGGCACCAACAGCGGCGTGATAGTGCTTGCCGCCACCAACCGTGCCGACATCCTCGACAAGGCCCTCATGCGTGCAGGACGTTTCGACCGCCAGATCAACGTGACCCTTCCCGACCTTAACGAACGCAAGGAGATTTTCGAAGTTCATCTCAAAGGCCTCAGCCTGTCGGAGAACTTTGACCTCGAAGGCATCGCCAAGCACACTCCGGGCTTCTCCGGCGCCGATATCGCAAATGTCTGCAACGAGGCCGCCCTCACTGCTGCCAGGAAAGGCAAGCAGTCCATCGACAACCAGGATTTCATGGATGCCGTAGATCGTGTGGTGGGTGGCATCGAGCGCAAGAAAACCATAATGTCTCCCGACGAGAAGCGTCTTACGGCCTACCACGAAGCGGGCCATGCCGTCGCAGGATGGCTGCTTCCAGGCTGCGACCCCGTGCTCAAGGTGTCCATCATCCCCAGAGGCCAGGCCCTTGGACTTACTTGGAGCCTGCCCGACGAGAAGGTCATGATGAGCAAGTCCGACATGCTCGACGAAATGTGCGCTCTCGTTGGTGGGCGTGTCGCCGAAGAACTTGTCAACGACGGCGTCCCCTGTACGGGAGCCCTGAATGATTTTGAACGTATGACCAAGATGGCCTACGCCATGGTGGCATACTACGGAATGTCTCCCAAGGTTGGAAACCTGTCATATTACGATTCCACCGGCGCTGCCGGCTACGAGCTTTCCAAGCCCTACAGTGAAAAAACTGCGGAACTGATTGACAGCGAGGCGCGTGCCATAGTCGATGAAGTGACGGCACGCACCCGCAAGATTCTCACCGACAATTGGGCGGGACTCGAGAAGCTGGCCCGTCAGCTTATCGAAAAAGAAGTCATCATGTCTGATGACATAGAAGCTATTTTCGGTCCCAAAGCCGGAAAGCATGGAGAAGAAAGATTGAAAGGTGATGAATAATTTTCTTGTCAGGACGCTGAGCAGCGTCGTCTTCCTGGTAGTAATGGTCGCAGGCATGATTTTCCATCCTGCGGCTTTTGCCGTTTTGTTTCTCTGCATCCTTTATATATCCCTGAAGGAATTTCTCAGTATTTCGCTTGGCGAACGCTGGGCCCTGCAGCAGAAACTCGCCCTCCTCTGCGCATCAGTCATTTACCTGCTTGCCGTCGGCATAGCATTCTACGGACTCGAGCTGCGCTGGCTCGCCGCCGGCATCATTCCCGTCCTTATGCTTTCGGCATCCGTTGTGCTGGCAAAGAGTCACGAAAACGTCGAAGACACAGCTCTTCTGTATCTGGGAATCCTTTACGTCGGCCTGCCTTTCGTGCTCGCACCTTTCCTCGTGTCTTCCCAATCGGACTTCCGGGGATATGTGCTGCTTGACGTATTCCTGATTATCTGGGCCTCGGACGTCGGCGCTTACTGTATAGGTACCCTTCTTGGTCAGAAGCCCGATTCCCGCAAGCTGGCGCCTTCGATATCCCCCAAGAAGTCCTGGTGGGGATTCTGGGGCGGTGTAGTGCTTGCCGCCGCTGCCGCGTTGCTTCTCAATCTCATAGGCTGGCTTGACCTGCCTCTTGTACATTGCATTGTACTTGGAGTATTGATTTCCGTGCTCGGCGTTCTCGGAGATCTTTTCGAATCGGTCTGGAAACGTCGTTACGGAGTCAAGGATTCGGGACATTGCATACCCGGACACGGAGGGATGCTCGACCGTTTCGACAGTTCGCTGTTCGCCATCCCCGCCGCTTTCGCTTATATGGCCCTCTTCGGACTCTTATGAAAATCGACCGCAACTCTTATGGTACGGTAATCCTGGCGTGGCTTCTCGCCGTCGGCGCCTCGGTCGTGGCATTTGTGCTCCTCCATAACGAGTTGGCAGTCTGCATATCGGCAGTTGCTCTGTCCGTCGCCATTTGGCAGACGATTTTTCATGCCGTTCCCAATCGTACACCGGTCGGTTCTTCCACGGTCGTAACTTCGCCTGCCGACGGCAAGGTGATAAGCATAGGCAAGGTCGTAGAGAATGAATTCCTGGGGCGCGAATGCATACAGGTTTCCGTATATATGGATTTCTGGGACCTGCATGCCAATTTCTGGCCGGTCACCGGGGAAGTCACGTACGCTAAATATCATCCCGGAAAGCATTTTCTGGCATTCCTGCCCAAGGCCTCAGATGACAACGAGCACAGTTGCACGTGCATCCGTACGCCAGAGGGAAATGATGTCTTTTTCAAACAGATAGCAGGAGGTTTTGCCCGGCGCATCGTCTGCTATGCCAGCGTAGGGCTGCGCGTAGAGGCCGGCCGGCAGTGCGGCATTATCAAATTCGGCTCGCGCGTCGATATTTTCCTGCCTCTCGATTCCAAGATCCTGGTCAGCGTCAACGAAAATATCCGGGCCTGCGAGACCCGGATAGCCGAATTGAATTGATTGACGGTTATCGTTCAGTCAATTATCTGTGAGCGGGACGCAGCAGGTCCAGGACGGTTTTTACCGGATTGAAGGTTTCTGCCGGAACTTCTACAAACAGGGTGTTCCAGTCCGACATAGATCCGTTCCACAGGCCCGGGAGCTCCAGGGCAAGCAGGGGCCGGCCTTCGTAGGATTTGCTGCTGATGAATCCGGTCTCCTCATCGACATATTTGAGCAGATCGAACTTCTCGCCCTTGTAGTTGTGCAGGCAGCATACAAGATCTACCGGATTGAAATGAGTAGCGCCCTTGAGGGCTGCGACGGCTGACGGGTCGTCGGGGTTGATCTGTACGCCTTCCAGTATCTGCAGCGAGGTGCTTCCGTCTTTCGCCCGTATAATGAACGGGCCGCCTCCAGGTTCGCCCTCGTTTTTGACCATTCCGCAAACGCGGATGGGGCGGTTCAGCTTGGCAACCAGAGCTTCGGCCCTGTCGCGGCAGTCTTTTGCAGGAGGCATCTGGATGCAGAGCTCGTCGCGCAGGAAAGCCTCGATTTCGTTGCAGAGCTCCTGTACTTCCGGAGTGGCATACGGGTCGTCCTGATTGGCATTGTACACCAGCACGTACGAAAAGTCGGCTACGTTACGGCGTACCTCGACCAGCTGGTCCATGGCGTAAAGGTATCCGAAGATGCGGTCGCGCAATTCGAGCGCGCGTCCCATAAGTACCTTCTTCCATTTGTAAGTGGCAGGCTGGAGTCGCTCCACGCATACGTTGTCGATATTCTTGATGGATACGAGTTCGGCATCTACGGCGTTCAGATTGTGAATGAGAGCGCCATGTCCGGCAGGGCGCGTGAGGGGAGTGCCGTCCTGCTTAAGGAAAAGCTTGCCTTCCGGAGTTGCGGCGACGGTGTCGGTAGCCTTGTCCTGGTATGTAAACTGCACATCGTATCTGACTCCGTACCTCTCTTCGTATGCGGCCTTGATTTCTTCTACCGCCGCCTCGAACAGCTGCTTGTGCTCCGGAGAGATTGTTACAATGAGCTTTACGCTGCCGTCGGCGTTCTTCATGTATGCCTGGCCCTCCACGAAATGCTCTGCGAGGGCGGTGCGGACTTCATCGGGGTAGCGATGGAATTTGAGCACGCCCTTGGGCTTCTTGCCATATCCGAGACCCTCGTCTCCAAGAAGCTTGAGGGCGGTCGTCTTGGGATCGTACGGAGCGGTGCCGAATACGGCGGGGTCGTAGAATGCGAAGTTCTCGAGTTCGGAGGAGAGCTTGCGGACGGCGTCGTTCTCGGTCTCGGCACCTGCAAAGATGTCTTTGAACATGCGGGATGCCGCTCCCGAGGCGGGTACGAATTTGCACTTTCCGGCTACCTGTGCACTGTCGGCGTAAGCTTCGGCACGCCGGGCGCCTTCTTCGGAAAGAACCTCGATGCCCTTCTGAGGGGTTGCGGGAGCTACGATATCCAGCCAGGGAAATCCCTTGCGGATCCTTTCGAGTTCGGTGTTGATTTTAGTGTTGTCCATATTATGTGTCAGTCGATAAAGAATTCTCTTCTGTAGCGGTAGTTGGTCCTCAGCGCCTCAAAGTTTTCGGGGGCGATGCGGAACATGAAATCATCGGTAAAGATGGGATAATTATATTGGAGGATTGACGCTATCTGGCCTTGCGTCTTGTCGCGAAGGTCGAGCTTGATGGCGTCCCTCGGTTCTCCGTGGGGGTCGGGGAAGAAGTCGAACAAGGGCTTGATGTCCAGATATCTGGCGACCGCCCTGACTGCCATGGAAGTGCCAACGAGCTTGCCCTGATATGAGTATCCGGCTATGTGGGGCGTTGCGATGTCGGCAGCCGCCAGAAGGTCCCGGTTGATTTCCGGCTCGTTGCACCATGTGTCGATGATTACGGAACCGAGCTTGGGAACGGCATCGAGCAGGGCCCTTTCATCGACGACCTCTCCGCGGGAAGCGTTGACGAAGAATGCACCCAGTTTCATTTTGGAGAAGAACGATGCGTCGGCCATGCCGCGGGTTTCTGGATTCAGCGGGACGTGCATAGTGACGACGTCGCTGCTGCGGAGCAGAAAGTCAAGGTCGCAGAACAGGGCCGGTCCTTCCGCTGCGGCCCGGGGAGGGTCGTTGAGCAGTACGTTGAATCCCAGAAGCTGCAGGGCCCTGGCGACGCGCGAACCTACGTGGCCGGCGCCGATGATACCAACCTTGAAGCCGTTCATGTTGATGCGCTTGCGTGACGCTGTGCCGTAAATAGCCGATATCACATAGTTCATCACGGCTCCGGAATTGCAGCCTGCGGCATTCTGTACGTGTATGTTACGTGACCTGCAGTATTCCAGGTCTATGTGGTCGTAGCCGATAGTCGCCGTCGAGATGATTTTGACGCGGCTGCCTTCCAAAAGCGCGGCGCCGCATTTGGTGCGGGTGCGGATGATGAGGGCGTCGGCGTCTTTGACATCTGCTGCGCCGATGCTCTGCCCGTCCATGTAGCAGACGTCGGCATAGTCTTCGAACACACCTTCGATGAAGGGGATGGCTTTGTCGATAACTATTTTCATTTCAATATGATATCTTGTATCCAGGAAACATTTGGATCGTCCCTGGTGAAAAACTCGTCGTCTGCAAGCATGGCGTTCATCTTTTCGATAAGGAGCTCTTTCCGGGGCGCCAGCTGGCTGCGGACTACAGAGGAATTCAGGGTTATGTACAGTTTGCCGCTGCGGTAAAAGCGCTTGAGCGTAAACGGAGCGGCTCCGGAGGCTGCATCCCAGGCGGCGAAAATCCTCCTGGTGTTGAATGCGGACGACAGCCGGGATTCCTTGAGGTACTCCTGGATTGCCGAGGCGATGGAAACCGCGTTCTTACGTTTTATCCTATAGCTGTCCATCGATCCTGGAGAAAGAGCCGGCGGAGGCCCTGTAATAAGCCCTGTCGGCGGTGATTTTATCTACCAGCGCTTCGGTGCGGGTCTTGTCGGTGTCGGACAGGAATATCTGTCCGAAGTCGTTGCCCGCAACCATCTGCAGCAGGTTACCTACGCGGTCCATGTCGAGCTTGTCGAACAGGTCGTCGAGCAGCAGGATGGGAGGGAAGCCGTAGGAATTCTTCATTATTTCGTATTGCGCGAACTTGAGCGCCACCAGGAACGACTTCTGCTGCCCCTGGGAACCGCATCTGCGGAGCGGATATCCGTCGAGGGTGAAGATAAAGTCGTCGCGGTGTATGCCCGCTGAAGTATATCGCAGCACCAGGTCGCGTTCGCGATGGGCGCCGGCCAGTTCTTCCCAGGATTTGCCGGCGAGGTCGGAGCGGTAGCTTATTGAAACGCTCTCCTTGCCTCCGGATATAGACTCGTAGTACTTCTGGACGACCGGAAGAAGGGTGCGGGCGAAGTCGCTGCGGGAGTCGAAAACGGACTGTGCGACCGGTGCGATGCGGGCGTCGAAAGCCTCCAGCAGCGAAGGGTCGGGCGACTCGCCTTTGAGGAGGCGGTTGCGCTGCGCAAGAAAGCGGTTGTACTGCTGGATATCCGACAGATACTGCCGGTCGACCTGGGATATGAAGGCGTTGGCAAAACGCCGGCGTTCCTCTCCGGATTCGCTGACGAGGTCGGTGTCGGTGGGGGAGACCATTACTATGGGAAGGACTCCTATGTGGTCCGCCACCTTGGTGTAGGCCTTGTCGTCCCGGCGTATCTTTTTCTCGGAACCATCGCTTACCTTTATGGAAAAACGGCTTTTTACGGAGTTGCCCATGTCGTAGGTTCCGCTGAGTGCGAAAGCCTGCGTTCCATGGCGGAAATTGAACTTTTCGGCGCTTTGTATGCCGCTTTTTGTCATTGACAGATAGTGGATTGCGTCGAGCAGGTTGGTTTTGCCCTCGCCGTTGCCGCCCCAGATGCAGTTTATATTGGGGGAAAAACTGAGTTCCTGCAGTTCTATATTGCGGAAATCCTGGATTACTATTTTGTCCAAAACTGGCATATTGCAAAATTAGGATATTTTAATTGAAATTACTACCTTTGTCAGCTATTTTATCAGGAAAAACAAAACTAAAGCATATGTCAAAAGAAAATGTTAACCAGCAGGAGGCCCTCCGCAACGAGAATATCCAGGAGACCGTCTCCAAAACAGACCAGTTTTACAACGAACACAAAAAGACAATCTGGACGATAGTCGCCGTTCTGGTGGTGGCAGCCCTCGCGGTATTCGCCTACGTCAAGCTCATCTACCAGCCCAAGTGCGCCGAGGCCATGCAGCAGGCATTCCCCGCCGAGCAGAACTTCGCAAACGGCGAGTACGAGCTTGCACTCAACGGCGACGGCAATGTCCTCGGACTTGCAGACGTAATCGCCGAGTACGGCTCCAAGGCAGGCTCCGCAGTATATATGGAGGCAGGTCTCTGCGCTCTCCAGCTCGGACAGTTCGAGGATGCACTCAGCTACCTTGGCAAGTACAAAGGCAAGGAGCCCATCCTGGCAGCCCGCGCAACCGCAGCACAGGGCGACGCCCTCGCCGGACTCGACCGTCTCGATGAAGCAGTGGCAGCATACCTCAAGGCCGCTTCCATCTCCGACGATACTTTCTCCGCAGGCTACCTCCTCAAGGCCGGTATCCTGTACGAGCAGCTCGGTAAGAACGACAAGGCCCTCGAGTGCTACAAGACCATCAAGGACAAGTACCCCACCTCCATCGAAGGATACGATATCGACAAGTACATCACCCGCTTGAAATAATAATACTATGGGACGTGCATTTGAATTCCGCAAGGAACGTAAACTGAAGCGCTGGGGGCACATGGCCCGCACCTTTACCAAACTCGGCAAGGAAATCACGATTGCAGTAAAGCAGGGCGGTCCCGACGTTACCGGCAACCCCCGTCTCCGCGCCCTCATGGCCGAGGCCCGCAGCGAGCAGATGCCCAAGGAGAACATCGAGCGCGCCATCAAGAAGGCCACCGAGAGCAAGCAGGGCGACTTCAAGGAAATCATCTACGAAGGCTTCGGCCCTTTCGGTATAGCCTACCTTGTAGAGGCCGCGACCGACAACAACACCCGCACCGTCGCCAATGTCCGCAGCTACTTCAACAAGTGCGGCGGTTCTCTTGGCACCAGCGGAAGCGTGTCCTTCATGTTCGACCGCAAGTGCACCTTCCGTGTCAAGGAGAAGGAAGGCGTCGATCTGGAAGAACTCGAACTCGAGCTTATCGACTACGGTGTAGAGGAGCTTTTCGAGCAGGTTGAAGTCGATAAGGACGACAACGAAACCAAGGTCATCGTAATCTACGGCGAACCTACTTCCTACGGTACCATCCAGAAGTACATCGAGGAGAACGGCTACGAACTCATCTCCGGCGGTTTCGAGCAGATTCCCAATACCGACCTCAAGGACGTTACGCCCGAGCAGCGTGCCACCCTCGACAAACTTACCGGTCTTCTCGAGGACGACGAAGACGTCACGAACGTTTATACCACGATGAAACCCGAAGAGTAGTCCCCGGTTCCTACAGGACTGGAACTACCGGCTCATAGGGCGGTGCGCTTTCTGGCGCGCCGCCTTTTCGTTTGCCCGGATGAGTCCGGCCTCGCCGGGGTCTGTGTAACTCTCCAGAAAACGCTCCCAGATGTATTCTATCGCGACCCCGGACGGATGCACCAGGTCTTCGGCGTAGAATCGGTAGTCGCGCAGTTCGTCCAGGACGATTTCGTATGCCGGGAAATATCCGGCCCCGGGCACGCTGTCTGCCGCCAGGAGCAGGCTGGCTTTGCTCAGGGCGTTTGCATGCGCTCCGTCGCCCATGTGCCGGATGGGGGAGACAGTCAGCAGCAGCCGCTTGTCGGGATGGGCTTCCGCAATGGCACGAAGGCATTCGGCACTCCGGGCGGGGCTGAGCATTTCGCGCGTGAATTCTGCTGCAGGGCGCTTGAGGCAGTTTGATACGGCCTTGCCGTTGTGGTACCAGACAAAAGATGTTCCGAGGGTGAGCACCAGGCGGTTGCTCTTCTTCCAGAATTCCCTGGCATGCTCTAGGGCGGCATTCGCATTGTCGAGAAACTCTTCCCGGCTGACGCGGGCAAAAGAAGTGTGGTGCTCGAAAGAGCAGATTCTTCCGGCCCCGGCACCCATCTCTACGCAGTCTTCCTCCGTAAAAAGTGCGTCGCCATCGAGCCTTTTTACGGCCGACAGCAGCGAACAAGGATTATAAAGCGTCCCGAAGGGGTTTACCAGCACATCGAAACCTGCGGCCTGCATCTTGGCGCCGATAGAATCGGCAAAGCAGCTGCCAAGCAGGACGATACGGTCGGAGAGGGAAAAAGTATCCCCGGCGGGCGGAACAATAACCGGCGTAAAGAGTTTCATAAGTCGGAGCAAATTGTTATTTTTGCGAAGATATGAAAAAAATCGCCTTCGTAGCCCTGTTTTTGCTCGCAAACCTTCCGTTATTCGCCCAGAAGTTCGACTACAACGTCAATTTTGACTACCTGCTGAACAATTACGAGTACGGCATTTCCAGGTACTTCGTCGGGGATGAGTCGTTCTATCCGTATCAGCATTCGCATACCGTCCATGGCGTCAGGCTTACACCCGAGGCCGGTCTTCTCCTTACCCAGTCCCCGTCGGTGTTCCACCGCCTGAGGCTCGGTATCGACCTGTTCCGCCTCATGGGGGAGCAGAAGGAAAACCTCGGGCTCTTCCGGGAGATGGTTTTCTATTACAATCTGGATGCACGCCTGAGAAACGGTGGACATCTGAATGCCTATGCAGGATGCTTCCCGCGCCGCTACAGCGAGGGTACGGGATATTACGGACCTGTCTTCGACAGCGAGTACTCCTATCTGGATCCCAATGTGGAGGGCTTCCTTGTCAAGTACGCCAGGGACAACAAGATACGTGCGGAACTTATCTTCGACTGGCAGGGAATGGCAGGCGATGACGCCTCTCCCTGGCGGCGCGAGCGCTTCCAGGTGCTCACCGATGGCAGCTGGCGTTTTGCCGGCGATTTCTATCTGGGATGGACAGGGTCCTTCTATCATTTCTCCAAGTCCCCGATGACCGACAACGTCGTTGACTGTCACCTGCTTAACCCCCGTATCGGATGGGCTCCCTTTACCTGGCTGGACGAGTTCCGTCTGGAAGTGGGAGGCGTCTTCACCTACCAGTGCGACAGGGTGGCGGAACCGGCTCCTGTCTTTCCGATGGGACTCTGGAGTAAGCAGTCCGTCGGCAAGTGGAACGTCACCCTCTCGAACCGTTTTTACTGGGGTGACGACCTCATGCCTTTCTACGATTCTTCGTTCGGAGGAATACAATACGGACGGGAACTCTATCGCGGTGCTCCTGGATTCCACACTCTGCATGCCGGGCCCAGCTGGGCCGATTGGCTCACGCTTGCCTATCAGCCCCGCATAAGCAAGTGGCTCTCCATCGATGTGGCCCTGACCCTTCATGTCGGCGCCCCTCACAAAGAGCTCGGCGTCGGCGTCCTCAGGGGGGCCGACCAGAGGCTCCGCCTGCGGGTGGACCTGGAATCGCTGCGCCCCCGTACGAAAGCCGTAAAGAATTCAAAATTCAAAGGATACGCCTTGTAAGCTTATGAAAAGATTTATATTGTCCCTGATTTGCTGTGCCGCTGCTCTCGGTGCAATAGCCCGGCCCAACGAACTGCACATCGTCACCACCGGAGACGTACACGGGCGCTATTTCGACCGCCCCTACATCGATGGCGAACCGGTCCGGCACAGTCTGATGAGCGTCAAGCATTACGTTGACAGCCTGCGTGCGCGGGTGGGGTCCGACAATGTGCTCCTGCTCGACTGTGGCGACTTCCTTCAGGGCGACAATGCCTCGTATTACTACAATTACGTGGCGACGGGGGAGCCGCATATTTTCCCCCGTCTGGTGAGCTACATGGGGTACGACGCATGCGCCCTCGGAAATCACGATATAGAGACGGGGCACGCGGTGTACGACCGTTTAGTTCCGCAGATGCAGAAGGCCGGCATTCCCTGGCTCGCCGGCAACGCCCTCAAGAGCGACGGAGAGAGTTACTTCCAGGAGTACACCATCGTGCGCAAGAACGGCCGCAAAATACTCATTCTCGGCTACAATAATCCCAATATCGACCAGTGGCTGTCGGAAGAGGTCTGGAGCGGCATGCGCCACGTGTCCCTGATTCCTTTCCTGCAGCAGCGGGTAGATAAGTTCAGGGCTCTCACCAAGCCCGACGCCGTGGTTGTGCTGATGCATTCCGGCACGGGCAAAGGAGATGGTTCATCCCTTGAGAATCAAGGCATTGATGTATTCAACTCGATAAAAGGTGTAGATGTTCTCGTATGTGCCCACGACCATAGTCCTGCATGCCGCGTCAAGAAGGAATGTGTGCTTGTCAACGGCGGCGACCGCTGCAAGAGGGTAGGGCATGCCGTGCTCCGTTTCAACGGCCGCAAGGTGGTGAGCCGCAAAGCCGAAATCGTACCTCTCAAGGCCGGTCTGACCGACCCGGAGATGGTTGCGGCGTTCGATAAGGACTATCGCAAGGTAAAATCCTTTACCCTCAGGAAGGTAGGGTCGCTGGCGATGCCACTCCGTACGCGCGATGCCTACAGCGGCATGAACGATTACATAGATTTCCTGCAGACGGTGCAGCTGAAGGCGACCGGAGCCGACATTTCCCTTGCAGCGCCGCTTTCGTTCGACAGTACGGTAGAGGCCGGAGATGTGGTCTTCAACGATATGTTCAAGATCTATCCTTTCGAAAACCAGCTGTATGTCCTGGAGATGACGGGTCAGGAAGTGCGCGACCTGCTTGAGTATTCTTACGACCGTTGGATCCAGACTCCGGGGCGTCATGTCCTCAAAATAGAAGAAAAACCGGATCCCCGTACAGGGGCGACTCGCTGGTCTTTCCTTAACCGCGCCTACAACTTCGACTCCGCCGCCGGCATCAACTACAGCGTCGATGTTACGAAGCCGTCAGGCAAACGCGTGACCATCGAGTCCATGGCGGACGGCAGGCCATTTGACCTGCAGGCAAAGTATAAGGTCGCCATGACTTCCTACAGGGCCAACGGAGGCGGCGGCCTGCTCACCGACGGCGCCCGTATCCCTCATGGTCAACTGGCAGGGAGGGTGGTGTCCAAATATCCCGAGGTGCGCGACCTTATCTATCTCTTCATCAAGGAGAAAGGCAGGGTGGACTCCTCGCTTGTGACCGATCGCGACACTCTTGGCGAGTGGCATTTCGTTCCTGAGATTGTCGTACGTCCATTGATGGAGAAGGATATGCGTCTAGTGTTTTAAACGCCATTGCGCCGGAGTCATTCCGGTGATTTCGCGGAACTGCCGCTTAAAATTACTTTTGTCGCTTATCCCCACCTCTTCACCGATGAGTGCGGTGGGTATGTCTTTTTCTTCCAGAAGACGCCGTTTGGCGTCGTTGATCCTTGTCTCTTTGCGCCACTGCAGGAAGCATTTCCGGTATTTCCGGCGGAAATAGAGCGACAAGTCTTCCTTGAGTATCCCCAGAGAATCTGCCACGTGCTGCAGCGAAGCCTCCTCTTTCCAGCCCTTGCGTACTATCCATTGTTCGATAAGGGAGGAAGAACGTTTGGTGACGCCGTAGGTGCGCTCGGCGGGGAATTTTGCCCGTGCATTGTGCGCAAAGAGCCTCATTAGCGATGTTATTAATTGTAGTTTCATAGAATTTTGGTAAATTTGTAGGTTATTAATTTGAAAGAAAATGTTCGACAATCTCTCGGAAAGGCTTGAGCGGTCCTTCAAGATTCTGAAGGGCGAAGGTAAGATAAGTGAAATTAATATTGCAGAAACACTCAAGGAAATTCGCCGGGCCCTGCTCGACGCCGACGTGAGTTACAAAGTGGCTAAGGAGTTCTGTGACAAAGTAAAGCAGAAGGCCATAGGCGCCAATGTGCTTACCGCCGTCAAGCCTCAGCAGATGATGGTCAAGATAGTCCATGACGAGCTTGCCGAGTTCATGGGGGCGGAGCATTCGGAACTCAATCTCCGCAATACTCCCGCCGTCATCCTGGTAGCCGGTCTCAACGGTTCCGGTAAGACGACCCTCTCCGGCAAACTTGCCCTGCACCTCAAGAGCAAGAAGGGCCGCAAAGTCCTGCTTGCCGCCTGCGATACATTCCGCCCGGCCGCAATCGACCAGCTCAAGACTCTCGGAGAGCAGGTCGGCGTACCCGTATATAGCGAAGAAGGGGAGAAGGACCCAGTAAAGGTAGCCCGAAACGCTGTCGCAAAGGCCCGCACGGACGGCTACAACGTAGTCATCGTCGATACCGCAGGCCGCCTTGTCGTGGATCAGGAACTCATGGACGAGATTTCCCTCCTCCACCGTTCCCTCCAGCCCGACGAGACCCTTTTCGTAGTTGATGCCATGACCGGCCAGGACGCCGTAGAAAGCGCCAAGGCCTTCAACGAGGCAATCGATTACGACGGAGTGGTCCTTACCAAAATGGACGGCGACACCAGGGGAGGCGCAGCCCTTTCCATAAAGGCCGTTACCGGCAAGCCCATCAAGTTTGTGAGTACCGGCGAAAAGATGGAGGCGCTGGATATATTCTATCCCGCGCGTATCGCCGACCGTATCCTCGGCATGGGCGACGTCGTAAGCCTCGTCGAAAAAGCCCAGGAACAATACGACGAAAAGCAGGCCCGCGAGCTGCATAAGAAGATTGCCCGCAACCAGTTTACGTTCAACGACTTCTACGACCAGCTCAAACAGGTCCAGAAAATGGGCAGCGTAAAGGATCTGGCCGGCATGCTTCCCGGCATGGACAAGGCTCTGAAGGATGTTGATATCCCCGAAGACGCTTTCAAGCCCACCGAGGCCATCATACAGAGCATGACCCCTTACGAGAAAGAGCACCCCGAGTGCCTCAACGGGTCTCGCCGTCAGCGGATCGCCCGCGGCTCCGGCACTTCGCTTGCCGACGTCAACAAACTCATCAAGCAGTTCGAACAGACCCGCAAGATGATGAAGATGGCCATGGACGGCTCCCTCCGCCAGCGCCTCAAGGGCTTCCGTTAGGAAATAAAGAATATATTCTTTATATTTGTTGATTGTATGGGATTGTTCAGTCGCAGCGTCAAGGTTTCCGCATACGGCCTCCTTCAGGGGAGGACCGATTGGCACTGCCATATCCTTCCTGGCGTCGATGACGGCTTCAAGACCATGGAAGACTCCCTTGCGGCCCTTGCTGCATACGAGCGTGCCGGCATCAAGGAAGTGTGGCTGACTCCCCATATCATGGAAGACATTCCCAATACCACGGCGGGCCTCCGTCAGCGCTTTACAGACCTCCAGCTCGCATACGGCGGGCCTCTCAGGCTGCATCTGGCTTCGGAGAACATGATGGACCCCCTCTTCGAAGAACGCCTCGCCGCTGGAGACCTCCTGCCTCTGAGCGACAAGCGCTTGCTTGTCGAGACATCGTATTTCAACCCTCCGTACGACATGGACGGCCTGATTGCCGGCGTCAAGTCCAAGGGGTGGTATCCGCTGCTGGCGCATCCGGAAAGGTACATGTATATGGATTTCAAACGCTACGAGGCCCTCAAAGCCGACAGCATTGAATTCCAGCTCAATATAACATCCCTCATAGGAGCTTACGGCCCCGAGGTCAAAGCCAAGGCCGAGAAACTTCTGCAAGCGGGGATGTACGAATACAGCGGCACAGACCTTCACCGGCTGAGTTCGCTGGAGCATCTGCTCGATGCAGATGTTCACAAAAAGCTCCTCGCCCTCATACCGTAAGGCAGAGGCAAGGTTAACGGCCCTTCCGGGGCCTCGACGCCCGCATCCAAGGATGTGACAGGCGAGGACGAAGTCGTAACAAAAAACTATACGATATGCGTAAAAAATTGATTTTGATGCTGACAGCGCTCCTTTTCACCGGCACGCTGTCGATTTATGCCCAGATGTCTGATGAGCAGATCATTACCTACATCACAGAAGGTATTTCCGCCGGCAAGACGGAGAGACAGATAGGCACTGAGCTAATGGCCAAGGGCGTAACCTCGTCTCAGCTCAGCCGTCTGCTCAAGGCCTACAAAAGCGGAAATCTCAATATTTCAGACACGAACGTCTTACCCTCCAACAAATTGGGCTCCACCAGCAAAGAGCGCAAATCCACGGTGGACGAAGAGGTCGATCCCGATATGCAGGGCCTCAATGCCGCAGCCGAAGGGTCAGTGACGCGCAAGGTCAAAAAAATTTCCGCGGAAGCCGACGGCGAAGAGCTCTCGGATACTCCGGAAGAAGATGTCAATCCCTTGCTTGACGAAGACGGCAACAAAATCATCTACGGCCACAACATATTCTCCGGCCGTACGCTGTCTTTCGAGCCCAACGTCAACACCGCGACCCCCGAAGATTACGTACTCGGTCCCGGCGACGAGGTAGTAATTGATATCTGGGGCGTTAACGAGGCCAACAGCGTTTACAAGATCTCTCCCGAGGGGTACATCGTAATCCCCCAGGTCGGGCGCATCAGTCTCGGCGGCCTCTCCATCAAGGAAGCATCCGGCAAGCTCAAGAGTTCCCTCGGCAAAATCTACTCATCCCTGCGGACCGGCGGTTCCCACATGAGCGTCACGCTCGGCGACCTGCGTTCCATCCAGGTCAACGTACTGGGTGAGGTCAATACCCCCGGAACCTTCAGGCTTTCTTCGTTCACTACGCTTTTCAATGCCCTTTACAGGGCCGGCGGAGTGACTCCGGTAGGTTCGCTGCGAAACGTCAAGCTGATCCGGGGAGGAGAACAGTACGCGGTTGTGGATATTTATGATTACCTTTTCAACGGCAAGCTCGAGCTCAACGTTCCCCTCAAAGAGGGCGATGTCATCATCGTTCCGGCTTACAACGCCCTTGTGAGCATCACCGGCGCCATAAAGCGCCCCATGTTCTACGAGATGAAGGAAGGGGAGCCGGTAGGCAATCTCATCAAGTACGCCGGAGGATTCACTGGCAATGCATATCAGGATGAAGTCGGCGTGGAACGCAATGACGGCCGTACAAACAGCATGTACACCGTGAGCTCCGACAAATTCGGGAGTTTTGCCCTTAAAGACTCAGACGCCGTGCTTGTGAGCGGAAGCGAAGTGGAGGTGTTCTCCAACCGCGTAGAGGTCAAGGGCGCTGTTTACAGACCCGGCAAGTTCGAACTGGGCGGCGACATACTTACTGTCGGACAGCTCGTCCAGCATGCCGGCGGCGTTATGGAAGACGCATTCCTTGGCCGCGCCCAGATCATCCGCGAGAAGCCGGACCGTTCCCTGGAACTCGTTTCCGTCCCGCTCAAGGGCATACTCGAAGGCAACGTCGCCGACGTCCTGCTCAAAAAGGGCGACATACTCATTGTCTCGAACATCAACGAGATAGATCCCAAGGGCGATATCGTAGTGACGGGATATGTCGCAAATCCCGGGAAGTACCAGTATGCCGAGCATACGACTGTCGAAGACATAATACTTATGGCGGGCGGCCTTGTCGAAGGCGCTTCTTCCGCCAAGGTCGATATCTCACGCCGAATCGACAATCCCACAAGTACCGAAGCCAACGACACTGTGGCGGAGGTGTTCTCGGTCTCCATCAAGGACGGCCTCATCGAGGACAACGCCGGTGGCTTCGAGCTCAAGCCGAACGATGTCGTTTCCGTACGCCGCAGCCCTACCTACATCGAGCAGCGCAACGTGACCATCACTGGCGAGGTGACCTTCCCCGGACAGTACACCCTGGTGACTAACAACGAACGCGTCTCCGACCTTATCAAGCGCGCCGGCGGAGCTACTCCCAACGGCAACATACATGGAGCGATGCTCAAGCGCAAGATAAACCAGTACGAGCGCAACGTCCGCATCGCAATGTCGCGTATGGTGACCCAGAGTATCTCCAGCAAGGATTCGCTGGATATCAACAAACTCAAGGTATCTGAAGTCTATACTGTCGGTCTGGAACTCGACAAGGCTCTCGCCAACCCTGGTTCCGACTACGACATGATACTGCGCGACGGCGACGAACTCATTATTCCCGAAAATGCCACTACGGTACGTATCCAGGGCGAAGTCCTGTATCCCAATACCGTGCATTACATTTCCGGAAAGCCTATCCGCTATTATGTGAATCAGGCCGGCGGCTACAGCAACAGGGCACGCCGCTCCAAGACTTATGTCGTTTACATGAACGGAACGGTTTCTGTCGGATCCTGGTCCAAACTGGAACCCGGATGCGAGATTATCGTACCGGCACGTTCCGACAAGGATAAACTCACCACCGGTGAATGGCTCGGAATCGGTACGAGCGCCGCTTCCATCACAACCATGGTGGCAACCATCGTCAACCTGTTCAGAAGCAGCAAATAGTTATGAAAGAATTCAATGAATTGGCAGTTCTCGAAGAGATCGATGACAAGTCGGTCGATATTCTGCCTTACGTCCGCAAGGCCATCAAAAACTGGAAGAAGATTCTGCTCTGGGCAGCCATCGGCGGCGCGGTCGGTGTAGTAATCAGCCTGAGTACGCCGCGCCGATATACTTCCGAGGCCATTATAGCTCCCGAACTCGTCACCCGTGCCACCGCCGGAGGACTCAGCTCCCTGGCCAGCCTTGCCGGAATCAACATGAACAACATGGCAGTGTCTGACGCCATGCACCCGGACATGTATCCGGAAATAATCCATTCGACTGATTTTTATATAAAACTGCTTGATCTTCCCGTCGTTGTGGAGACCCGGGATTCGCTTGTCCACACAGATTTGTATGACTATGTGGTGAATTATATCAAGCGCCCGTGGTGGTCCGTAGTGCTGGGTCTGCCCAAGAAAGCCGTCTCCGGCGTCGCTAATCTCATAGCGGGAGATAAAGCCAAGGAAGAAGAGGGGCATGCGCACATAGATCCCCTCCGTCTTACCAAACAGCAGGCCGGTGTAATCAAATATCTGTCGAAAAGCATCAGGGCCACGGTTGAGCGCAAGACCTATGTGCTCAATCTTCAGGTCACACTTCAGGATCCGGTGATTGCCGCACAGGTGGCCAATGCAGCAGTTGAAGACCTCAGGACCTTCATCGTCAACTACAGGACCGAGAAACAGCGCGACAACGTAGCGTATTTCAAAAAGATATACGAAGAGACGAAGCGGGACTATACCGATGCGCAGAAGGCATATACGTATTACCTTGACACCCATCAGGGACTGGCAACCAAGAGCGCGCAGGTGCGTCAGCAGCAGCTGCAGAGCGAGGCCCAGCTTCGTTTCCAGATGTACAGTCAGACTGCCCAGAACCTGCTTAACGCAGAAGCAAAAGTCCAGCAGGAATCTCCTGTTCTCGTCATAATACAACCTGGTCGCGCTCCGATTCACGGCAAGCCCTCCAGAGTCAAGACGACACTGCTTTATGTCATAATCGGCGGCGTCCTCGGAACCGGCTGGGTGCTGTTCCTCATGGACCGCAGGAAGAAGAAAGAAGAAGAAAAATAGTCGGCGATGCTGTCTTTTATCGTTCAGGCCCGTTTGGGCTCGACTCGTTTGCCGGGGAAGATCCTGCTGCCTTTCCATGACGGCAAATCTATTTTTGAACTGATGCTCGATAAACTCAAGAGCATCCCCGGAACCGATTGCATAGTCGCCACCTCCGAATCTCCCGTCAATGATCCGCTCCAGGAGATTTGCAGGACGGCCGGAGTCAAGTGTTTCCGCGGCAGCGAGGATGACGTCCTCCAGCGTTTCATAGATGCGGCATGCTTTTATGGTGCCGACAGGATTATCAGGGTCTGTTCCGACAACCCTTTCCTGAACGTTCCCGCAATCCTTCAGCTCATTGATACGGCAGGAGGGTCCGATGCCGATTACATCGGCTTCGACGTTGACGGGACGCCCTCCATCAAGACGCATTATGGTTTTTGGACTGAATATGTGACGCTGGATGCTCTCCGCATGGTCAAAGAACTGACCGCAGAGAAAATCTATCATGAGCATGTCACCAACTTTATTTATTCTCACCGGGAGGTCTTCAGAACCCAGTGGATTCCGGTTCCCGGGTGCATTCTGGAGCATAAGGACACGAGGCTGACGATAGATACTGCGCAGGACTTCGAGACTGCGCGGAGGATTTTCGATGCCGTAGGCGACGACGGTTCTTTCGAGAGCCTGTTCGGGTATCTCGACGTCCATCCCGAGATACAGCAGTCAATGAAAGTTCAGATACTAAGCAATTCGAAATAAATGATTACTAAAGGAGAAACATACATAATCGGAGAAATCGGCCAGAACCACAACGGTTCCGTGGACATTGCCAAACTGATAGTCGATCTTGTCTGCCGTCCTGTCCGCGAAGAAACGTTCGGAATCGATCTCAAGCCCATAAACGCGGTCAAACTCACGAAACGCGATCTTGGTGAAGAGCTTTCCGCTTCGCAGATGAACAGGCCGTATGACACGCCGAATTCCTTCGGCAAGACATACGGTGAGCACAGGGCCTTCCTCGAACTGTCTGACGAAGAGCACTTTGAAGTATATAAATACGCAAAATCCAAGGGGCTCGAATTCGTTGAAACGCTTTGCGCCAAAGGTTGTCTTTCCCTGCTCAAACTGTTCACGCCGGACTATCTGAAAGTGGCCAGCCGCGACCTGACCAACCTTCCCTTGCTGGCTGCCATGGCAGAAACCAAAATCCCCATCATCCTGTCCACGGGCATGTCCGGCAAGAAAGAGCTCGACGAAGCTCTCGAAGTAATAACCCGGTATCATTCGGATATATCCATACTTCATTGCGTGAGTCAGTATCCTACTCAGCCCGACAATCTGAATCTCAATACGATTCTGTATCTCAAGGAACATTATGGCCAGTACCATATTGGATTTTCCGATCATACAATCGGCATCAGCGCTCCTTCCGTTGCAGTTGGAATGGGTGCGGAGATAATCGAAAAGCACATTACCATCGACCGCCACATGAAGGGGACCGACCAGGCCGGTTCACTGGGCCCGGACGGTGTTTATCGTATGGTGCGTGATATCCGCATTACCGAAAGATGGCTGGGAACCAAGGACTTGTATATAGACATGAGCGTGGCGTCCTCCAGGGTCAAACTGGAACGCTCCATCGCCACACGCCGGGACATGAAGGCGGGTGAAGTCATTCAGGAATCCGACCTGCACATGCTTTCGCCCGGAGACGGTTTCAAGTGGGACCAGCTCCAGGAGGTTGTCGGCAGGACCCTTGTGGCAGATGTGCCGGCAAACGAGATTATATATCCCGACTTTCTCAAATAAGAAGCTGTTTATGAAGGTTCCAAAACTGATACTTACCGACATTGACGGAGTCTGGACGGACGGCGGCATGTATTACGACCAGACGGGCAACGAGTGGAAGCGTTTCAGTACATACGACGGAGGCGGAGTCAAGAAAGCGCACGAAAATGGTGTCCCCGTCGGCATTATCACTTCCGAGAATACCATGATAGTGCAGAACAGAGCCATTAAGCTGAAAGTCGATTATGTTTTCCAGGGCGTTGACGACAAATTGCGCAAGGCCGGCGAACTGTGTGCGGAGCTGGGTATAAGCCTGGACGATGTGGCTTATATCGGTGACGACCTCGGCGATCTGAAACTGCTGTCGAGCGTGGGGATCAGCGCCATCCCGTCCGGCGCATACATCGACCGAATGCTGACCCCTTCTTACGTCACCGCCAAACGTGGGGGAGAAGGGGCATTCCGTGAGTTTGTGGATTGGATTTTTGCGGGGACCGATCTCTGATGGCAAAACTGATGTCCATATTCAGGAACAATGTGGTGATATACCTGACCTCCAGGTATGTTACCTACTTCTTGCAGTTTGTGACATCTCTTGTCATTGCGGCCAAGCTCGGGCCGTTCCATTTCGGGGTATGGGGCTTCATCCTGCTGCTGCTGAATTATTTCCAGCAGTGTCATTTCGGCATATACAATTCCATGAACGTTTTATACGTTCAGCACCGGGAAGATGCGCGGCTGAGCAACGACTACCTCGTAAACTCCATAGTCCTCGAATGTTATCTTGCCCTTGTGGTATTCGGCTTGTATGCCATTTACCATTTCTCCGGCCTTAGCTTTTTCAGCAAGTATAATGCTGACAAGTATCTGTTCATTGTATGCTGCATTGCCGTACTGCAATATTTCAGCAATCTGTTCATCAATATTTTCAGGGTCAAGAACCGCCTTTTGAGCGTGGCATTCTGCCAGTCGGTCATAGTGCTGCTCAATTTTGCATGCATATTCTTCTTTACCGGGGAAAAACTCATCTACGCTCTGGTCCTGGGGTATCTGGTGGGGAATATTGTCATAGTGACCCATGCCCTCTGCTCCCGCTTATTCGAGCTTAAAGGCGTGACTTTCAGCCTTGCAATGCAGCGGCAGATAGTGGGCAAGGGCATCATGCTGTTTCTCTACAATACAGGTTTTTATTTCATCATAATAAGCATACGTACCATCATAAGCGGCAAGTACGAGGTCGAGGAATTTGGACTCTTCACCTTCTCTTTTTCCCTTGCCCATGCGGTGATGCTTCTGCTTGAATCACTGACCTTCGTGGTATTCCCCAAGATGATAGGGAAGCTTTCTTCGCCGGATACCAACGAAGTAAAAACCGCTTTGTACGGATACAGGGAGGTGTATATGACGTCTGCCCACGGGCTGATTTATGTCGCACTTTTGTTTTTCCCTCTCATCCTGCATTTCTTCCCTAAGTACGGCGGCGCTTTGACGTCGATGAACCTTATCGCGCTTACTATATTGCTGGATACCAGCCGGTGCGGATATACAGAGCTGCTTATTGCACACAATAAGGAGAAAAAGCTCTCTGCCATTACCCTTTTTGTCCTGGCCCTTGACGTCGCCCTTGCGATTGTCGCCGCTTATGTGCTCCGTGTCCCATTCTCCTACGTCATCCTTGCCGCCATGGTTTCTTACCTTGTGTTTGCCACCTTGGTCGCGTTCGAGGGACGCAGGCTGGTGCCGAAGCCGGATACCCCTCTTCTGGCCGATGTCTTTCCGCCAAGACTTGCAATACCATTCCTTGCTGCGCTTGTCGTTTGCGTCTTGCAGCTGGAATATGTTGTTTTCGTCCCGCTGCTGCTTTTTGCCGCTCTAAATATCCGGGCCTGCAAGCACGTGGCCCAGACTGCCAAGGGAATCCTTGCCAAACCTGAGCTTGTTAATCTTTAAAAGTCTCCGTATGGCTGCCGAAAAGCATTTTGATACCGTATATGTTTTCGAAACCGACTTCCAGAAGACGGTCGTCGAGTCCTTGCTGAAAACCAGGCCCCAGACCGAGACGCGACTGATAGTCGATGCGCGCAGCGGAAAGATATCCTTGGGCGGGGAAGAGTATCAGATCAATCTGAACGGTATCAAGCCTGTCCTGAGATCTTTGCGCAGCCGTCAGACCCTTCCGGCAATATCTGCCGGAGAATTGGTCTGCACCGCATTTACCGGGTTCAACTGCCGACTGTTCCTGACTTCAATCGAGTATGAGAAACTGTCCATCTATGACGACGGCACAGGAACTCCAGTAATCCTTAAGGACGGCAGATATGTGACCAGATCCGTTCATAATGTCGTGCGATACCTGTTCGCAAGCATATATACCTTGCTGCGTTATGGCAAAGCGCTCCCTTCAGACAAACGGATACTCGGCAGATTGGATACTTATTACAGCATCTATCCATTCGTGGATGAGCGTTATACCAAGGAGCATGCGCCACAGCTCCGGATTGTCGCCCTGGACTATTTCCATACCCGCCGATACATGCTTCGGGATGCGGTCGGGTACATAAGCACCGGCGAATCCGGAATGAAGAATTCTGCACTTGCAAGGGCCGTAGCTGCGCAGGGCCGGAAGCCTGAATATTATCCTCATCCTCACGAGGACGTTTCGGCAGTCGATAAGGCATTGATTAGTGGAATTATACGTCCTCAGGGTACTATCGAATCCTATTTCGAGGAGAAGGGCGTTCCCGGCAGGTTGTACGGAGAAATCAGTACCGCCTTTTTGAACCTCAAATTAATGGGGTGTCCGTCAAAGATGACCGTGTTCTATAAATACGACAAGGCCAGGCAATCATATTTTGATTTGTTCGAGACTGTAGGCATAGAGCTGGAAGAGATAAGATGAACGCCAAGATTACAGTATCGTCGGTAAAGAGCTACGTCCTCGGTTTTCTGCTCTTTTTCATTGCCGTCATCGTAGCCGATATATACGGAGGTAGTGGAGTAGTGAACCTGTACTACGCAGGGGCGTTTCTCATCTGCCTGAGCGAAGCGCCGCGCTGTATCAGAAACAGGCGTGTGCCGTTGGAGCTGATACTGTATTTCATTCTGGCTGCCGTCGTGGATTTGCGGAACGGGCAAAGGTCGATGTATTTCCTGATGGGGCTTGTTCAGCTGTTGACTGCCGCCCTTGCGGCCTCTTACCTTACATCTGCTCGAAGGCTCAGACACTTCGTGAACGGTCTGGCTTTGTCCCTCGCCCTGAGCTGCGTTTACTTCCTGCTCTTTGCGACCAATGACGTACTCAAGGCCATCGACAGCGAGCTGCGCCATGCACTGCCTTTCTTCTCTGTAAGTTCCGCCGGCCTTATGACGGCATTGGGCTATTTTCTCGGCCTCGTCTATTTTCTGGCCAAGAAAGACATCAAGTGGCTGTTGCTTTGTCTTTTAAGTTTGGGTACCTGTCTTTACACCCTGTCGAAGAACGCACTGCTGGCCATTGTAATTATCACGGTCGTATATCTTTTCATAGCTGGAGTCATACGTCTGAACAAAAGCATCCTCATCGCCATGGCGGTGTTGATTGTCGTGCTTCCATTTGCCGGCGGCCTTTTACGGCCCGTCCTCGAACTGTATTCAGAAGCCATCGACACGAACAGCAGCTCAGGTCTGATAAGTATTGCCGGCCGTGGCGGAATCTGGCTTTACTGTCTGCAGGCCATTCCGGAGAGTCCGTGGGTGGGATACGGTTATTATTCATCTTCCGAGCTTCTCATCCAGGGCTTGGGAGAAGAGTTTACCCAGGCGCACAACGGCTTGCTTCATTGCTTGATTTCGACGGGTATCATTGGCACTATACTTCTGACAGTGTATTTCATCCGCGTCACTGTATTCATTATCAGCAATCGCAGAATCATTATGCGTTTCACCTATCTGAGATGGATTCTGTGCATGCTGATGTATTTTGTATTCAGAAGTTTTACGGAAGCGTCATTCGCCCAGTGCATCAATTTGGATACATATTTGTTTTTCCTGTTGTCCCTCACGCTCATGGGCTTTGTTAACAAGAGGAAGAAGATGTTGAAAATCGTCAGGCTCATCAATGAAAGTTCTGCTGGCTAACAGATTCCTGTACCGTAAGGGAGGCTCGGAGAGCGTAATGTACAACACTGCGGACCTGCTCCGTGGCGCGGGTCATGAGGTGGTGCTTTTCGGATGCGAAGACTCCGAAATGCAAGCATACCCGTCGCCTGTTTACACCTGCCGTACATGGCACTCTTCCTCGTGCCGGTTCTGGGAAGCCCGTAAGTATTTCAACAACAGGGATGCAGCCCGGCGGATGGACGAAGTGCTCAGTGTCGAGCGCCCCGACATAGTCCATGTTCATCTGCTGTTCGGCGGGTTGACGCCGTCGATATTGGACGTCATACACCGGCATGGAATTCCCGTAGTGCATACCGTGCACGACTACCGGATGGTCTGCCCGGCATATACTTTCCGCAACGCAAAAGGCGAAGTGTGCGAAAAGTGCTCCGGCGGCCGTTATTTCAACTGCTTCCTGGGCAGGTGTTCGAAGGGCAATCCCGCATTGAGCCTGATGATGTCCCTCGAGATGCAGTACCGCAACCGCAAGTGGCACCCTGCGTCAAAACTCGACGGAATCATATATGTGAGCCGCTTCGCCAAAGACAAACACGCCCGGATCGATCCCCGTTTCGAGGGATTGAACGATATGGTGCTTTACAATTGTTCCCAATTGATGTCACGCTTCGGCGATTCGCCTCTCGACAAGGGATATTATCTTTACTATGGACGCCTGTCTTCGGAGAAGGGAATCGGCACTCTGCTGAAAGCTGTGAAGGATATCCCGGGGCTCAGGATAAAGGTCGTCGGCAAGGGACCGGAGGAGGCCCGGCTCAAAGAGGCATTTCGCGACGACCGGATAGAGTTTCTCGGTTATAAATCCGGAGACGATCTTTACACTCTTGTGCAGGAGGCGCGTTTCGTATGCGTTCCTTCTGAATGGTACGAAAACAATCCCATGACGATAGTGGAGGCGTATTGTCTCGGCGTGCCTGTCATCGGTGCCAATATCGGCGGAATACCGGAAATCGTCGAAGAGGGGAGAACCGGTTTCCTTTTTGACAGCGGAGACGTTTCCTCGCTTTCGCGTGTTTTGCATGCATCTATGGAGATTGACGATTCGCGCTACAGGCAGATGCGCGAGAATTGCCGTGCTTTTGCGAGACTCCATTTCGACCCTGAGACTTATGTTGCCCGCCTGGTTGAGTTCTATGAATCGACCATAGCGGCCTGCAAGCTTAAACAGAAAGTCTGAAAAGAAAACAGTTTTTATATCCCTGTACTCGTATCTATAATAGTCAAACGTATCAATTGGCCGCCTTTGCTTTATTGCATAGGCTGAGGCCGAAACGAAAATAGAATCATGGAAAAAAAGAAAATTTACATTGCTGGTTGCGGCGGAATGCTGGGCGAGGCTTTTTACAGGCAATTCAAAGACGATTACATCATCAAATGCACCGATAAGGACGTAAATGCACCATGGCTGTCATTCCTCGATTTCAGGGACTATGACGCGTACAGGAAGGATGTCGAAGAGTTCGCTCCCGATTACCTTTTCCACCTTGGCGCCTATACCGACCTCGAGTGGTGCGAACAGAATGCAGATGAAGTTTATCTCACCAACACGCTTTGCGTGGAAAACGCCGTCTATATAGCCAATTCTCTGGATATTCCCTTGCTCTATATCAGCACCGCCGGTATTTTCGACGGAAAGAAACAGCTGTATGATGACTGGGACCAGCCGAACCCTCTCGGCGTGTATGCGCGCTCTAAATATATGGGCGAACGCTTCGTCGTAGAAAACGCAAGGAGGTATCTGGTATGCCGTGCCGGATGGATGATGGGCGCAGGCCCCGGGAAAGACAAGAAATTCATCCAGAAGATAATGAAGCAGCTCAAGGACGGCAAGAAAGAGTTGTACGTAGTCAACGACAAGGACGGTACGCCTACCTATACCCAGGATTTTGCACGTACGGTAAAGAACCTCATCCAGAAAGAGTATTGGGGGCTGTACAATTGCGTCTGCGGCGGTCAGACAAGCCGTCTTGAGGTCTGCCGGGAACTTCTCAAGATCCTCGGCCTTGAGGACAGCGTCAAAATCAATGTCGTGGGCTCCGATTACTTTGCGCAGGAATATTTTGCAGAACGCCCTGACTGTGAAAGGCTCTGGACCAGGAAGCTCAATTTGCGCGGAGTCAATGCGATGAGGGACTGGCGTGTGTCACTCAAAGACTACATCGAAGAGTATTATAAAGGATATCTCGACTGATGTCAAAGAAGAAACTAGCGCTTCTGGGCACCGATGGAATACCCGCCAGGTACGGAGGGGGAGAGACCCTGTACGAGAATCTGGCGAGGGGCCTTTCTTCCGTGTACGACATGACCGTGTACTGCAGCAAGTCTCAGCCTAGGGACGAAGTCGGGGACACTTATCTTGGCGCCAAGCTCAAGTATTTGAACCTCAAGGGGAATGGCTGGCAGAGCGTCATCTATGACACTCTCTCCTTCATGGATGCCGCAAAGCGGGCGGACATATTGTACACCTTCGGCCCCGGTGCGGCATTCATCATCCGGCTGTACCGGCTGCTTGGATTCCGGAAGAAGATACTGATGAACTGCGGCGGCCTGAACGAGTGGGAGAGAGAGAAGTTTTCCCCTCTGGCCAAGAAATACCTTAAATGGGGATACCGCACCCTCAAGGGGAAAGTGGTTTACATCGTGGACAACGAGCTGTATGCCAGGAGCCTCGAAAAAGAATTCGGAATCAAGGATGCAGTGGTGATACGTTATGGCGGCGACAATGCCACAAAGGTTCCTGCCACGCCGGAACTTTTGCAGAAGTATCCATTCCTTGACGAGGATTATTATGTAAGCGTGTCCCGGGCTCAGGTTGACAATAATCTCCATATCCTCCTGGAGGCTTTCGCCGGGATGCCCGACAAGAAACTGGTCCTGGTATCCAACTTCGGCGTGTCATCTTATGGCGAGGAACTTTATGCCAGATATAAATCCTTCCCCAATATGGTGCTTATCCCCGGCATATACAATCCCGAGGAGCTGAATGCCGTGCGCTCGAATGCGAAGGTCTATATACACAGCCATTCCAGGTGCGGCACCCCTCCTTCCCTTTGCGAGGCGATGAACCTTGGGCTGCCGGTTTTCTCTTTCGATGTCGAGGTAAACCATGAAGTAACGGCCGACAAGGCGTTTTTCTTCTCAACGGCGGCTGAATTGGCGCAGCTTGTGAGAAACACGACAGACTCACAGCTGGCGGCGATGGCGGCAGATTCTTATGCCAGGGCCCGTGCCGAACTGACATGGGAGCACATTTGGGAACAGTATTCTGACGTATTTGACAGATGATGGACAGCAACAGAGTATTCTTTGAACTATTGCAGATTGTACTTGGCACGAGGAACGGCCTGACGGCGGTTCCCGGTTCGAGGCAGGACTGGGAGGATGTTTTTGCCGTCGGAGCGCGGCATAACCTGCTTTCCGTTACCTTTCCTGTCATTGACCGGCTGCACGACGAGGTGGACATCCCACTCGGGATTTATTCCCGTTGGGCGATGCTGGCAGAAAAGGTCACCGAAAAAAACAAGTACCATCTAGAATGCTGCAAGATGCTTACTGAACGTCTGCTCGCTTACGGTTATCGCTCCTGCATCCTCAAAGGGCAGGGTGTGGCGGCGATGTACCCGACCCCCTCGCTGCGACAGAGCGGAGATATAGACATCTGGGTTGAAGGCGGGCACAAAAAAATCGTAGGGTTCCTGAGGGAGCACTTCAAAGTGGGTCATGTTGTTTATCACCATTGCGAAGTGCGCATGTTCAAAGGTTTCAATGTCGAGGTCCATTTCACTCCCAGCTGGATGAACGGGCCGTGTGCTGACCGCCGATTGCAGAAATATTTCTCCTCCCATGCCCGTGCGCAGTTCGACAATTACGATTCATCCCTTGGCTTTTCGGTCCCGACACCACGCTTTCAGGCCGTCCACC
The DNA here is from genome assembly GCA_946539455.1 of uncultured Bacteroidales bacterium. Classification (GTDB taxonomy): domain Bacteria; phylum Bacteroidota; class Bacteroidia; order Bacteroidales; family UBA932; genus Cryptobacteroides. Next base: position 62,819 of record CAMNHL010000006.1, read on the forward strand.
TGTTGCTCCATATATATCGCCATGTGCTCGATGAAGGCGTAGGGCTGCGGCAACTGATGGATTATAGCATCCTCCTGCGGCGACTGGAAGACAAAGACCGGGAAGAAGCGCTCAAAGATATTCGATTCCTGAAGCTTGACAAGTTTGCCGCCGGGCTTATGGCGGTCCTGGCAGAAGTGTTCGGTCTGGACGAACGCGATATGCTTTGCAAGCCTGATTCCCGGCAGGGGCGCTTCCTGCTCGACGAGATAATGGTCTCGGGCAATTTTGGACGGTATGACGTGCGCAATGCACATTCGGCTGACGAGACCCGCGTGATGCACGCCAAACGCAAAATGACTCGTTCGCTCCGCTATCTCAAGTATTATCCCTCCGAGGTCCTGTCCATCCCGGTGTTCATGGTCAGGCATTATTTCTGGCGTCTGTTCAATGGTTATTTGAAAAAGGTATGACGTTTTATATCATTTTGGCCGCGGAACTCATCCTGGCGGTGATTGTAGGTTCATTCATAATCAGGATGCTGCTCCAGGTTGCATATAAGAACAAATTGTTTGATATGCCGGATGAGCGTAAGGTTCACAAGATACCCGTGCCCCGGCTGGGCGGAATGTCCTTCATGCCCACTCTGATGATAGTGATAGCCTTCAGCGTAGGTATAATCTATCGTCTGAAGATAATGAGCACTCCTTCGATGGACAACGTGCTCCTGATCAGGATCGCCTATATGCTGGGCAGCGCCATGCTTCTGTACGTCCTTGGCATCCTGGACGATTTGTCCGACCTCAATTACAAGACAAAGTTCCTGGTGCAGTTCCTGGCATCTTCGCTGCTGGTTTCCTCGGGCCTGTGGCTCAACACTTTCTACGGCCTGTTCGGCATCGGACGTATTCCGTTCTACATTGGCATGCCGTTCACCGTACTGCTTTTCATATTCATCACCAATGCCATCAACTTGATAGACGGTATCGACGGGCTTGCTTCCGGGCTGTCCATGATAACGCTTGCCGTGCTGTCTTTCATCTTCATCCGTGAACGGAGGTTTATCTATTCCACCGTTTCCATAACCATGTTCGGCGCCGTCCTCGCGTTCTGGCTGTTCAACATGTTCGGCAAACCCGAGAAACGTACTAAACTATACATGGGGGACACCGGCTCGCTTACGCTTGGACTGATCCTGTGCTTCCTGATAGTGTCCCTTTGCTCTTTCTGCGGAAAAAACGGTGAGATTACCAACGGTAAATATTTCGGTATCGTTATGTCTTCGCTAATGCTCCCGATGCTGGACGTAATCCGTTTGTTCATTACCAGGATGGCCAACCACAAGAATCCGTTCGTCGCCGACGAGAACCATATACACCACCGACTGATGCGCTGCGGACTCAGCGCGCGGCAGACACTGTTCGTCCTTCTGGCGCTGGATGTCGTTGTGATCGCCATCAATGCGGCTCTGACCCGCCTCTTCAAGACGGATCTGGCTATGTGCATAAATGTGCTGTTTGCCGTGGACATAGTCATCTACCTTATCGTGCAGCTTGCCATCGCCCGCAAAGTTAAGCTCGATTACGTTCCCAAGTCTTGACAAGTCTGAAGTTTTTTTATATTTTTGCTCCCGATGCTGGAAGAAGTAAAAACGAATATTGAAAAGCTGATCTCGCTCTACGAGACTCAGAAGATGCGTGCCGACGCCCTGGATGCCGAGCTCCAGAAGTGCCGTGCGGAACTTGCAGCCAGCAAGGCCCACAGCGGCGAACTCGACGCCCAGATCGACAATCTAAAGCTGCAGTATGCGTTCAGCGGGGCAGGCGATCCCGCCGAGGCCAAGAGCCGCATCGCCAAGCTAATACGCGAGATAGACCGCTGCATCAAATTGCTGGAAAGTTAATCGCTCCTCACTATGGCACAGAATATCAAGCTGAAAATAGCCGGTATAGAATACCCCATGGTCGCTGCGACTCCCGAAATGGAGCAGGCCATGCGCACTGCTGCGGACGAGATTAACCGCAAGTACGCCTCCTACGATGCCAAGTATCCCGACCGCACTCCGCTCGACAAACTTATCATCGTGACGCTCAATGAGACGGTAAACCGCATCGCCTGTCAGAATCTCATGAAGCAGCTTGGAGCGGAAGCAAAGGACCTCAAGGACGAGACGGACGCATATCTCGCCAGCATCAAGTAAGATAGCCGCCAGGCCCAAGAGCTGAAAACATCAAAGTTCTTTCAGAACCGGGAAAGTTCGTGGCGAGGAAGGCAGGCCCGCAGCATGGCGGGATCCCCGATACGCACCGGCCCCCAAATCATTATTGCCCACAATTTTCGGACAATTCGGCTGACGGCATTATGGCACCGCAACTGCGGTGCCATATTTTTTTCCCTAAAAATATGCAGCCAAAATGCGTATAATGCAATTTTTTCTTAAATTTGTAAGATAAAACTATATATATATGATTTTGTACTATATCCTAGCAGCCGTTGCCGGTGCCGTTATCGCCCTGGCAATATATATAGCCGTCAGCCGGGCAAACGCCCACAGCAAGGCTGCGGCCATCATCGAAAAAGCCGAACTTGAGGGCGAAAACATCAAGCAGCAGAAGATTCTCCAGGCCAAGGAAAAATTCCTTCAGCTCAAGAGCGAGCACGATCAGAAAGTGAATCAGCGCAACAACGAGCTGCGAGAGCGCGAGAATGCCATAAAGTCCCGTGAATCACAGCTTAAGGAACAGGCATCCGAACTTGGCAAGCGCCAGCACGACCTCGATTCCCAGAAGGGACAGGTTAATGCCCAGCGAGCCGCTCTCGAGGCAAAGATGGAAGAGACCGAGCAACTTCGTGCCCAGGCCAACCGCCAGCTCGAGACAATAGCCGGCATGAGTGCGCAGGAGGCTAAGAACATGCTCGTCGAAAACATGAAGGCCGAGGCCCGCACAGAGGCGCAGGCTTACATCAACGACGCCATGGACGAGGCTCGCCTGAATGCTGCAAAAGAGGCCAAACGTATAGTAATCAACACGATTCAGCGTACCGCCACAGAGACGGCCATAGAGAATGCGGTCACTACTTTCCCCATCGACAACGACGAGGTCAAAGGACGCATCATCGGCCGCGAAGGACGCAACATCCGGGCACTCGAGGCCGCTACGGGCGTGGAAATCGTAGTCGACGATACCCCCGACGCCATTCTTATCAGCGCATTCGATCCGGTCCGCCGCGAGGTCGCCCGTCTGTCGCTCCATCAGCTTGTCATCGACGGCCGTATCCATCCGGCCCGAATCGAAGAGGTTGTCGCCAAGGTCAGCAAGCAGCTCGAAGAAGAGATTCTCGAGACCGGCAAACGTACCTGCATCGACCTCGGCATACACGGACTCAACCTCGAGCTCGTACGCATGATTGGCCGCATGAAATACCGCAGCTCCTATGGCCAGAACCTTCTCCAGCACTCCAGGGAAGTTGCCAACATCTGCGCCATCATGGCATCCGAGCTCGGGCTTAACCCCAAGATCGCAAAACGGGCCGGTCTCCTTCACGATATCGGCAAGGTATCGGAAGAAGAGCCTGAACTGCCTCACGCACTCCTGGGAGCCAAGATTGCCGAGCAGTACAAGGAGCGCCCCGAGATAGTCAACTGTATCGGAGCCCACCACGAGGAAATGGAGATGAATACCATTTATGCACCTCTTGTCCTTGTCGGTGATGCCATTTCCGGAGCCCGTCCCGGCGCCCGCAGGGAGGTTATCGAGTCTTATATCAAGCGCCTCAAGGGCATGGAAGACCTTGCCGCATCTTATCCCGGCGTAACCAAATCATACGCCATTCAGGCCGGCAGGGAACTCCGCGTCATCGTTGGTGCTGACGAGGTTACCGATGATCAGGCAGCACGCCTTTCCACGGATATCGCCCAGCGCATCCAGGATGAGATGACTTATCCCGGACAGGTAAAGATTACGGTTATCCGCGAAACCCGCAGCGTCGCCATCGCAAAATAGCGGCAGGCTTAAATCACATAAATCCTGAGACCGGCGTCTGCCGTTCTCAGGATTTGTCGCATCAGGCGCTTGTCGAGGGCTATGCAGCCGCCGGTCCAAGTTTTGGCGCCCTTGCAGTGAATGAATATTGCAGAGCCTTTGGGATACTCGCAGGCCTGATTGAAATCCGTCTGCATACCAAGGTCGTACTCGGGGCTCAGTTCCCACATCCTTTCTCCGGCAGGCTCCTCGGAAAGTGAATCCATGTCTGACGAATACTCCGAGGGCTTGATTATCTTGTTGTACCAGCGTCCGGGGGAGTCGCAGGCTATGGTCCCCGGGCTTATCGCGAGAAAGGGAAGTATGCATCCGGGATCGGGCTCTATCCCGAAGGCGAACAGGGGACGCAGTTCGCCAAGAGGGGTTTTGGCGTCGCCCTCCCGCTGCTTGCCGGTGCCGTTCTTCCCTATGAATGCAGTGCCCCTGTGCAGCAGCCACCATTCGCCTTCGTTTTTGGTGTAATAGCGCACCCGGGCCTCGGACCCGGAGGTCTGCTCGACGACGAGCAATTGCCGGGCTGACTTGTCGCCGGCGTACATTCTCTTTACTTCCTTGCAGGTCATTTCTTTATGAACAATATTGCCATCAGTGGCAGGGCTATGAGCGCCATGGTTGCGCTGATGGGAAGGTAAATGCCGAAGCTTACGTATTGTACAACCAGGTAAGTGATAAGAAGCAGTCCAACCCCCATCGCCGAGCTTATGATGTAATGGATTCTGATATCGTCTTTCTTGCACAGGATGCGGCTCAGGTTGGGGACGCCCAGGGAGATGAAACCGATGGGACCGCAGATGCTCACAGCGCTGGTTACAAGGAACATGATGGCAAGAAGGCTCAGCGCCTTATGGAGTCTGCTCAGCTCTGTCTGTCCGCGGAAGTGTGCGGTAAGCCGCTTGCTGTCCAGTATGGCGGCGGCAAGTCCGACTGCAAACAGGCACAGCGAGAAAATGATGTCGCCGGTGGTGACGCCCTCGAGCCGGAAATTGGCTGCACCCCAGAGGTAATACTGCTTGAGCAGCTCGCCGTTGGGGGCGTTAGTCACGACGATAGTACCCAGAGATCCGATGAATGTGCCGAACAGGATGCCGAAGGTTATGAGGCTCTGTGTATTGACCCTCAGGGTGACCAGGAAGCACACGAGGGTGCATACGAGGGTGCATACGAAACTGCCGACAGTAAGCGAGCACCACCCGGTCATTGTGGCGGCGGCAGCTCCCAGGCAGGCGGCGCTGCCAAGTCCGAGGCTGTAAACGTCTCCAAGCTGGTTGCGCCAGAGATATTGCATCTGGATGCCGCCCACGGGGAGGGCGATGCCGGACAGCAGGACGTATAGAAGACTCAATAGCATATCTTTACAAATATACGGATATTTTTCGTATGTTTGTGCTATGCTGACCGTACTGATGACGCTGCTGCTTGCAGCTGGCCCTGCGCCCTCCGAGCGCGCTTCGGAAATAGTTTCCAGGCTCACTCTCGAGCAGAAAGCATCCCTGATGATGCATACGAGCTCCGCCATTCCTCAGCAGGGCATTCCCGCATATAACTGGTGGAACGAAGCCCTCCATGGCGTGGCCAGGAGCGGAAAGGCAACGGTGTTCCCCCAGCCTGTCGGCATGGCCGCCACTTTCGACGAAGCTCTCGTGGAAGAAGTGTTCACCGCGGTCAGCGACGAAGCCAGGATCAAGAACCGTCAGGCAAGGGAGCAGGGCAACGTGGGCTGGTACAACGGCATCACGTTCTGGACGCCCAACATCAACATTTTCCGCGATCCTCGATGGGGACGCGGAATGGAAACATACGGCGAGGATCCATACCTTACCGGCCTGCTCGGAATGGCCGTCGTGCGCGGCCTTCAAGGCGATCCTGACTCTCCGGTGCTCAAGGCCCATGCCTGCGCAAAGCATTTCGCGGTACATTCTGGCCCGGAATGGAACCGTCACAGCTTCAACGCCGAAGTGTCCGAACGCGACCTTCGCGAGACGTATCTGCCTGCATTCAAAGACCTTGTGACCAAGGCGCATGTGCAGGAAGTCATGATAGCTTACAACCGCTTCCGCGGGCAGCCCTGCGGGGCAAGCGATTATCTCGTCAATACTATACTCCGTGGCGAATGGGGATACGAGGGCCTTGTGGTGTCCGATTGCTGGGCGGTGTCCGATTTCTATAAACCCGGCTGCCACGGCTACAGCCCCGATGCCGTCAGTGCCGTCGCCGCCGCCGTACACAATGGCACCGACCTCGAATGCGGCGAAGCCTATCGCTTCATCCCGGAGGCCGTGCGCCGCGGACTTTTGAACGAAGCCGACGTTGACAGGAGCCTTACTCGTCTTCTTGCCGCCCGTATCAGGCTTGGCGAACTTGACGGTATCTCGCTGTGGGACAATCTGCCCGATACGCTCGTCGAGGGCGCCGGGCATCGTGCGCTGTCGCTGCGTGCTGCGCAGGAGTCGATAGTCCTGCTGCAGAACCGCAGGCGCATCCTGCCACTCAGAAAACTCAGTCGCATCGCGCTCGTCGGGCCCAACGCCGATGATGCCCAGATGCAGTGGGGGAACTACAATCCCGTGCCCGACAGTACCCTCACCCTTCGCCAGGCGCTCTGTCGCCGTATCCCCGGGTTGATCTGCGTGCACGGTTGCGGCATAGTCCAGCCGGCTGCCGACGTTCAGGCGGTTCTGGACAGCCTGAAGGGAGCGGACGTCGTAATCTTTGCCGGTGGCATCTCTCCGCGCTACGAAGGGGAAGAGATGTACGTAGATACCCCCGGATTCCGGGGCGGCGACCGCACCAGCATCGAACTGCCTCAGGCCCAGCGGGACCTGCTTACTGCTCTCAAAGCCGCCGGCAAGAAGGTCATACTCGTGAATTTCTCGGGATCGGCTATTGCCCTTGAACCCGAAACCCGCAGTTGCGATGCAATACTTCAGGCATGGTACCCCGGGCAGGAGGGTGGGACTGCGATTGCCGGAGTGCTGCTCGGAGATGTGGCTCCGAGCGGGAAACTTCCCGTAACATTCTATCGGAATACGGAGCAGCTTCCTGATTTCGAGGATTATTCCATGGCGGGCCGTACCTATCGCTTTTTCTCCGGCAAGCCGTTGTTCTTATTCGGTTACGGCTTGAGTTATACCCGCTTCCGCTATGGACGTGCCCGTATCCGAGACGGCAAGCTCATGGTGCCGGTGCGCAATACAGGACGCCGCGACGCCACTGAAACAGTCCAGCTGTATGTCCGCCGTCCCTCCGATACCCAAGGGCCCCTCAAGACGCTTCGCAGCGTCAGAAGGGTGACCATCCCCGCCGGCAAGAAGGTTTGGGTGGAATTCCCCCTGACAGATGATTTGTTCCTATGGTGGTCGGAAAAAGACGGCGACATGGCGCCTGTGGAAGGGGATTGGGAGCTTCTGTACGGCGGGTCCTCCGACCGGCTCAGGCACCGCCGTTACTATATGAGCCTCGCAGCGGAGGCACCCGCGCCCTTCGGACCAGTACCGACGGCGCAGCAACTCGAATGGCAGAAGATGGAATTCAACCTCTTCTGCCATTTTGGCCCGAATACCTTCAGCGGGCAGGAGTGGGGCAGCGGCACCGAGGCGGAGGACCTCTTTGCCCCATCTGCGCTCGACTGCCGGCAATGGGCGGCAACGGCAGCCGCAGCAGGTGCGCGCGGAATCATTGTAACCGCAAAGCATCACGACGGCTTCAGCCTTTGGCCCAATCCCGAAAGTGCCCATTCGGTGGCAGCAAGCGGCGCTCCGGACGTCCTTGACTCGCTCAGCGCGGCCTGCCGCGAATATGGATTGAAGTTCGGAGTCTATATATCCCCCTGGGACAGGAACGATCCCTCTTATGGTACCCCGGAATACAATGGAAAATACGTGAGGACGCTTAGCAGCGTGCTTGACGGGCGATACGGGGACGTATTCGAAGTGTGGTTTGACGGAGCATGCGGCGAAGGCCCCTGCGGCAAGCGGCAGGTTTACGACTGGGATGCCTTCCGCGCTGCTGTGCGTGAACTTCAGCCCGGAGCTGTGATGTTCAGCGACTTGGGCCCGGGGTGCCGTTGGGTTGGGAATGAAAGGGGAGAGGCTGGAACCACCAACTGGAGCAGGCTCGATGCAGGCGGATTCGAACCCGGCGCCGGAGCGCCTCCTGCCGATACGCTCCAGGCCGGCAACATGCTTGGCGGGAGCTGGATACCGGCAGAGTGCGATGTCTCCATACGTCCGGGATGGTTCTGGCGGGAGTCGGAGACTTCTCAGATCAAGTCGGTGCAGCAGCTGATGACCATTTGGCGACAGAGCGTAGGCCGCAATTCCTTGCTCCTGCTTAATGTTCCGCCGGATGTTCGCGGCCTGATTCCGGCGGAAGACTCCCTGAGGCTCATGGAATTCAGGCAGGAGCGCGAACGGGCGTTCGGGTTTGACCTGGCTGAAGGGGCACGTGTGATTGCCTCTGATTGCCGGGGTGCGGGCTTTTGTGCAGACAATCTTGTGGATGGCGTCAGCGAGTCATACTGGGCCGTACCTGACGGTGTCCTCACCCCGTCTTTTACAGTTGTACTACCGCGCCCGCAGGCTGTCCACGACATCGTTCTTTCCGAGTATATCGCTCTTGGACAGCGGGTTTCGGGCTTTGCGGCTGATGCTCTGGTCGGAGGCAGTTGGAAAGAGCTGGCCGTCGGGACCACCATAGGATACAAGCGGATAATCCCCCTTGACGAGCCTGTGGAGGCATCGGTTTTCAGGGTGAGAATTCTTTCCTCATTGGCAGAACCGGTCTTGAACGGCTTTTCGTTGTATTGAAAAATTGTTATATTTGCTTCTATGAATACAGACGAGAAATTTGTCATTACCATCAGCCGCGAAATTGGTTCCGGCGGACGTTCGATAGGGCGGAAGCTGTCCGAGAAGCTCGGCGTGCGTTTCTGCGACAAGGAGCTTATAAACGCCCTTCGCGAAAAGTTCAATCTCAACACCTCCGAAATAGAGAAAATCAAAGGAGAGAAGAAGAACTGGCTCGCAGATCTCATACGCTCAATGGCACCTGTGCCCGAGCTCGTCCTTCTCAACGACCCGAGCAGCGCCTACCTCGGCAATATCAGGGCCAACGTCACCACCGACGAAATTTTTGAGGCCGAGACCAGGATATTGCGCGAGCTTGCAGACGAATCTTCCTGCGTCATAGCCGGACGCTCCGGTTTCTTCGTGCTCGAAGGACATCCCAATAAACTCGACATCTTCATAACTGCGTCGCGCAGCAAACGTATCGAGCGGGTGATGGCCAAGCAGAACATCGATGAAAATGCAGCCGGCCTGATAGTTGACGACGTTGACAAACGCCGGGAGAACTATGTTAGGCGTTATACCGGAAAAAGCCGTTACGACTGCCGGAACTACGACTTGGTGATAAATGTCGACGACCTCAGTGATGATCAGGCCGCCGACATCATACTTTCTTATATCAGAGCTGTTTAAGTGCGGCGGCGAGGTCTGCCGTACTCCCGGCCTCGACAAACGCTTTTTTGACTTCATTCGCCCTTTCTATGGCGTTGCGGGCTATTTTCATATAGAGGCCGTCGGTAAAAAGAGTATCGAACTGTATGCCGGTAAGCCGCCCTTTGGCAAGCAGGGCGCCGTGCTGCTTTACAATAGTGAAAAAATGCTCCGGGGTATCTCCTGAAGGGAATACGACGGCTTCGCCGCACAGGGCTCCTTCTGTATAATCGCATGTAAAGGAGATCATTGAATCACCTCCAGATTATGCTCCGTGGCAAACTCGAGCAGAGGATCGTAATTCTCGAATTTTGCGGTTGCGCTCAGCCAGAGCTTTACCTTGAATCCTATGGCCTCGGACAGTGCGAAAACGTTCTTGAGCGTCTCGAGTACGCAATATTCGCATGCTATTCCGCAGATAGTTACCTCGTCGCCGGGGCAGAACCAGTCTTGGTTCTCAGGGGGCAGGCCTTCGAATGCGCCGTACTGTTCGGTCAGATGGCCTTTGTGGTAAAACCGCATCTTGCCTTCGTCCATGTCTTTGATTACCGAGTCGGGAATTGCGGCTCCTACAGTGTGATGGACGCAGTGTACGGGCCACGGCCCTCCTTGCTGCCGGAAAGAGCAGTGGTTGGTGGAGTGCCAGTCCATGGTGAAATACACCTGGTCATATTCGTGCTTGGCGGAATTGATTACGGGAATTACATCCTGGGCCCCGGGGACTGTGAGGGCGCCGTCGATAAAATCGTTCTGCAGATCTACTGCGACAAGTATCTTTCTCATGCTGCAAATATAGTCAAGTTAATGAACAAAATAAGATTAATTGATTATTTTTGCGTAATGAAAAAGACGTTGGTAGTTGTATTGCTGCTGCTTGCAGCGGGCCTTGTACTTCATTCGCAGGATTATTCGGCGCTCTACAGGGGCAAGTATCCTGTTTCGTATCCCTTCAAATACAACGGGCACGTATTCTGGAACGACAAAGAGTATTCCGGCGGAACAATCCGCTACAATGGAAAGACTTATCATAATATTACACTGAATATAAACGCCTGTACCCAGGATGTGCAGATACTGCCGCCTGGGACGGAATCGGCCGTTGTGTTGCGCCGCGACCAGCTTGCGTGGGTTTTGTGGAACGGCTCTTTGTACGTCAACCTTAATTATCTTGGGTGGCAGGAGGCTCCCGCCGGCTTTTTCCTGGTCCTCAAAGATGGCCCCAGACCGGTCCTGAGCCAGGTTCAGAAGGTGTTCTCAACATCGACCTGGAACCAGAACAGGTCGGGTATCGGATACTACGACCCCAATTACGACGAGTCCCTTATACATTATTGCCGCAAAGATGAGTTTTTCTACCTTCTCACCGACAGCGGCCTGCAAGACATTTCCCGCCGCAAGGCAAAACGTCTCGCCTCCGAACGCCAAAGCGGACAACCGCTGCTCGCTCCGCTTCTGGACAACTGGCATCCTTCCCGCGAACCCTCAGGAAAACTGAGCCGGGCGCAGCAGACGGGAGCCGGAACGGGATTGCCCGACGGCTACTTCGGGGAGATTCTTACGGATACGGTCGATGTGCAGTATTCCCAGCGTCCGCAGATTACCACCTACAAGAATAAAGTTTATACAATAGGTAAACACAACCGAGGCAAGCAGGCGACTGTAAGCGGGAGGGTCACTGAACTGGAAACCTCGCAGCCTCTTCCCGGCACAATAGTATTCGACGAAAATACAAGCACTTACACCAAGACCGACGCAAAGGGCTCCTACAGCATCCGGATTCCCTGCGGCGATAACAGGCTTCATTTCGTCTTCGAAGGCAAAGAAGAACTCAACCTGCAGGTCTCCGTATTGGGAGACGGTTCACTCGATGTCGTGATGACCGACCAGGTGACCCTGCTCAAGGAAGCTGTCGTCTCGGCCAGCAGCATGGAAAAGCATCGTACCACGGCACTTGGCCTGGAGGCTCTGAATACCCGCTTCATGGAAAAGATTCCCAGCGCATTCGGCGAGGGTGACGTGGTCAAAGCCGTGCTTACTCTGCCAGGCGTTAAATCGGTCGGCGAAGCATCCGGCGGATTCAACGTGCGAGGCGGCTCGTCCGACGAGAACCTCATTCTCTTCAACGAGAATACCATATACAATCCCAGCCACCTCTTCGGTATCTTTTCTTCCTTCAATCCGGACGTTGTCAGCGGCGTGGACATCTACAAATCTTCCATTCCCGCAGAGTACGGAGGACGTTTGTCATCAGTAATGAAAGTCACTTCAAAGGAAGGAGACCTCAGGCGGGTGCGCGGTTCGCTCGGCATAGGAGTGCTTACCAGCCGGGCACAGCTGGAAGGCCCGGTTTTCAGAGACAAGACCACCTTTGTACTGGCGGGTCGTACCACTTATTCGGACTGGATACTCAAGCGGCTACCCAAAAACAGCGCATATTCCGGTGCAGAAGCTGGCTTCTTTGACGTAAATGCCGGCCTCACCCACCGTTTCACCCCTGCCGACCAGTTGCAGTTATCATTTTACTATGCCCGGGACCGGTTCCAACTTGCCGACAACGTGGCCGGTAATTACTCGAACCTCAATGCCTCCATCATCTACAGGCACAAGGCGCAGGATTCTCCTTCGTGGATGGTAGCCGCAGGTTACGACCGCTACTCCAACCTTACAGGAGACCATAGCTGGAGTTATGCCGCCTATGACCTTACGACGCAGATCAACCAGGCTTTCCTCAAAGGCTGGTGGAAAAATACTTTCGACCGGCACGAACTGAGTTTCGGCGGACAGCTGGTGGGATATTTCATGGAACCCGGCATCCGGGAAGCGTTCGGTGACCTGTCCGTAATCAGCGACAGGCTGCCTTCAGAACAGGGCTGGGAGCCGGCTGTCTTTGTATCCGACCTGTTCAATATCAGCTCCGAATGGTCAGTGGAGGCTGGAGCCCGCCTGCTTGGGTACTACAGCACGGCGGACAAAAAGTTCTATGCCGGCCCTGAGTTTCGCCTTTCCGGAAAGTATTCTCCCACAGAAACGCTTTCCTTCAAGGCCGGATTCAACTCGATGCGTCAGAACATTCACCTGATTTCCAATACATCAAGCATTTCGCCCATGGATACGTGGAAGCTGTCCGACGCTTCCGTGCGTCCTTCGACGGGATGGCAGTCTTCGGCCGGAGTTTATTGGACACAGTCCGACTGGGGACTTGATTTCTCGGCCGAGGCATACTGGAAACAATCCAGATATGCGCTTGATTACCGTCCCGGGGCACGCCTTGCCATGAATCCGAATCTCGCAGAAGACCTGATTCCCATTCGCACAAGGGCTTATGGTGTGGAACTCATGGTCAAGAAGCCTGCCGGCAAACTGACCGGCTGGGTGTCGTATTCTTATTCGCGGGCCAGGTTCCGCGAACTCCTCGACCGCGGAAACGAAACCATCGCGGGTGGCGACTGGTACAACGCTCCGTTTGACAAGCCTCATGAGATTAAATTCGTAGGAAACTGGGCTATGACTCACCGATTCAGTGCATCGGTCAATGTGGATTATTCTACCGGACGTCCTGTTACGGTTCCTGCCGGAAGCTATTTTTTCCGTGGTGCATATCGTTTCGCCTACTCCGAGAGGAATGCTTACAGGATTCCCGATTATTTCCGGGTGGATCTTGCGTTCAACATTGATCCCGGCCACTACTTGAAGGCCATCGCCCATTCCTCCATCACCATAGGTGTTTATAACGTGCTGGGCAGGAAGAATCCATACTCAGTTTATTTCGATGTAGATGAATCCGGCGTCATGAGAGGTTATATGCTGTCGGTGTTCGCCACTCCTGTCCCTTACATCAACTTAAATATCCTTTTCTGATGAAACGACTGCTATATATTCTCGTGGTGCTTGGCGCTGTTTCGTGCGTATATGATTACGAAATCCCCGCCGTCGAAGGGGTGGATAACGCGTTGGTGCTCGACGGCAGAATAGTGGTAGGGGGCAAGGCAACCTTGACGGCCTCTCTGGCAGCTCCGCTCAACCAGCGAGTTTGGCTTAGGCCTATGGAACTCACGTCATGGTGGGTGGAGGACGATTCCGGAAACAGGTATGAGGCAGACCATACGAGGACGATCGACCTCAAATCGGCACCCGCAGATGCCGCATACAGGATGGTGGTCAAGTACGGAGGCAAAACTTACAGTTCTTCTTTTCAGAGACCTGCACAGCCTCCGGTACTCGAAGATTTGACTTTTACCTCCGACGGCACGCAGGTGAGTTGCAATCTTTCTCTTGCTCTTTCTGAAGAATCTGCCCATTACGTCGCCCTGAGTTTTGAAGAGATATGGAAGTTCCATACCGAATATGTCAAAATGTATAGCCTCGATACCACCAAGTGGATTGTCGCTGAACTTGACAAGCCTGACGATTCTCGCTATTGGTGCTGGACCCGGCGCCTTTCGGCTTCGGAACAGTATCTGGACCTAAGTGCGTTGAACGACAGGGCCGAGAATTATGTTGTCAATAGTTTTTCTGTGATTGACAACCGCAATCACGAAGATTACAACATCAAAGTATCGGCCCGGACCATGACTGCCGCCGAATATCGTTTTGCTACGACCTTGAATCAGCAGGACGGAGGGCTTAATCTGTTTACGCCGAATCCCGGTGAAATCGCCGGAAATGTCGCCTGTGAAGAGGACCCTTCCGAGAAGGTCTATGGCTATGTATCCACTTCAATGCGAAGCACTATCGTAAAGCATCTCGACAACCGCTTTCTCGTTTCGGAGACTCCTGTCGTATCTTCAGTCGTGCCTGCGCCCGAAGACTATCCAAGGTATTACGACCTCGGTTTTTGGCCTGTGCGTCTTGGCTTCACCGAGACGATGAACTCCGTTATCATCTGGGGACCGAGGCGTTGCATCGATTGTGTCGAAGCGGGCGGAACTCTCTCCAAACCTGATTTTTCTTAATAAAGCTCATGAAAAGATTCATCACAGGCCTTTGCTTCTGCTTGGTCAGCATCCTGTCTTCGGCTTCTACGGAAAGGGTCTTCGTACTTACCGACCGCAGTTCATATATTTCCGGAGACCGTGTGTGGTGCTCCTTGTTCTGCGTCGATGAAAACGGACGTCTGTCCGATCTGAGCGCTGTGGCATACCTCGAGCTCGTATCTTCCGACGGCAGTGCCGCCCAGGCCAAAATCGGGCTGTTCGAGGGCAGGGGAGCCGGAGAATTCATAATACCTGCCGATGTCCCTACCGGTAATTATAGCCTGATGGCATATACCTCCCTCGAAGGGGGAGAAGCCGCGATGCTTGGGACACGGCCGCTGTCTGTATATAACACATGGTCCCTTTCACGAGTGAGGGGTGGAGTCCGGCCGGGAGCGGCGCCCTCGCCGATATTTGAAACGGATGAGACCGACGGCCTTCTCCTGAGTGTTCCTGAAAGGGTATCACGCGGCTCTTCCCTGAGCTTCGACCTGAGCGGAAGTGAGGCCGATTTATGTGTTTCCGTATTCCACGAAGATTCGCTTTCGCAGCAGGGCAGCGCAAAACTGGCGTCTTTCCTGCAGGCTTTTCCGGTGTCGCCCAAGGCCGGCGGACCATTGGAATATGACGGCGAAACGATCCGGGGAACAGTTCTGAATGCCGAAGGGGCTGCACTGGCCATACTGTCGTCTTCCGGTTCGGCAGAAGACATATATATGGCACGCAGCGGCTCCGATGCTTCGTTGCAGTTCCATACCGGCAACATCTACGGCGACAGGGAGCTTGTCTGCGAAATGATGAATGCCGGTGACAATGTACGCATCCAGCTTCATTCCCCTTACCAGAATCCTTCTGCCTCGGCTATGTCTCCTTTGCAGCTGCATGAATCGCAGCGTTCTGCCCTTTCTCAGCGCAAGCGCTCGCTGTCAATGGCTTATCCTACCGATACGATTGCCCGTTTCCTGCCTCGCCGGGAAGATCAGTTCCTGCGTACGGAAGATATGAGCAGGATTCATCTGGACGATTATACCCGTTTCCCTACGGTTCAGGAAATAATAGTCGAACTGCTTCCCAACGTCCGCATACGCAACAAGGATCGTAGAAAGACGCTCGAGTTGGCCATTGCCGACGGCGCCAGCGCAGGCAGTGTCTTCATGGACCAGATCCTGGTCATGATGGACGGAGTGGTCATTTCCGATTTCAATCTGATGCTCTCTCTCGATGCCATGCTGCTGCAGGATATTTATATCTACAGCAAACGCATTGTCGTAGGAAGCACTTATTTCAACGGCGCAATCAATTTCGTCAGCAAGAAGAACTATGTAACCGCACTGGATTTCCCCAGCAGCGTATGCGTAGTCGATTTTGACGGCGTCCGCTATCCGGTAGCTTACCTTGGAGAGGCTCCTTCGGGAGACGACTGGCGGCAACTGCTATATTGGCACCCTTCCCTGATTCTCGACAATGGCGGCAAACAGACAATAAAACTGACTGCGCCCCGGTACCCCGGACGTTTCTGCATAGTCGCGGAGGGCCTGTCAGCCGGCGGCAAAGCCGTCAGGGCCGTCGCCCATTTCGTGGTTGAGTAAATGCCGCCGGCAAGTGCCGTTTATTTGAATTGGTATTCGGAGATGTTCTGGATGCCCGGAATGCCGTAGTAGGATTCCACGATGTCTCCTCTGAGGTAAACCTGTTTCCCCACAAGGTCCGGATGATCGACCAGATTGAGGGCGTCGCGTATCGAGCCTTTGGCAAGCTGTACCGAAAGACAGAGCGATTTGTCCTTTACCGACGTCTTGTTGGCGAGGACAATGTTGGTCCTCGACGAGAACGGCGCCGAGAAAGAGCATTTGCTGGAGGACAGGTCTCCGCCCACTATGTATCCATACACCCAGACTTCCTGCTCTCCCGTGTGCTTCTTGGCTTCGGACACGTTGTAGGCTTTAGAAGTGTCGCTTCCTGCGCCCGGGTTGCCGCCTATCACAAAGTTGTCGCTGGTCCAGTTACGGGATGTATCGACCTGGACGCTTACACCCCCGCGCGTCGATTCCGAACCGGTATTTACGCCAAGGGTCAGAATCTGCTGCGGCTCCAGGCGTGTGGAGAAAATAGTACTCTCGCTGCCTCCGTCGGCCATGTCCAGATTGACCGTCCCGGGTTTGAAGTAGGCGATTCTTTTTTCTGAATACGAATACATTAACCGGCCGCTGCCGGACTTGAGGTACAGAACAGCATTGGGATATGCGCTTATGAAATCCGGATCGATGCGCAGGCGGATCCCGGAATTCATCTGCACGCAGGCGAGTGTGACGAGGGTCGTCCGTCCGGCCTTTATTGAGGCTACCTGCGTGTCTCCGTATTGAGGAGCGTCGAAGAGGGGAGACGAGAAGTCGCAACTGCGGGCGCTTACCGTGTAAGTGTCTTCGTCGAGCTGCATGTTCTCCGGGACTGCTCCGTATTTGCCGTCGAAAACAGAATTGCCTTTGGAGTCGGTTATCGTGAGGAAGAACTCGTTCGTGTCGGGGAATGCGGCCTTGGTGGGGACGGTCCCTTCGGCAAAGCGGATCTGGAGGATTCCCTGCCTGCTCAGGGACTGCATCAGTTCCTGGCAGGATGCCGCTGACAGCAGGGGAAGCGCGGCAAGAGCAAAGTAAAGGATTTTCTTCATAGTTGTTTTGGTTTTGTTTCAGCGGCAATGATAATCAAAACTTCGTCACACCCGTTTAAGAATCGTTAGAAATAATCGATAAAAGATTGCTTTGCCCCAAAAAATTCACGGACCGCTTGCATCACTGCGAGCGGTCCGCTACTTAACCTAAACTTAAACTATGAAAAACTTCGGCGCTAAGTTATGTATTTTAATTTAAAAAACAAAAAATCATTGTTAAATTTTTTATATTTGTGAAAATTAGTGGTTTATAGTATGAAAAAAATCTTTCCGATCCTACTTTTTGCATCCCTCATCTTACTGTCCTGCAATAAGTACGAAACATTCAAAGGAGACCCTCTGGGCACTAAAATCTATACCCTCGACAACGGTCTCAAGGTGTATATGTCCGTCAATAAAGAGCAGCCCCGCATCCAGACCTATATCGCAGTGCGGGTCGGCAGCAAAAACGACCCTTCTGAGACCACGGGTCTGGCGCATTATCTGGAGCATCTGATGTTCAAGGGTACCCGGCAGTTCGGAACCACCGACTATGAGGCGGAAAAGCCCTACCTCGACAAGATCGAAGAACTGTTCGAGCAGTACCGTACCATAAAGGATCCTGCAGAAAGGGAAGCTTTCTACCATATTATAGACTCCGTAAGTTATGAGGCATCCAAGATTGCGATTCCCAACGAATACGACAAACTCATGAGCATGATTGGAGCCGACGGTACCAACGCTTTCACCAGCGACGACGAGACCGTCTATACCGAGGATATCCCGTCGAACCAGATTGACAACTGGGCGCGCATCCAGGCCGACCGTTTCCGCAACAGCGTAATCCGTGGCTTCCATACCGAGCTCGAGGCCGTTTACGAAGAGAAAAACATGTCCCTCACCCAGGACAGCCGCAAGGTCTGGGAAGGCATTGCCCGTCTTCTTTTCCCTCATCATCCTTATGGCCAACAGACTACCATAGGCACCCAGGAGCATCTCAAGAACCCCTCCATTACCAATATAAAGAACTTTCAGTCAACTTATTACGTCCCCAATAACATCGCTATCTGCGTGAGCGGTGATTTCGATCCCGACCAGATGGTCGTCGCTATTGAGAAGTATTGGGGAGACTGGCAGAAGGGCGCACCGGTGCCGGAACTCCGGTTCGAGAAAGAGCAGCCCATCACCTCTCCCGTGGAGCTTGAGGTGTTCGGCCCCGAGGCGGAGATGCTTGCCATTGCATGGCGTCTTCCCGGTGCTGCCGACCTTCATGGAACGGCAGTCGCTGACATCGCCGGCGCCATTCTGAGCAATGGCCAGGCCGGACTTATCGACCTCAATATCAATCAGCAGCAGAAGGCCCTCCAGGCTTTTGCATTCAACAGTACCCAGCCTGACTACAGTTCCTTCGAGGTACTTGGCTATCCCAAGCAGGGACAGACCCTCGAGGAGCTTCGCGACTTGCTCCTCGAGCAGGTAGGAAAGCTTGCGGCCGGCGATTTCGACGAGTCACTAATCGCTTCGACCATCAACAACCTGCGCCTCTCAAAGATGCGCCAGCTGGAAGACAATGGCAGCCGTGCCATGCTGTACGTCAATTCTTTCATCAACGGCATCCCCTGGAAGGAGGCATCAAAGGAACTTGAACGCTATGAGTCAGTTACCAAAGAAGACGTCGTAGCCTGGGCCCGCGAGTACCTTGGGGCGCAGTCTTATGCCGCCGTCTATAAGAGAAAAGGCGAAGATCCCGATATCCAGAAAATCTCCGCTCCCAAGATTACCCCTATTGTGACGAACCGCGACAAGCAGAGTCCCTTCCTCACCGAAATCCAGAATTCCGAGGTTGAACCCATCGAACCCGTATTCCTCGATTTCGACAAGGATATGTCTCGCTTCAGCCTTGCCGAAGGCGTTGACGTGCTGTATAAGAAAAACACTCTCAACGACATATTCCAGCTTTCGTTCGTGTACAATGTTGGTACCGAGGATGATCCGGCACTCGGCTTCGCAATGGATTACCTCCCTTACCTCGGTACTGCCGAAGAGAGTGCTGCAGAGATTGCAGCCCGCATGTACGCCCTTGCGTGCGACTTCAGCTTCAGCGCATCCGCCCATCAGTCGGTCATAAGCATCAGCGGCCTCTCAGACAATATGCCGCAGGCTCTTGAGGTCGTCCGCAGCCTCGCCGGCGGCGCAGTTGCCGATGAGGATGCACTCGCAAGCCTCAAGGCTGCCGAGTTAAAGAGCCGTGCAGACAGCAAGCTCAACCAGCGCGGCTGCTATTCCGCCCTCTTGACCTATGCAACCTACGGCCCTGACTACATCAAGAATACCCGTCTGTCCAATTCTGCCATAGCGGCACTCACCTCCGAGGAACTCCTTCTCAAGGTCAAGACCCTGCTGGGGAAAGGCTGCGAGCTGCTTTACTACGGCCCGGCATCCGAAGCCGAACTCAAGGAGAAGATTGTATTTGACGGCAGCTATGAGGTTCTGCCCGAGCGCACTACCTGCAAGGTGCAGACTCCTTCACCGCAGGTGCTTCTCGTACCTTTCAAGGCAAACAACGTTTATTACGACCAGTATTCCAACAGGGGAGAGACCTTCGATGCTGCAAGCGAGCCTGTGCGTACGCTTCTCAACGAGTATTTCGGCGGAGGCATGAACAGCATAGTCTTCCAGGAACTCCGTGAGGCACGCGGACTTGCCTACAGCGCCTCGGCCCGTCTTCGCGGACCTTCGAGCAGCTCCGATACCTACTCGTTCGATGCCTTCATCGCAACCCAGAACGACAAGCTGCCCAAGGCTATCGAGGCTTTTGACGATATTATCAACAACATGCCAGAGTCCGACGCGGCGTTCGCAATCGCCAAGGATGCGCTCGACAGCCGTTACCGTACTCAGCGTACCACCGGTGCCGACGTGCTCTGGGCTTACCGCAGCTGCAGGCGCATGGGCTTGACCGAGCCGCTCGACAAGGCCGTCTTCGAAGCCCTGCCCGCTCTGAGCCTGAGCGATGTCAAGGCCTGCCAGCAGCAGTGGGTCAAGGACCGCATCTATACCTACGCGGTGCTTGGCGACCCTGCCGACATCGACATGGCATACCTCAAGACCCTCGGCCCGGTCAAGACTCTCACCCTCGAAGATGTCTTTGGATATTAAAATGAAACGCACACTACTTACTATCAGCATTTTCCTCTCGGCCTGGGCAATAGCCCGGGCCGATGAGGGCATGTGGCTGCCCGCACTTATCTCGCAGCGAATCGACGACATGGGCTCAAAGGGCTGCCACCTTTCCGCAGACGACATATACAGCATCAACCGCGCTTCACTCAAGGATGCCGTAGTGCTTTTCGGCTCAGGCTGTACAGGGGAACTGGTATCGGGAGACGGACTTCTGTTTACCAATCATCACTGCGGCTACAGTTATATTCAGCGCCACAGCAGCGTAGAGCACGATTACCTGAAAGACGGCTTCTGGGCTGGCTGCAGAAGGGACGAACTGCCCAATCCCGGGCTTACCGTAAGTTTTCTCGACCGCATGGAAGACGTTACGCATGCAGTACTCAGAGGCTACGACGACTCCATGACGGAAGCGCAGCGCGACTCCATAGTGCAGGCGAATTCTTCTGCCATCGTGCGCCATACGGAGGACAAATCCAAAGGCATACGCGCCAGCGTCGAGGCCCTGTACTATGCAAACCAGTATTACTTGTTCGTTTACAGGGTTTATCGTGACGTGCGCCTCGTGGGAGCTCCGCCTTCGTCGATCGGCAAGTTCGGCGGCGACACCGACAACTGGATGTGGCCCCGTCACACCGGCGATTTCTCTGTGTTCCGCATATACGCCGACGCCGACAACAATCCCGCCGACTATTCGCCCGATAACGTTCCTTACGTGCCGAAAACCTTCTTCCGCATCAATCGCAACGGTGTCAGGGAAGGCGATTTCACGATGGTTTATGGTTGCCCCGGAAGCACCCGCGAATATGCTATGAGCGAGGAGGTCCGCTATATAGGCGAAGTCTCCGACCCTCAGAAAATCGCACTCCGGACGCTCAGGCTCGACATCCAGAAAAAATACATGTCGCGCAGCCAGGCGGTCCGCATCCAGTATTCCTCCAAGAACGCCAATGTGGCAAATGCATGGAAGAAATGGCAGGGAGAATCCGGTGGCATAAAGCGCCTTCGCACCGTGGAGGCCAAGCGGAACTTCGAACGCGGCTTCGAGCAGTGGGCCAAGGGTACCAGATACGAAGGCATTACGTCAAAGCTTGCGGGACTTTACTCCCGGCGCGAACCGTATTACCTTGCATACGAATACCTTAACGAGACGGTGAGGAGCATCGAGCTGCTTCGTTTCGCTTCATCGGTACGTTCTTCCCTTAAGGCCGGCAGACCGGTTGCACCGGTTGCGGAGGCCTTCTTCAAAGATTATTACCAGCCCATTGACGAAGAGACTTTCGTGGCCCTCATGGATGCATTCGACCGCAATATGACCGATGACTTCAAACCTGCTTACTTCAAGGACAAGCTGGCTTCATTCGGTTCCATGGAAGCCTGGAGGGATTATATATACGCAAACAGTATATTCACCGATCCGGCCAAGGTAGGTGCGCTCCGGGCTGCAGAGGGGCTCGAAAATGATCCGGCCCTCGAAATGTACGACGCATTCCAGCAGTGGTACGACGAAACCCTCAAGCCGGTCATAGCCGAAGTTGCCTCCGAGCTCAAGATAGCCATGCGCGAATATATGCGTGGCCAGATAGAGTATGAACCCAATAAGGCATTCTATCCCGACGCCAACCTGACCCTCCGCGTGGCATACGGCAAGGTGGAGGGCTACAGCCCTTCCGACGCCGTGCGCTATGAGCCGGTCTCGACCCTGCGGGGCATCATGGAGAAGGACAATCCCGAGATTTTCGATTACAACGTTCCTCAGGCCCTGCGTGATATCTACGCCGAGGGAGGATACGAAGACCAAAGCGTCTGCTTCCTCGCCACCAACCACACCTCCGGGGGCAATTCCGGAAGCCCGGTGATAGATGCCGACGGCAATCTGGTAGGTATCAATTTCGACCGCGTATGGGAGGGGACCATGAGCGACATAGTCTTCGACCCTTCGTACTGCAGGAACATATCTATAGATATACGCTATCTGCTTTTCGTCATTGAACGTATAGGAGGCGCCAAGTGGCTGCTTGACGAAATGGAATTTGCATGATGGACAAACGCATCATAATCATCGGTGCCGGAATCTCGGGACTTACCTGCGGGGTATATCTGCAGCGTTCCGGATTCCGGACTCTTATTTTGGAAAAGGCCGGCAATCCGGGCGGCGTATCCACCAGCTGGAAACGCCGGGGCTATACTTTCGAGGGCGGCATACACTGGCTTATCGGAGCCAGGAAAGGCGTACCTCTCAATGATATATGGACAGAGACAGGAGCGCTTCAGGACAATAATCCGGTGTTTTTCAAGGATCCGGTCTATACGCTGTTCGACGGTGATGTGCGCCTCGAATTGCACCGCAGCATGAAAGAAACCTGCCGGGAACTGGGAGAGTTCTCGCCACGAGACCGAATCGCCCTTGCCATCCTCCGCTTCCACGTATGGTGCTATACCTTCTTCCATACTCCTGTGCTCGACCTAGCGGGACTCAAAGTCCGGGAACGCCACCGCTTCGTACTCACTGAATTCATCAAGATGGGTCCGGCGGTGCTTCTGACACCCTGGCTTATGAGCCTCTCTGCCCGGCGCTACATTTCCCGTTTCCGCAACAAGTCCGTCCGCAGGCTCTTCGAGGCGGTAGTGGATCCAGAGATAAACGCCCTTTCGCTCATCTACACGCTGAGCGCCTTCGCCAGCGGAGACAGCGGTTATCCCAAAGGCGGTTCGCTGCGGATGGCCCGGAATATGGCCGATACCTTCACTTCCTTCGGCGGAGAAATCCGCTATCGTACTCCGGCGCAGGAAGTGGTCAGGGACGGTAAAAAGCTATGCGGCGTGCGTACTGCCGACGCTCTTCTGGAGTGCGACGCGGTGGTAGTGTCAGTCGATGCCCGCACGGCAATCGACAAACTGTTTTCGCCTCCCCTCCAGGATGCCTGGGCAAGGCGCATGCGAAGCAAGCTCATGACCGCCCAGTGCATGTTCATCGCCCTTGGGGTGCGTGCCGACCTGTCCGGACGCCCGCGTTGCATGCAGATCGTTCTTCCGCAGCCGATGAGTGCCGGAGGTTTGCAGTTCGATGCCCTTACCGTCAACAATTATGCGATGGACGCCGAGTATTCTCCGGACGGATGCACGACACTGACTGTTATCCTACCAGGCAACAGCTACCGGTGGTGGAAAGCCGCCCGCGAACAGGGCCTGTACCAACAACGCAAGCAGGAGGCAATAGATGCCTTTGTGCGCTGCCTTGCCGACATGCTTCCGGAGACTGCAGGCAGGGTAGAAGTCAGCGACATGGCCACTCCTCTGACATACGAAAGGTATTGCGATACTTTTGAAGGCAGCTACATGAGCGAATGGCGCCCGTGGCACCTGAACCACAACGCTCCTGTCTCCTACGCCCCTGGCATATATTTTACGGGGCAACGTGTCGGCTTTTCCGGAGGGCTGCCGGTGGCTGCAGAAACCGGACGGCGTACGGCCCAGACGGTCTGCAGGGACTTTCACGGCGAGTTCGTTAGCAAATAGGCTACAGGAAGCGGCCGGTGGCGCTTTCGGGGCAGGCGGCGATGTCGGCCGGAGAGCCGCAGGCGACTACGCGTCCGCCGGCACTGCCTCCTCCGGGTCCCATGTCGATTATGTAATCGGCGCCCCGTATGATATCGAGGTCGTGCTCGATGACGACAACCGTGGCTCCGGCATCGACAAGAGTCTGAAATACCTTCATAAGCGTTTGCACATCAAGCGGATGGAGCCCGATTGACGGTTCGTCGAAAACGAAAACGGAGTCGGCCTGGGTGCGCCCCATCTCGCTTGCCAGCTTGAGCCTCTGGGCTTCGCCTCCCGACAGGCTCGGAGTCTGCTCGCCGAGCGTAAGGTAACCCAGACCCAGGGAATCAAGCACCCGCAGGCGATCCCGTACAAGAGGCAGGTCCTTGCAGAAATCCAGCGCCGCACTCACTTCTTTTTCCATCAGGGAGGGCAGGGAAAGGCTCTCGCCGGCCTTGTTGGTGTGGCGTATGAGAGTGGCTGTGCGGGAATAACGGGAGCCGCGGCAATCGGGGCAGGGAATATCTACGTCGGGCAGGAACTGGACGTCCAGGCTGATGCTGCCGGTGCCGTCGCATACGGGGCAGCGGAGGCTTCCGGTGTTATAGGAAAACTCGCCGGCCTTATAGCCAAGGCGGCGTGCGTCCGCGGTGCGTGCGTAAACTTTCCGCAGTTCGTCATGTATGCCTGCATAAGTCGCTACAGTTGAGCGTACGTTGATGCCGATGGGGGTTGCGTCTATGAGTTTGACATGCTGTATCCCGGGGGCATCAATGGCCCGTATATGCTCCGGCATGCGGGTGCCGCCGGTCAATGCCTCAAGTGCGGGCACCAGACTTTCCAGGACCATGGTCGTCTTGCCCGATCCCGAAACCCCGGTCACCACGGTCAGTCGGCCTTTCGGGATGTCCACCCCGAGCGGCTTAACCGTATGTATTTCGCTGGTTGATAGGTGTATGCGTCCCAAGTCGAAAAGGTCTTTACGAAGCGTCTTGGGAGCGGAGGCCTTTTCGCGCAAGAAAGGTCCGATGCGCGAGGCAGGATTGTGGCGGATATCGTCTATCGTGCCTTCTGCCAGCACTTTGCCGCCGGCGCTTCCGGCTCCCGGCCCCATTTCTACCAGCCAGTCCGACTCGCCAAGTATCTGCGTGTCGTGATCGACGAGGATGACGGAATTGCCGTCGGCGACCAGATCGTGCATTACTCCGTTGAGTCCGACGATGTTGGACGGATGCAGACCGATGGACGGTTCGTCGAGCACATACAGCACTCCGGTGGTACGGTTGCGTACAGCCCTGGCAAGCTGCATACGCTGCCTTTCGCCGGTCGAAAGCGTGGATGCAGCCCTGTCGAGCGAGAGGTAGCCGAGCCCGAGATCCTTCAGCCGGCGTGCTACCAGGAAGTAGGAATCGCAGATGCTCTGCGCCATCGGACGCATTTCCTCCGGTAGGGATGCAGGGACGCCTTTCACCCATTCGGTGAGTTCGTCGAGGGTCATCTTGCAGGCATCGGCAAGCGAGATGCCACGGAGCCTCGGAGCCCTGGCCGCATCGCTCAGGCGTGTGCCTCCGCACTCGGGGCATAGGTCTTCCTTGAGAAACTTTTCGACCCTCTTCATGCCCTTTTCGTCCTTTACCTTGGAAAGGGCGTTCTCTACGGAATATACGGCATTGTAGTAGGTGAAGTCCATCTCGGCAAAGCCGTTGGTCTTCTCATTCTTGTAGATGATGTGGCGTTTCTCTGCCGGACCGTGGTAAACGATTTCTTTCTCCTGCGGCGTCAGATCCTTGAACGGGACGTCTGTCCGCACCCCCATTTCGCGGGCGATGTCTTTCATGAGAGACCACATCAGCGAGCCCCAAGGAACCACGGCGCCCTGGTCGATGGTGAGGCTTTCGTCGGGCACAAGGGTCGATTCGTCCACGGTACGTATGGTGCCGGTGCCACCGCAGCACTTGCAAGCACCCTGGCTGTTGAACGCAAGCTCTTCGGCTCCGGGCGCATAGAAATGCTCTCCGCAGGTGGGGCATACGATTTCCTGCTCGGCGGCGATGGCAAGCGAAGGGGGACAGTAGTGCCCGTTGGGACAGCGGTGGCTGGAGAGGCGCGAGAACATGAGCCTGAGGCTGTTGAGCAGCTCGGTGCCGGTGCCGAATGTAGAACGTATCCCAGGTACGCCGGGACGCTGGTGCAGGGCGATGGACGCAGGAACGTAAAGGACATCGTCCACGTCGGCCTTGGCTGCGAAAGACATTCTGCGGCGGGTGTAGGTAGAAAGGGAATCGAGATATCTGCGGGAACCTTCTGCGTAAAGTACGCCGAGGGCGAGGCTCGATTTGCCGCTGCCGGACACGCCGGCTATGCCTACGATTTTACCAAGGGGAATATCGACGTCTATGTTCTTTAGATTGTGTACGCGTGCGCCGCGCACCTTTATGCTGTCGGGGGTCTTGTCGCTTTGTGACATGGTTTGGGAATTGAGCCGCAAAGATAGCAAAGAATTCTCAGAATTTCCAGCCCAGACCCGCTGTAAGGGCCACTTCACGCTGCCACCACAGGCCTGCAAGCAGATTTACTCTGCCGAGGGTGACAACTGCTCCGGCTTCGCCTGCAAGGCCGCGGGCTCCGTAATCAGAGACGCGAGCCCATTTGCCGCCGGCGTCGAGCAGCAACAGGCTGCTGTCTGCATATCCGGCTCCGGCGTACAGGGCGAGAGACGGAAGTATGTGCCAGACGGGGCCAGCGCATATGCTCCCGAGCGAGTAGCTCGAAGCCCCCTGCCCCCAGAAGAGCCCACCGCCTTCGATGCGACCGTCGGCGGTTATGGCGTACGACTCCTTTATGGCGGGGACGAAGTTGGTCCTGGCGCTGAGGAAGGCTCCGAAGGTCTTGTATGAGGCACTCGCAAAAAGTCCTGCCGCCGGTGTGGCGTTGAACTGGAACGACAGGGCGGCGTCGAAACGCCATGGGCTGGGAACTCGTACCGTAGGCCTTGCCGCCGTCTGCGGCTTGGGAGCAAGGGTGCCGGTATATGAAGTGCCTATCGGCAGGGGAGGTACATCGGGTGGAGGCAGAAGTCGCCCGAGGCTCTCGTGCCTTACTCTTGCGGGTTCAGGGGGTACTGTAAGCTCAACACCTTTTGCCGGTGTTTTCCGGAGGCTTTTACCGCTGCGGGCGGTACGCTTGCCCTCAGAAGAAGAGGCGCCGTCGTAACGGGCGCGTATCGCAGCGAAACGATCCTTCTGCTCTTTGGTCATGGAGCCGGAGGCGCTGCGCAGTTGGGTCCGCAGTTTGCCGAGTTCCCCGAGCAAGCCCGTAACGGCGCTGTAGTCAACCGCTTCACCGGCTGCCATGCGGCTGCGCAGTTCCAGACACCTGTCGCATATCTGCTCATAACGGTCGAGTACGCTGTCGCAGTCGTTCTGGGCCGTCATGCGAAGGCTCGAAAGCAACAACAGCAGGATGATCATTATGACAGGGATACGTCTCATTCGTACTGACCTTCAATCATTCCCGTTGCCTGTTGGAACAGTTCGTCTATTATCTCGGGGCTTTCGAGCATCCTTGCAGATGTGGTATCGAAGGCTTCCTGGACAGCAGGCTCGCTTTCGGGTGTGTTCTCCCGGGGGTCAAGGGCGGCGGTGCCGGCTGCGAGGGCGGCGGCAAGCACGAACGGCCACAGCGGTACCGCTTTTTGCAGGGCGTCCTTGACCTGTTGCGCGCTGCCCGGACGAGCCGATGGATTGGGGTCCAGGCACTGCCGCAGGATTCTTCTGTGGCCGGGAAGCAGTTCGGAGAGAACTTTCCCCAGACTCCAGATGTCGGAGCGCCAGTCGCCGTGGCCCCCGTTCAGAACTTCGGGAGCGGCCCACTGGCGGGTGCCGACCGCACCCTTGAATTCGGCCCAGCTGTCTGCGTCTGACAGCCCGAAATCAATCAGTTTGAGTTTGCCTCCGTTGCGCGATACCAGCATGTTCGCCGGTTTGATGTCGCGGTGGACTATCTGGTTGGAGTGAAGATACGACAAGGCGTCGCACAACTGCAGGGCGAGGTCGAGCGATTGCCTGCGAGGGGGACGCCCGTCGCTTAGGTATTCCTCCAGCGTAAGAGCATCAACCCATTCTAGTTCAATGACATTACCCAGCTGGGGCGTACTGCGGTATGCATACGCTTCGCGAATGTTTGGATGATGCAGCCGGGACGTTATACTGTACTCCTTGAGCAACAGCCGCTCGTACATCGAACGCCCACGGAACTCGGGTTTCAGCGCCTTCAGTACACTCAGGCGGCCGTCGGTGCGCAGCAGGTACAGCTCGCACCATCCGTTTTCGGAACGGTGCAGGAGCTCCATGCCGTCCGCGGCCGGACTGTCTTCTTGCAACGGCGCGAGGAATCCCGAATCTTCCGTCATCTATTCTATTGTTTCAATGGAAGTTATCCCGGCGCTGCGGCCGGCGATATAAGGTGGCAGCAACTTGCCGTCCCGCGAGAGGTCGTCGATATATAGTGGATGCCCTTTGATGAACAGGCCTGCGTGAAAAGAGTCGGCGGGGCGGAGTTTTGACTTGCCTGAGTCGAGTACGCAGAAAAGCCCGGAACCTTTGTACTCGAGGAGCACGCTGCGGTCCGGCATCCAGCGAAGGCGCAGCTTCGTACCGGTTGCAAGGGAGGCGCTGTCGATTGATTCCGCCGAAATGAAGCCGGAGGTCGTGCGTAGTTCGGTGCAGAGCGCCCTGTAGCTGGTACGTCCGACGTACTGGGAGAGAATGTCGAGAGTTGCCGTGCGGGGGCGCGGATGCAGGTTTACGTAGCCCCAGAGGCGCTTTAGCGTAGAAGATGATATGCGCTGATGGACGCGGGTGTCGATGGCCTCGGACAAGGCGTCGAAATCGGTGGTCGTCTCGAGCCTGCCGCCGAAAGCGGAGGCAACCTCGTCGAGCAGGAACTGCAGTTCGGGATTTTGGTCAGTCATTGCGTATGATGGTTACGCCGTCGTCGGTTCGCAAGGTGCTGAGCACCTGTCCGGGGGCGAGTATGACCGTCTTTGCAGAAATCGTATGCAAAATAATGATGGTTTGAGCATTTCGCTATAAAAGTCTTTCAGGTCACTCATTCTACATAAACTTTTCTGACAAAGTTACATCTTACTTTGTGGCCAATCAAGTTCACCTCCGGGTCAATTTTTGTTATTCTTCCCGCCAGATTTGCAGGTATTAAATTTTATACCTATATTGCCGATGCTTTTAAAAACTTAAACTATGCCGACTTTGTTATTTTTATTTGGATTAAGATTCTTTTTTTATTCTGAAGAGCACCCGCCAATGCATGTTCACGTAAGGAGCGGTGACGGCAGGGCCAAGATAGACCTGTTATCCGCCGCCGTTATAGAGAACAAGGGGCTGAAACCGAGGGATTTAAAAAGGGCCATAGATGCCGTTGTACAGTATAATGAAGACTTTATCAAAGCATGGAATGAATACTTTGATGAATAGCGCAGAAATCATACAACGAGTATGGTTTGAAGGAGAACGAGTGTTCATTTTGACTTCCACCGGACGGCAATTAAGCCGTCCTCTGGAAGCGTTCCCACGTCTAAAAGACGCTACGGACGTTCAGCGCTCCCGGTTTGAAATCGGCATGGAGGGAGACGACATCCACTGGGAAGACTTGGATGAAGACATACACATCAGCAGTTTTCTCGAGAACTCTGAACCGGACCCGGATAATGAAATCGGGTTAATATTCAAGAGATTCCCGCAACTCAACGTCTCTCAGATGGCTCATTACATGGGTATAGACAAAACTCTTCTTGCCCGATACATTTACGGGATAAAGAAACCTTCACCCGAGAGACGGGACAGAATCATAGAGGCCATTCGCGCACTAGGGAAGGAGATGTCAAGTATTTAATCAAGTTCATCTCCGGGTCAAATGACGGTGCCGGCAGCGCCAGCGGGCAATAGCATAGATTTTTTTGTTATATTTGTGAATGTTATGAGAAGGCTTCCGAGAATTCTCTTCGCCGTTTTGGCCCTTAGTTCCTGCGCCACTTCCGTTCCCGACTTTTCGCAGCTGGGTACGCCGGAATTCGTTGCAGTTACGGCGGCGTCGGCGTCGGAGGACGAGGCCACGCACATCGCAACCGTAACAGGCAGCACTCAGGTCTCCACCTGCGGTTTCGTTCTCTCTCCCAGCGGCGGGGGCGAAAAGACGGAATACTCCGCACAAAGGGATGGAGACATATTTACATGCTCGCTTCGCGGTCTGCAACCCTCAAGCACTTACGAATTTACTGCTTTCGTGGTGAATGGTGCGGGCATGCGACTCGACTCCCCTGTCCGCAGTTTCACCACGCTTGAGCGGCAGGAGCCAGCTCAGCCCGAAGGCCCCGATTATCCCGGTCAGCCAGAGAACCCTGATGACCCCGAGGGCCCCGACACCCCAGAGGACCTCCGGGCAAATGACTTAGCAAGCACTCGAAAGTACTGTTTCAGCCTCTTATGGCGCTTTCTGACGTTTATTCCTACGGTGAAACCTTGGTGATGTAAACGAAAGCAAAAACTGTCGTATGATAATCTCGCAGTATGAACAATAAACAAAATGCAGCCCTTTTGGGAATTATAATACTCTCGGGTTGCGGCACCAGTTACAATGTCCCGGAACGTATTGCTACACAAGCGGAAACCGATTTGCAAACGGCAATGGTTTCCGATGATTTGAACGGCCTGCTGGCCGCCGGCGTGAATCACCCGGACTCAAAGGATTTCATCGCTGAATATATCATTTTTGATCGCGGCTTTGATGATTTGGAATACGATGAACTGTGCCGGTACGAACAACAATTTGCCGCAGACACAACATATTCCGAGATGTTTGCGTTTATGCGCGAAAAGAGGGAAGATCAGATAATGGAAACGATTTCCGAACTTGACATACCCGATATCGGTCAGTACTATAGGTCCAATCCTTCAGAGCGAAGTTTCCTTGACACTCTCTTAAGGAGTAGCTTCCGGGAGTCCATGGAAGACGGAGATTATCCAGTAATACGCGCTTTGCACAACTCATTCGCGAATACTGCGTTATCTGATTATGTGGATACCCGTTACTATCCACTCCGGGACTCTCTGTTTGCCGAAGTCTCGGTTGCGTTGGATGAATATGCAAAGGCTGAGACTGAGATGAAAGAATCGTTGATTGCGCGAATGTGCTATGACATAAACATGCATGGAAACCGGGCGACCGGTGCCGTTCTGACCGAATGTCTTGAGAAAAAACTGCCGCGCAACCATACAAAAGTCCCGCCCAGGGTAGTGCAGGCCTTCGAGAAGTATTTCAATAGGGATACCGTTCAGTATGTGCTGAAAGAAGGTTTCGACGAGTATAGAGAATCAGTTGTTCAGGCAAGAAAGGAAATAATTGAATCTTTACTCGATACCGATGACAGTTATATCAATGCTTTGTCTTCAGTGAAAATTCAGAATCCGAGACCGGATTACTGGCTTCCCATGAGCGATTTCCTCAAGCTTGCCGAAGAGCAAAGGAAGATAGACTGGGTGGGAGTAGGCATAACAGCCGCTTCCGTAG
Organism: uncultured Bacteroidales bacterium; assembly: GCA_946539455.1. GTDB lineage: Bacteria > Bacteroidota > Bacteroidia > Bacteroidales > UBA932 > Cryptobacteroides. The sequence continues at coordinate 94,260 of CAMNHL010000006.1, forward strand.
CCGTTGGATTTGTTACTGGCGGAGTAGGCGGTTTTGTCGTCGGTCTTGCGTTGGACGGCGTTGATATGGCATATAGCATTCATGGTGACAAAAAGAAGGCCGAAGCTGTAGCCAAGCAGATTCAGGTCGTAGCTGAAAACATGTCTTCGTCTTTGTCCAGTTCTACAGACGCTGCCGTAGATAAAGCTTTCGCTGCACTCGACAGAAACAAGTATTACAGTCTTGAATTTTTCAAAGATTATGTCAAGCAAAATTTCTAAGATACTGGTAGTCTTTCTGTCGGTAAGTTTCGTTGCCGCTGTCCCGGCGTCTGTGCCGGCATCAGCGCAGATAGGCCAATTTCTTAAGGGCGCAACCAAGTCAATCTTTAAAAAAGGTGCAAAAAAAGAAGCGCTTAAGGAAGGGGCCGAACAGGCTGCCAAACAGGCCGCGAAGAAAGGAGCCAAAGAAGGTGCCGAAGATTTTCTCAGGGTTGGCACTAAAAAGGCTGCTCTACGAAAAGTCAAGAGAGATGCAGCCGGTCGGACATTTTATCGGGGGAGCAAGGTTGCAAGCCAGGCGGAACTTAAGAGCTTCATACAGATCGAAGCTCGTTCTGTCGCAAAAAAAACTCTTTTAAAACGTTCCGGCAGCGCGTTTTCCAGAAATGCATTTGGCAAAGCTTCGGCAGAAAGAATGCTCAGGAATTCAGCAGGCCGCAATCTATTTGCATTGGAAAAGAGTGCCTTTAAAGCTTCTGCAAAGTTGAATACCGCAGTAGCGCGGAGAACGGCCGGGCAACTCAGCAAGAAACTTGGCAAGGAAGGTTACAATTATTGGCGCAAGCTTGTTCCCGATATCGCCTCCGATGCTAACCGCGTCTTGCTTGAAGATTTGGGAAGCAACCGTTCGTTCCAGCATCTGATTGCCGGGCGCCTTGGCAAAAAGGCTGCACCTCAGTGTCTGGATGCTTATATGAATATGATTGCTGCACCATCGCTCCGCACGGATGTGTCGATGTTGCGTTATTTATCTAAAGGAGCAGCTGGGGGAGCCGATATGTTCTTCCATAAAGGCATTTACAAAAAGACGGCATATGGTTTGGCTAAAGACCTTCGTATGATTGAAGAGAAAGGAGTCGTGAAAGTTTATAAAGAAGGAGTATCCAAGCCTATCGGGACAATTACCGGCGATGCCGTAAAAGGATTCAATATCGATGTCCCATATGAAGACAGGACTTTGCTTAACCTCTTTCCCAAGGGCAATGCTACATATACCACTACAAGGCGTTTGGGGCACAGCGGTTACACTAAACTCACCTGGGAGATGGACAAGTACGGAAAGTTGAAACGGTCGATTGTCGAGACCAAGCCAGACGGCCGCTTTATCCCGGTGGCGAGAGATAAGAATGCAATTCAAAGCGCAGGCAAAATCAAGAAAGACTATAATGTTTTCGGGCAACCGGTTTCGGGACGGCCGACATATATCATGGACGATTGTGGTCATGCTTCAGCATTGCAGATAGGAGGTACCAACGATTATATCAATCTGTTTTCTCAGAATGCAAGTATGAACAAGGGTGCATGGAAAGCTGGTGAAGATATAGGGCGCAAGGCTATTCAGGAAGGAAAGACAGTTGTGCGCGAAACCAGATATTTATATGCAAACAAATTTGATATGCGCCCTAAGTCAATGACAGTTAACCAAACTGCAGACGGAGTGTCACAGATATCCTCACAAGTTTTTGAAAATCTCATCCAGGCAGTAAAATAGGAGGGCGCAGCCCCGCCTCTTCTGCTTGGACAGGATAGTAGATTTGGAAATTCTTGATTCTTCCTTTAGGCTCCCCAAATCATTCGATGCCAAGCAGTTCTTTGATGAGCATTATGGTGTTGTGATTGATGATGATATTCCTCCGCAGCGAGTTCTGCTCAAAGTGACTCCTCAGCAATGGAAATACTTCCAATCTCTTCCGCTGCATAAGTCTCAACGCGAACTTGAAAGCAACGACCAGTGGTCCATCCTTGAGTACCACATGGCACCAACCTGGGATTTGGCCATGGAACTGATGAAGTATTATGACAAAGTCGAAGTCCTGG
>CAMNHL010000007.1:0-88560 GCA_946539455.1 uncultured Bacteroidales bacterium
TGATTTCTTAAAAAGAATCAACGCTCTCGTTGTTCTCGGTACTTTGCTTGTACTTTCTTTTGACAGTCTTTTCAATGAACTCTTTTCAATTTTGGCGCTAAAAAAAACCAGCCTCTTCGGCTGATGGCCACCGCGCTCGTTTCAAGCGGGATTGCAAAGGTACGAACATTTTTTGAATCTGCAAATTTTTTTGCGAAAATTTTCAAAAAATTTGTTTGAAAGAACTTTTGCGCTCCGCCCTTCTCGAACGGGGATGCAAAGGTAATCTTTATTTTTTAATCTGCAAACTTTTCAACAAAAAATTTTCAAAAAAAATGCGGTCTCAGGAAGCCCTGGACCGCATTTTTTATCTTAACTAATTGAATGCTACATCATTCCACCCTGAGGCATGGCAGGAGCTGCCGGAGCGGGCTCGGGAATATCCACGATTCCGCACTCAGTAGTAAGGAACATACCTGCTACGGAAGCTGCATTCTCGAGGGCTACGCGGGCAACCTTGGTAGGGTCGATGACACCTGCTTCGAACAGGTTGGCGTACTCACCGGTGCGTGCATTGTAACCGAAGTCGGCCTTGCCTTCCTTTATCTTCTGGATGATGACGCTGCCGTCGACTCCGGCGTTCTGGGCAATCTGACGGAGAGGCTCCTCGATTGCCTTGGCTACGATGCGTATGCCGGTGGTCTCGTCTTCATTCTCTCCCTTGAGAGAAGCGAGAGCCTCGCTGGCGCGGATGTATGCGACGCCGCCGCCGGGCAGATAGCCCTCTTCGACCGCGGCACGGGTAGCGTTGAGTGCATCCTCCACGCGGTCCTTCTTCTCCTTCATCTCAACTTCGGTGGTAGCTCCTACGTACAGGACTGCAACACCGCCGCCGAGTTTGCCAAGGCGCTCCTTGAGTTTCTCCTTGTCGTATTCGGAGGTACTGACCTCGATCTGCTTGCGGATCTGGTCTATCCTTTCCTGGATGGCCTCCTTGTCGCCGGCACCGCCGACAATGGTTGTATTCTCCTTGGTGATGGTGACCTTCTCTGCACGTCCGAGCATGTCGGGGGTGGTGTTCTCCAGGGTGAATCCGCGCTCCTCGCTGACGACTACTGCGCCGGTGAGCGTTGCGATGTCCTGAAGCATCTCCTTGCGGCGGTCTCCGAAACCGGGAGCCTTGACGGCGGCAATCTTGAGAGTGCCGCGGAGCTTGTTGACCACAAGGGTCGTGAGCGCCTCGCCATCGACGTCTTCTGCTATGATGAGGAGTTCCTTGCCTTCGCGGGCGATAGGCTCGAGGATAGGAAGGAGGTCCTTCATGGTGCTGATCTTCTTGTCGGTGATGAGGATGGAGGGATTCTTGAGCTCGGCCTCCATCTTGTCACCGTTGGTCATGAAGTACGGGGAGATGTAGCCACGGTCGAACTGCATACCCTCGACGACCTTGACCTCGGTCTCGGTGCCCTTGGCTTCCTCAACGGTTATGACGCCGTCCTTGCCGACCTTGGACATGGCATCGGCGATAAGCTTGCCGATGTAGGAATCGTTGTTGGCGCTGACGGTACCGACCTGCTCCACCTTGGAATAGTCGCTGCCGACCTGCTTGCTCTGCTTCTTGAGGTCATCGACTATGGCTCCGACCGCCTTGTCGATACCGCGCTTGAGGTCCATGGGGTTGGCACCTGCGGTGACATTCTTGAGACCTACATTTATAATAGCCTGTGCGAGGACGGTTGCGGTGGTGGTTCCGTCACCGGCCTGCTCGTTGGTCTTGGAGGCAACCTCCTTGACCATCTGTGCACCCATATTCTCGAAGCGGTCTTCGAGTTCCACTTCCTTGGCTACGGTTACACCGTCCTTGGTGACCTGAGGGGCACCATATTTCTTGTCGATTACAACATTGCGTCCTTTGGGGCCGAGGGTTACCTTTACTGCGTCGGCCAGCTGGTCTGCGCCGCTCTTCATCAGGGCGCGGACATCGGTATTGAATTTAATCTCTTTTGCCATAGTAAATTACAGGATTGCAAGAATATCTGACTGTTTGACGATGAGGTACTTTTTATCTTCAACGGTGACCTCTGTGCCTGCATATTTGCCGTAAAGGACGACATCGCCGACCTTGACTTCCATGGGCTCGTCTTTCTTGCCAGGCCCTGCGGCGACTATCGTTCCCTGCTGGGGTTTCTCTTTTGCGGTATCGGGGATATAAAGTCCCGAAGATGTTTTGGTCTCGGCCTCCTTGGGCTCGATAACCACTCTGTCTGCTAAAGGTTTGAGCATAATATGTGTCAATTAACTATCAAATCAAAGCGCCTCCTTGAACGGGAGACGCTTAACATAGAATCAATGTCTGTGCCACTGACAGATTGTCAGACATCTGCCGCCGCGGCGCTTCGGACTATCAATATTTGTTCAAGGGGACACCGGCGGTCAGCTGGTTGACTTTCTTGCGGACGTCGGAAAGCACTGCAGCGTGCGCGTCGAGACGGGCCTGCTGCTCGGGAGTCGGCTCCTGCTTGAGTGTCAGTTCGTCAGCACATGCAGCTGCGGACGTGAGTACGGCGTCTATGAGATCTACCATATATACCACGTCTTTTTCGACAAAGCCGCGGGACGTGACGGCGGGCGTGCCTACGCGTATGCCGCTGGTCTGGAACGGGCTGCGTGTGTCGAAGGGAACCATGTTCTTGTTGACGGTGATGTCGGCGCGAACCAGTTCCTTCTCGGCGATACGGCCGGTGAGGTTTTCGAAACGGCCGCGCAGGTCGATGAGCATGAGATGGTTGTCGGTTCCGCCGCTCACTACCTTATATCCTTTTTCCATGAATGCTGCCGCCATTGCGGAAGCGTTTGCAATTACCTGCTTCTGATACTGCACGTACTGCGGCTGCTGAGCCTCGAAGAACGCCACTGCCTTGGCGGCGATGACATGTTCGAGAGGTCCGCCCTGTACTCCGGGGAACACGCTGGAGTCGAGAATCTGACTCATCTTCTTTACGACGCCCTTGGGAGTGGTCCTGCCCCTGGGGTCATCGAAATCCTTGCCCATAAGGATTATGCCTCCGCGGGGCCCGCGCAAGGTTTTATGGGTGGTGGACGTGACGATGTGCGCATAGTTCACGGGATTCTTGAGCAGCCCGGCGGCGATGAGGCCGGCGGTATGGGCCATGTCGATCCAGAGGATTGCGCCAACCTGGTCCGCGATTGCACGCATGCGCTCATAATCCCACTCCCGGGAATAAGCGGATGCACCTCCGACTATCAGTTTGGGCTTGTGCTCAAGAGCAAGGCGCTCCATCGCATCGTAATCCACCCTGCCGGTCTGAGGGTCGAGTCCATAGGATACTATATTATATAGGATACCGGAAGCGTTTACAGGAGAACCGTGAGTAAGGTGCCCTCCCATGCTGAGGTCGAGGCCCATCATGGTGTCGCCCGGCTGGAGCACTGCCATCATGACAGCCATATTAGCCTGAGCGCCCGAATGCGGCTGAACATTGGCCCACTCGGCTCCGTAAATAGCCTTGAGCCGGTCGATTGCCAGCTGCTCTATCTGGTCCACCACCTCGCAGCCGCCGTAATAGCGTTTGCCGGGGTAACCCTCCGCATATTTGTTTGTGCAGATTGAGCCCATGGCCCTCAGCACATCGTCGGACACATAGTTTTCCGAGGCGATGAGTTCGAGTCCGCTCTGCTGGCGTTCCTGCTCCTTCTTGATGAGTTCGAACAATTGGATATCCTGTTTCATACGTTATTAATTAATCACCCAAATATAGGAAATTTTGTACCTTTGCGCAAATGAGAGACCGAAAACTTCTCAACATCGAACTTGGCAGGGTGACTCCACAGGCCTACAAGGAGCTGCCCGACAGCGGCATTGTGCTGGTACTCGACAATATACGCAGCGCCCACAACGTAGGAAGCGCCTTCCGTACCGCCGACGCATTCAAAATCGACAAGCTCTGCCTGTGCGGCATCTGCGCCTGCCCGCCGTCAGCAGAGATCCATAAATCAGCACTTGGCGCAGAAGACAGCGTGCCATGGGAGCATTGCAGCGACACGCTCGCCCTCGTGCAGGAGCTCAAGGCCCGCGGCTATACCGTCCTGAGTGCGGAGCAAACGGAGAATTCCGTTCAGCTTCAGGACTTTACGGCAGAGCCTGACGGCAGATACGCAATAGTATTCGGCAACGAGGTGGACGGAGTCCAGCAGAGCGTGGTCGATGCCTGCGACGCCTGCCTGGAAATCCCTCAGTTCGGCACCAAGCACTCCCTCAACGTCAGTGTGAGCATAGGCGTAGTCCTATGGCAGTTCATCGCCTGCCGGGCACGGACACAAGCGCCAGCAGCACAAAGGTAAGCGCCGCATTGATCGGAAGCAGTTCGTAGCCAAAGCGATAGCCATCAAACAGCGACTCGGAATAATGGCTGAGCACCGCACACACCAGCGGTGAGCTCAGGCATGCCAATGGTACCAGAGGGCCGCGAAGTCCGCGGCGCGTAAGTATGCCGAAAGCGAAGACCCCGAGCAGGGGGCCGTAGGTATAGCCCGCCAGGCGGTATATCGCATCGAGCACGTAAGTGTTTGACAGAGAGCGGAAAGCAAGGACAGACAAGAACATTGCGGCGGCAATTGCCAAATGGATGGACCTCAGACGCCCGCCCAACTTTGGCAGTACGTCCACCGTGGCTGCCGTAGTCAGCGCAGTTAGAGACGAACCTCCGGCCCCGTAAGATGCGGCGGAAAGGCCGAGCACGAACAACACTCCGACTACTGCCGGCAGTTCCCCGCCGGTCGCCACGGCCGGAAAGAGAGAATCGCCCGACTCCGGGATTCCTGCGGCTTCGGCATAAGCATACAGAAGCACGCCCAGCAGCAGAAAGCCGGCGATGACCACAATCTGCAGCAGCGAACTCAGCACTAGGTTTTTCTGGGAATCCGCAAGCCGGCGGCATGTCAGCGTACGCTGCATCATGTCCTGGTCGAGACCAGTCATCGCCACAACCATGAACAGCCCGCCGAAGAGTTGCTTCCAGAAGTAGCGTGGGTCGTTGGGGTCGTCGAAAAAGAAGACCTGAGTCATACCGCTTTCCTGCACTGTCCGGGTCAGACCTCCGGGCAGGTTGCGGGCGATGAAAAATACCGTCAACGCAACTGCCGCAACCATGCAGAAGGTCCTTGCCACATCTACCGAGACCACCGAACGCACCCCTCCGCGCCATGTATATGCCACAAGGATTCCTATGGTAATCAGCGCATTGAGAGCGAACGGCAGGCCCAAAGGGCCGAAAATCAAAAGCTGCTGCGTGGAGCAGAGCAGGAAAATCCGTAGCGAGGCCCGCAGAAGCTGGGACGCGAAATAGATACAGGCGCCCGTCATGTGTGCCGAATCGCCAAAGCGCCTGTCGAGATACTGATATATGGAAACGACCCCAAGCTTGAAGTACAACGGACTGAGCACGAACGCAATGACGAGGTAGCCCAGAAAAAAACCGATGCACATCTGAAGATAGCCGAAGCCGCTGCCCGCAACCATTCCCGGCACAGACACGAAACTCACCCCCGACATGCACGATGTAATCATTCCGAGGGTGACAATTCTCCAGTCGCGGCTGCGGGAGGCATAAAAATCCTCCCCCCTTTTCGCTCCCATGCGGGAGGCGAACAGCAGAAGGGCAAAATAAGCGAGGAGCGTCGCTATTACTGCATACGGGCTCATGGAGAAGAAAAAAACCGGCCCCTGGCGGAGCCGGTTTGATATCAGCGTTTCAAAAGAAACAGATTCTGGCTTAGCGCAGTTTCTTGTAACCGTACTGGCAGGTATCGCCGAGCTCAAGTTCAATCTTCATGAGACGGTTGTACTTGCAGATGCGGTCGGTACGGCTGAGGGAACCGGTCTTGATCTGGCCGCTGTTGGTAGCGACTGCGATGTCGGCGATGGTAGTGTCCTCAGTCTCGCCGGAGCGGTGGCTGGTAACGGTGGTGTAACCGTGACGGTGAGCCATCTCGATGGCGTCGAGGGTCTCGGTGAGGGAACCTATCTGGTTGACCTTGATGAGGATGGAGTTACCTGCACCCATCTCGATACCCTTCTGGAGGTACTTGACGTTGGTTACGAAGAGGTCGTCGCCTACGAGCTGGCAACGGTCGCCGATAGCCTTGGTGAGCTTGACCCAGCCGTCCCAGTCTTCCTCGGAGAGGCCGTCCTCGATGGAATCGATAGGATACTTCTCGATGAGCTTCTTGAGGTAATTGATCTGCTGGTCGGTGGTAAGACGGCGGCCGCGGGGATCCTTCTTCTTGCCGTCCTTGAGCTGCTTGTAGTCATAGTAGAACTTGCCGTCCTCGCCCTTGAAGCAGAACTCGGAAGCAGCGCAGTCCATTGCGATGGTGATGTCCTTGCCGGGCTCCAGGCCTGCAGCCTTGATGGCCTCGATGATGCAGTCGAGTGCGTCGTCGATACCCTTGAGTGCGGGAGCGAAACCACCCTCGTCACCTACTGCAGTGCTGCAGCCACGGTCCTTGAGGACCTTCTTGAGTGCGTGGAACACCTCTGCGCCCATGCGGACGGCCTCGGCCTCGCACTTGGCTCCTACGGGACGAATCATGAACTCCTGGAACGCGATGGGGGCGTCGGAGTGGGCACCGCCGTTGATGATGTTCATCATAGGAACGGGGAGGACATAGGTATTGGTGCCGCCGATATAGCGGTACAGGGGGATGTCGAGGTAATTTGCCGCTGCATGTGCGACTGCGAGGCTGACACCCAGGATGGCGTTGGCGCCGAGCTTGCTCTTGGTAGGAGTGCCGTCGAGCTCGATCATGGTCTTGTCGATGGCGCGCTGCTCGAGAGCGGACATGCCGATGATGGCGGGAGCGATGACGTCGTTGACGTTGGCGACTGCCTTGAGGACGCCCTTGCCGAGGTAGCGCTTCTTGTCGCCGTCACGAAGCTCGAGAGCCTCGTTTTCGCCGGTGGATGCTCCGGAAGGAACAGCCGCTACGCCCTTTACACCTGACTCGAGGGTAACCTCAACCTCGACTGTGGGATTGCCTCTTGAATCGAGGATTTCCCTGCCTGTAACTTCGATGATTCTCATTTTTTTATTGATAAAATTAAGTTGTTAAGCTTTTTGCCGCGCAAATTTAGTCAATTTTAGGGAATTATGGTAAAAAAAACGTAAAGATTCAGCCCCACTTGCTGGTTTTGCAATAACGAAGTATCTTTGCAGCAGTATGAACGGACCATCACCAGAAAAAATGGAGCGGATGTTCGACTCCATAGCCCCGGATTACGACAAGCTCAATCACATGCTGTCGCTGGGTCTCGACAGGTTGTGGCGGCGGCGTGCCCTGAAGCTGATAGTCGATCCGTCGAAGGCACAGAGGATACTCGACGTGGCCTGCGGCACAGGAGACTTCAGCATCGCGATTGCACTCAAGTCACATCCACAGACGCGGATAACGGGTGCCGACCTGTCGGAAGGCATGCTGGAAGTAATGCGCGGAAAAGTTGCCCGCGCCGGCTGCCAGAAGCAGATTTCCACCATCCGCTGCAATTGCGAGGCACTGCCTTTCGATGACTGCAGTTTCGACCGTGTCACCATTGCATTCGGCATACGCAACTTCGAGCACAGGGAGGCCGCACTCAAGGAATTCCTGCGGGTCCTGAAGCCGGGCGGGACCCTTGTCGTGCTCGAACTCAGCGTACCGGAGAACAAGACCCTGAGAGCCCTGTACAACGTATATTTCACCAAAATACTCCCGGTAATCGGAGGACTCGTTTCGGGTGACAAGTCGGCGTACCGCTACCTTCCCGCCTCGGTGCTCAAATTCCCCGGTCCGGCGCAGTGGTGCGCAACCATGCAGGCCTGCGGCTACGGCGGGATCACACATAAAGCGTTCACCTTCGGCCTCTGCCGCATGTACACCGGCAGCAAATGAAAGTAAGTTCCTGCATTCGTTCGATGCGCCTGCGCACTCTGCCCGCCTGCGCCATAGGTATTTTCAGCATAGGGGTGCTGATGTGCGTCTTTTCGCGTGTCAACGCCGCAGGGGCTTCAGCATGGCGATGGATTTACCTTGTTACGCTTCCGCTGTACGTATTGCACCTGAAGGGCGTATGGACACATAGCGGCAGAGCCCTGGACCACCTGCTTCCCATGCTGGTCATCAGCACTTTCGTCCTGTCGGTGCTGGCAGGATTGGGAATTATGCTCTAAGGTCACGCTGAAAATCCAAACAGAAGCATCAGCTCCGGACCTTTTCCAGCAGCTGCTCCGGTACGTAAACGGTAGCGATGGCCGCGACGCCGGAAAGGATGATTACCAGCCTGCGGTCTTTGCGGATACGACGCACATAACCTTCGCTTCCCTTGAAAGGACCGTCCTTTACCCGCACAAGGTCGCCGACGGCATAGGACTCAGGGGCGTTGGGAAGGATTTCTGCAGCAGCTCCGGCCGATGTCATTATGCGAAATGCTTCAAATTGCCTGTCGGGAATGACCAGCGGCTCACGGGTCTTACGGTCGGAATACAGATAGATGTATCCGAACTGAGAGTCGCGCAGCCGTATGGCGGTGAGCCTGTCGGTATGGATGAACATATAGGACGGCAAAACCTTCTGGGCATAATAGCTGATGCCAAGCTCGTCAAGGATGTCACGCATCCTTGCTGTCCTGTTCCAGAAGACTTTGATTGCATACCATTGCTGCATAGGCGCAAAAATAAGTTTTTTTTGCCATATTTGCCACATGAAACGAACTATGATAATGCTTCTCGGGCTACTGCCCCTCGCCTGCCATGCCACAGGCGCCGCCACCGACAGTCTGCTGGTAGTCAGCTGGAACGTTGAGAATTTCCTGGATTACCGCAGCGACACCACTGGCCGGCACACATCTTCCCGATTCTACTCCAAATGCAACGCAATCTGTAAGACCCTGCTGCTTATAGCGTCAGCTGAAGGCCGTCTGCCCGACGCCGTAGCGCTTATGGAAGTCGGCGACCGCTTTGTCCTGGACAGGCTGATACGCAGCACGGCCCTGCGAAAGCTGGATTACCGTATAGTGCATTACGAATCGCCGGACAGGCGTGGTATAGACTGCGCGCTGCTGTATCGGAAGAGCACCCTTGACCTCTTGCGCTCGTCGCCCCACCACTTGCGGGACAGTTGCGGAGCCGTGCTGCCCACAAGGGACATACTGCTATGCGAATTCGACATTCTCGATATTCTCGTAAACCATCACCCCTCCAAAGTCGGAGCCGGCTCGGGAAAACGCAGGATGACAGCAATGGCAAGGATGAACGCCATCGTTGATTCACTTACCGCCGAAGGGCACTGCAGAATTCTCTGCACAGGAGATTTCAATGACGACCTCTGGCAAGACGGCTCGCCCGGTACCATCAAATACAATGGCGACTGGGAAAAGATAGACGGCCATTTTGCCAGAGGCCTCACTGTCAAAGAGTCGGTGTTCGACGACGCCTGCCTGACCGAAGCCGACCGCAGCTGGGGAGGGACGAAACCACGCAGGACTTTCGTGGGGCCACGGTACAACGGCGGAGTCAGCGACCATTACCCGCTGGTCCTGAGAGTTGAAATCCCAGGACCGGCGGAAAAGGATCAACGACCGGGGCCGTGACCGTTGCCACCCTGCCCGCTCCGCTGGGTGTACTTGCCCAGAGTAACCTTGCTGCCTCCCGATGCAGAAGGAGCCGTGAAGGCTGCAATCACGTTTCCGCTGCCGCCGGAGATTTTCATGTTGCCGTTTGAATCGATGGCATCGTTGCCGCCGGCATATCCGTACACGTATCCTCCGCCGCAAAACCAGAGAAAACGGGGACACTGATTCCGGACTCAGACGGAGTCTCGTCATACTGAATCTGATCTTTTTGGCATGACCAGAGAATCAACAGGCCGATAACGGGTATAAAGTATATGATACTGCCTTGGCCTGGAGCAAAAAGGATTCCGTGCCGGAAATGATTCAGCGAACGCCCGTTTTTCTTAAACGAAACACAGCGGAACACAAAAAAAAGACCGGCACAATGGCCGGTCTGAATAAAAGATTTCTCGACTGCGTTCGAAACGACAGTCTGATTAATTCTGCTTGATGGCTGCCTGGGCTGCTGCAAGGCGGGCGATAGGCACGCGGAAAGGTGAGCAGCTGACGTAATCGACTCCGATCTTGTTGAAAAAGTGGACGGAATCGGGATCGCCGCCATGCTCGCCGCAGACGCCGCACTTGAGCTCAGGCCTCTTGCTGCGGCCGCCCTGGATACCAATCTCCACGAGTTTGCCGACAGCCTTGACATCGATGGTCTGGAACGGGTCGGCATCGAGAATCTTGTTGCCGAGGTAGTCGCCCATGAAAGTACCGACATCGTCGCGGCTGAAGCCGAAGGTCATCTGGGTGAGGTCGTTGGTACCGAAGCTGAAGAACTCTGCGGTACGGGCCATGCGGTCTGCCGTAAGGGCGGCACGGGGGATTTCGATCATAGTACCGAACTTATAAACGAGAGCCTCGCCGGAAACATGCTCGACCTGCTCGCGGATGCGCTCGCAGATGGCTTTCTGGAAACGGAGCTCACGCTCGGAGACGGTAACGGGGATCATGATCTCGGGCATGGGGTGCAGACCTTCCTTCTGGAGCTCGGCCTGTGCGGTGAAGATGGCACGGTACTGGGTCTCTGCAATCAGAGGGTAGGTAACGTGCAGACGTACGCCGCGGTGACCCATCATAGGGTTGACCTCATGGAGGTTTTCGCCACGCTTCTCGACTTCTTTGACGCTGATCTTGAGTTCATCTGCAAGCTCTTTCTCCTTTTCTATGCCCTTGGGGACGAATTCGTGGAGAGGAGGGTCGAGCAGACGGAACACGACGGGTTTTCCGTCCATTATCTTGAGGGTGCTCTTGACGGAAGCCTTGATGAAGGGCTCGAGTTCGGCAAGGGCGGCCTTGCGCTCCTCGTCGGTATCGGAGAGAATCATCTTGCGGAGCTTGGAAAGAGGGGTCTCGGAATTCTTGCCGTAGAACATATGCTCGATACGGAAGAGGCCGATGCCCTCGGCGCCGAATGCAAGGGCGCGTGCTGCGTCCTCGGGAGTGTCGGCGTTGGTGCGGATGCCGAGACGGCGGAATTTGTCGACTATGGACATGAAGCGGACGAACAGGGGGTTCTCGCTGGCGTCCATGGTGTCGATCTTGGTGTCATATACATAACCCTTGGAGCCGTTGAGGGAGAACCAGTCGCCTTCTTTGTACTCCTTGCCGCCGAAGCTTACGCTCTTGGCGGAGAGGTTGATCTTCATGACGTCGCATCCTACGATGCAGCACTTGCCCCAGCCGCGGGCCACGAGGGCTGCGTGAGAAGTCATACCGCCGCGGGTGGTGAGGATACCGGAAGAAGCACGCATACCCTCGATGTCCTCGGGAGAAGTCTCCTCACGTACGAGGATGACTTTCTTGCCTGCTGCAGCGGCCTCCATTGCGGCCTCGGAGGTGAATACCAGGGTTCCTACGGCTCCGCCCGGAGATGCGGGCAGACCCTTTGCCACGACCTGTGCCTTCTTCTCGGAGGCGGGGTCGAGGATAGGATGCAGGATTTCGTCGAGCTGGGCGGGAGAGACGCGCATGACGGCCTCTTTCTCGCTGATCATGCCCTCGTCGAGCATATCCATCGCCATCTGAAGGGCGGCGATGCCGGTACGCTTGCCGATACGGCACTGGAGCATCCAGAGGTGACCTTCCTGGATGGTGAACTCGATGTCCTGCATATCGTGGAAGTGCTCCTCGAGACGCTTGCGGATGCCGTCGAGCTCTGCATAGACCTCGGGCATTGCGGCCTCAAGGGACTGCAGATGCTTGTTGTGCTCTGTCTTGGTGGCCTCGTTGAGAGGGTTCGGGGTACGGATACCTGCGACCACGTCTTCGCCCTGGGCGTTGATGAGCCACTCGCCGTAGAACTTATTGTCGCCGGTTGCCGGGTTGCGGGAGAATGCAACGCCGGTGGCGGAAGTCTCTCCCATGTTGCCGAAGACCATGGACTGGACGTTTACGGCAGTGCCCCAGTCATCGGGTATCTTCTCTATACGGCGGTAGGCGATGGCCCTCTTGCCGTTCCAGGACTTGAATACGCCGCCGATGGAGCCCCAGAGCTGGTCGTGGGCCGTATCGGGGAACTCTACGCCGAGGACTTCCTTGACGCGGACCTTGAACTTCTCGCACAGGTCGCTGAGCTCTTCTGCGGTAATCTCGGTGTCGTTCTTGTAGCCGCGCTTCTCCTTGAGTTCCTCCATCATGCGGTCGAGCTGCTGACGGATACCCTGGCCATCCTCGGGCTCAATGCCTTCGGCCTTCTCCATGACGACGTCGGAGTACATCATGATAAGGCGGCGGTATGCATCGTAAACGAAGCGGGGGTTGCCGGTCTTCTTTATCATGCCGGGAAGGGTAGCGGAGCAAAGTCCGATATTGAGGATGGTGTCCATCATGCCGGGCATGGAGCTGCGGGCTCCGGAACGGCAGCTGACGAGAAGGGGATCTTCGGGATCGCCGAATTTTTTGCCCATGAGCTTCTCAGTGGCCTCGAGGGCTGCTGCGACCTCTTTCTTGAGGGCGTCGGTGTATCCGCCGCCGAGTTCATAATACTCTGCACAGCATTCGGTTGTGATTGTGAATCCAGCAGGCACGGGCATTCCGAGCTTGCTCATCTCGGCGAGGTTTGCACCTTTGCCGCCGAGGAGTTCACGCATGGTACCATCGCCTTCTGCGGTCTTGCCGCCAAAGCGATATACTCTCTTCTTGTTTTCAAACATATTATTAACGGGTTATCAGAAATTTCAGGCTGCGAATTTACTAAAAAAAAATGTTTATAGCAACTTGCTTGCAAGCTCGCTGAGCGCACTGCGTTCTCCCTTGCGCAGGAAGACATGCTCGAATATTTTCTGGCCGCTCAGTTTCTCTCCAAGATGCGTAAGACCGTTGGACCATTCGTCGAGATAGGGCTGGTCTATCTGGAAGATGTCGCCCGTAAAGACCATCTTGGTGCCTTCTCCGGCACGTGTGATGATGGTCTTGACTTCGTGGGGCGTGAGGTTCTGGGCTTCGTCGATGATGAAGAAGCAACGGCCGAGCGAACGTCCGCGGATATAGGCAAGCGGCTCTATTATAAGCTTTTCCATGGATATCATGGCATCTATCCTCTGGGCCTCGCGGGAGCCGGGACGGAACTGGTCCTTGATTACCGCCAGATTGTCCATGAGCGGCTGCAGGAAGGGGCCCATCTTGCTCTTCTGGTCGCCGGGCAGAAATCCTATGTCCTGATTGCCGAGGATGACGGTGGGCCGGGAAAGTATTATCTGCTCGTAATCGCGCTCCTGGGCGAGTGCGGATGCCAGAGCTATGAGGGTTTTGCCAGTGCCGGCGCCGCCCGTAAGGGCCACGAGGTCGATTTTGGGGTTCAGGCAGGCATCCAAGGCCATTTTCTGCTCATCGTTGCGCGGACGTATGCCGAAGGCCTCGCGGGAACGTATGAGCATGAGGGCTCCCGTATCCGTATTGAAACGGGCACAGGCAGGTTCGCCGGCTCCTCCCTGCCAGCGGAGTTTGAAAAGCTGGTTGGGATAGGGGCGGTTGTCGAGTATCGATTCCCAGGGAATGGAGTTTTCGGGACCGTAGCAGAGCGACTGCATAAGGGCGGGAGCCACCTCCATTTCGGTCACTTCGCGCTGATAGTCCTCAACTTTTTCGTTTTCCACCTTGTCGGAGAGATAGTCCTGGACGGCCATTCCAGCGGCCTTGGCCTTGAGGCGCAGGTTGACGTCTTTGGTGACAAGGGCCACAAAGCGGTCGGGGTTGTTGTCGCGCACCCACATAGCCGTGGAAAGGATGCGGTGGTCCTGCGTGTCGTCGCGGAAGAGCTCCGCAAACTCCGGCGGGAAGGGATGATTTGGCTCCACCTTGATGTGACCGAGGCCTTTGTCTATCAGTATGCCATCTTTACCGAAGGATTTGCCGTCGCTGATTTTGTCCAGGTCGCGCATGAACCCCCGGGCATGGTAGGACAAGGTGTCGTTGCCTTTCTTGAATTTGTCGGCTTCTTCTATTACGGCTGTGGGAATTATCAGGTCATTATCCCGGAAATGCCTGATTGCCAAGTGATCGTGCAGGATTACATTTGTGTCGAGCACAAAGATTTTCGGTTTGGCATGAGTTGAATCAGTCTTCGCCTTCCGCATTTTGTATCAGTGATTCTAAGATTGTTTGTATGCCTGATTTGGCTGTGGTATCGAGATGGAGCTGCCCGTCGGTGGCAGGATGGCCAAGCGGAAACCATGCTACGTCCTGGAGAAGGAATTCGGCATCGGCGTAGTCAAAATCGGAATCGCGTATCTGGATAATGGCTCCCGGAACTTCAGAGAAAAGGATGCGTACAGGGTCGGACTCCCCGCTGGCTTCCATGATGCCGGAAATGTCGGCGGTGGCTCCTGCTTCCGGAGCCCTCATGGAGTCGAGTGCCGCAACCAGACCACCGGACGATACGGTTGCCGCCGACAGAAGGACTCCGTCTTCTGCAAGCTCGCGCACCACCTCGAAGCAGTCCATGAAATAATCGGGATCGTCGATCTGGGGGCATATACCGCCGCCGAATCCAAGTCCGCAGGCCAGCTGGGAGCCTCCCAGACGGTAGTCGGAGGTATCGAAAGGCACATAGGCGATCCAGCTCTGGGAATCGGGATGCAGCATGTCGTCCACCAGCCGGGGCGCGCCCGAGAATGGAGTGGAGAAACGGACATCGAACTGTCCATGCTCGCAGGCCACGCGGTGGACCATGAGGTGAAGCGGGTCTATATAGTCGGCAAGCGCCTCGACGGAAGCGTAGAAAGCAGCCATGTCGCCCACCCATACCGGGTTAAAAGACCATTTGACGGTAAGCGGAAGATCGTCCAGGCGGAAGTTTCCGCTGCGCCAGAGGGTATCGATGAGCGCCGCAGCGACGCGGCCACGGGTGCACTGGGCTGCAAACGGCACAGGGCTGTGCCTGCCCTGGGCCTTGACGGTCTGCAGGTATTCAGCTATACGTCCGGCGTCGAGGTTGATGGCGCTGGGAGCCGGGTCGAAGGTCTCGTCCACAATCGTACCGGGAGCCTCCTGCGTCTCCAGGGGCTTTTCCATAACAGACGACAAAATCCCGGCAGGGGTCAATTCCTGCGGGATTCCGTCGATTACGTATTTGCTGAAGAGTGCCTGCATCGACTACAAATATAAAAATTTTTTGTCACTTCAGACACTGCCGTCCATCATTCGGACACAAGTGCGCCGCGGCCCGAGTCGTTGGCCCTGTAGTGGGGAGCATACAGCGACTCTATTTCTACGGCAGGCATCTGGAAGCTGCCTTCCTGAGTCACAAAGAATTCCTCTGTCAGCGTGGTATGCTCCTCGGGATAACTGTCGAACCAGTACTCGGTCTTGTCGGAAAGCACGTTGCGGTATCCCTGAGGGCTGAATGACCATGCACCGTAACTCATGGGGCGGAACATCCATCCTATATGTCCGGAAAGCTGGTTCACGGGGCGCATCGAAGCGGGACGGGGAGCGGTGAGGCGCACGAAACTGCGGTTTTCCTCGCTCCATATCTTGTAGCTGGCGAGTATGCGGTCGCCAACCCTGACCTTATCGCCCTCTGAAAGTTCTTTTCCGTTCAGGCTGAACTTGCGTTCCACTGTAAAACCGTTTCCGGAGGCCTTTACCGAGGCGAACGGCTTGGTGAACGTGGTGCTGAGTACTATCACTTTGGTCTGCAGCGTCTCTGGAGTGCCGCGGAGCACGGATGCGATGGCTTCGATGTACGCGGCGTCCTTCTCCCACTGCTGGGTCTCCTTCTGTATCATTATCCAGAGCCTTATGCCCTCGGCGACTTCCCGGCAAGAGGCGGCAGAAGCCGATTTGCGGCTGTCCCCCTTAACGTCCAGAGAGCTGGAAGCGGCAGTGAAAAGGTCGCACAGCAGCGCGTGGGCGTACAGTTCGCTCTCGAGAAGGCCCCTCCAAGGCATGACGGCATTGGGATAATAGCACCCGCCGCTCTTGTGAGAGACAGAATACTGCAGAAGCGACTCTACGTCGGCAAGGTAGGAACGGGACACCCTGCGGCACAGATTGAGCCCCCAGGCCTTGGCGAGCGTCTTGCCCTCGTCGAGGGTAAGGAGCGACTGCAGGGTGCGCAGCCGGCGTGCCTTGCCAAGAATGTTGGCATTGAGTCCTCTGCTGACGGAAGGCGTGAGGTATGAGCGGACGCTTTTTTTGAACTGACGATACTGCTTGGAAGCAGGTTTTTCGAAGCTGACACCCGGATAGAGAGAGCGCGTGAGCAGGTAGTTCTCCATGCTCAGCGTGCCACACCACCAGGGTCTGTCTTCCTGGGTGAAATAGCTGCTGTCCAGGTACTTGACTGCGGCCTCGACATTGAGCGGCGAAGATTCGGCCTCGGGCATGGAGGCGATACGCTGCAAGACGGCTGCCGTTATGACGGGCGAAGACCGCATTCCCTCGAACCATGCTATGCCTCCTCCGGTGTTCTGGCAGGAAGCTATTTTTTTCATGATCTCCGCGAGCTCCGCTTCGGGGACTCCGGGAGCTCCGACCCTGCGGGCCAGGACGTTGGAATAATAGGCTTCGGTGAGCGAAAGGACATCGCTGCCCTTGGGCTCGATGCTGTCGGGAATCGCCTCACGGATCATTGCGAGGATGTCCCTTTCGACGGGGACGATGGAAGAAGCGTCGGCGTTTACAAAACGGGAGCGGAGGTCAGCAATCAGCTTATCCTTGTCCGCACCGGCGAGGAATACGGCGGAATGTGCCTCCGTAAGCGTCTGCACGGCACCTTTTACAGGGATGCTGACAAACATGGCGTCGGAGCCGAGGGTCTTGTCGTCGCAGGTGAAAGTAACGAGCACGCCAAGCACCGGCTCATCGGCGGGGATATCGAATGCGGCGCTGAAGGGAACGCTCCCTCCGGCAGGAATCGTAAGCGTCTGCGACTTGCAGAGCAGCTGGGGGGCGGTCTTGTAATCGGAACCGCCGAATATGCGCACTTCGGCCTTGCCGCTTACAGCTACGTCCTGAGTGCTGGAAACCGTAGCCCGAGCCACATATTCATCTCCAGCATACAGGAACAGTGGCTGGACGAAGGACAGTTTGACGGGGATGGAGACTTTGAGTTCCTGCCTGAGGACGGCATTGGTCATATCCTTGTCGTGTGCGAACAGCTGCACATAATATGTAGAGAGCCTGTCGGCACCGGTAAAGCCGAGCTCGATCTGTCCGTTGTCGTCGGAGCGCAGATGAGACTCCCACGCCATCGTGGCGCCGAAATTATCGCGTATGTGCACGTCGGGAGCGGAGTTCCCGGCAGAGTTGGGCTCGGATGCCTCTTCCATGTCGGCAGCTTCAGCCATTACATGGGAACGCGATGCGGTCTTCATCAGCATCGCGCCGGCAGCATCAGCGCCATACACCATGTCATCATATAAGTAATACATGCCGCAAGAACCGCATACGCTCCTGTATCGTACTACGGGAACGGGACGGCGTGCAGGAAGGACTTTACGCCAGGCGTTGGGCTCAATCTCTTCGGTCGCCTTGTCGAAAAGGGTAGCGGCGCACTCCACTCCGGGCTCGGTAGCGATGAGCAGCGAGCACTTCTGTCCGGGACGGACAAGGTCGGTGAAACGGGTGAACGACAGGGGGAGCTGCCTGGTGATGACCGGCAGTTCTATGGTACGGGAATAGGTATGGACCATTCCCTTGTGGAAGTAGAGCACAGAAAGGGTGAGCGACTCGGGATAGTGTTCCTTGCGGGGGTAGGACACCGTTACGAGGGAGCCCTTGCGGCCACGTTCGCCTTTCAAGGTAATCATCTGATGTTCAAGCAATACGTTGCCGCTGCAGACAAGTTCAACCACTGCCCATACGGGGCCGTCGGTAGAGCCGAACTGCAATGCGATATCTTCGCCCCCAAGTTCCTTGAAGAAGGAGGTGACGTTCATGTCGAGAGCGGTGTCGGTATCTTCTGCCTTTATGAAAGTATAGCTCGCATCGGCCGTTTCCATCTCGCCGTCAACCCTGCGGGCACTGGTCTTGACAATCAGTTTATAGAGTCCCGAAGTCTTTCCGGAAAGATCGAGGTCGAGCGTGGCGCCGGGGTCGGCAGTGCCGCTCAGCACTTTCTTCCCGGATTCGTTCTGGACTTCATAGTAAATCTCCATGCCCTTGCGCAGGTAACCGCCTGTACTGAAGAGCACACGGGCAAAACTGTCGCGGATTATCCAGCCGCCGCCATTGCTGCCGGAGCTAAGGGTATAGCGTCCCGGCACTTCGTTCTTGACGGTTGCAGACAAGGGGATGCGGTAGTTGACGTGCTTGTAAGTCTGGAAATCTAGCGTTTCGCCGGTGGAGTCGGCAACGGTGACGGTGACGGGGAACCCGTAGCGGTCGTAAACCTTTTCGGAATCGATGAAGAACTCGAAAGTGCCATCGGGTCTGAGCTCAACCGGTATGTCTTTGTGACCCGGGATACTGTACCTGGCACGCACCTCGCCAAGCTTGTGACCCGAATAGGACACTACCCTGCCGCTCACGCGCACTTCGTCGCCTCTGAGGTACAGCATATCGTCCCTGTCCCATTCCAGTTCGAAGGTGGGCAGGACGAATTCATCTACCCGCACGCTCCTGGTCGCCGACGCGGTGCTGCCCTTCATGACCCTAAGGCGGAACATTCCGCCACGTGAGGTGCCGGTGAGAGGGAAACTGCCGCTTACCGAGCCGAAGTCATTGGTGGTCAGATTCTGTGTAGCGACCGTATTGTTCTCGGGGTCGATAAGCTCGACCGTAACGGAAGTGCCTGCGGGCACAAGTTCGTAGGAATAACGGCCCTGGTAGAGTATAGCCTTGAAATGGATCGTCTCTCCGGGATTGTAAGCACCACGGTCGGTCAGCACCAGGATATTGCCGATGCTTTTATTATCCTCCGGAGATGCCGTCCAATTGTAGCTGTAGATGTACAACGATTCCGACATACGCTTCAAGCCCTTGGAATCCGTGCACCTTGCCCGGAGTTTGCGTTCATCGTCGCGTCGAAGCTGCTTCTGCACGTCGTCCGGGAGCTGGGTAAAGCCCTCCATATCAAGCTCGGGAGTGGTGAGGATGACATTGTCGTCGGCATCGAGGACTTCGAAGATGCATTTCTGCACCGGCTTGCCGCTTATGTATTCTGCGACGAACGCACCGTAACCCTTGTCTATCCGTCGCACGGCCATAGAAAGGCTGTGTTTTGAATAGCCGGTTTTTTCAACGCAGCCGGGGGCGGTGCAAAGCACTTCGTATTTGCCGTCGGGAAGGTCGGGGAGGTTTACGCTCAGCGTATCTACTTTATAATAACTTGCCTTCTGGTTAACAAGTTGGGTGCTCCAGACTTTTTTATCTCCTGATAATATACTGAAATCCAATGACTTGATATTGCGCAAGCCAAGCTGTGCACGGTCGGAGTCAATGTCTGTCTCAATGTTTTTGGATTCAAGCGTATTCAGAACTCCGTCAACCCGGGTACAGCAGTCGGCAATCTGCTTCTCGAGTCCGGTGAAAGACGAACGGTCCTTGATAAACGCCTTGCAGCGGTCGCGCATGTCTTCGAAATCGCGCGACGTCGATGTTTTATTGCGGTCCAGGGCACGCCAGTCGTATGAGAGGCGCCAGTCGATGGCGAGCAGTGCAGCCGCCTTGCCGGCGTATTTGTTGGCGTAGGCTCCCAATTTGTCGTAAATGCCGTATTCGTAACCTGTAGATACATATCCCCAATATTCCGCAAGGGCCGCCTGCGGGTATGTATCGCCGTAATAATCAGCTACGAGCCGGGTCTGATTGGCTCCCAGGATGCTCCAGATTGCATATTCGTAATCGTTCTTGACCAGTTTGGAAAGCACCTGATAAAAGCCGAAACGGGTAAACTTGCCGTCGCGTTTGTAAAACTCAGGATTGGAAGACTTCAGGAGTTCGTCCTTGTGCATGGTGACGTACTTCTCGCAGGCTTCCTTGCTCCAGCCGTAATGAAGCATAAAAAACACAGCCACGGGCTCTCCCATCTGTTCAACTTCCTTTTGGAAGGCCTCCTGGAGGGATTGTCTGTCTTTCCAGTTGATTTCCGACCGCACGCTGACATACTTGTCGGCAGCGTCATAAAAGTCCCATGCCAGCCGCTTTTCTGCAGCCTCCTTCTTGATAGCTTCCAGCGCGGTGCACTGGTCCTTGGGTTTGTCGGCCTTGCGGGCCTTGTAATACTCTTTCCAGAGGCCGGAGAGCACGTGGCCTTCTGAATCTTTGGTCTGTGCGAATGACATAATGGTGGTCAGGATTAGTGCCAGGGTCAGTGTGATTCGTTTCATAAGCTTTCCAAATATGAAATTGCTTCGCAAGCAACGTATGTACTGCCGCCTATATAAATAACGGGATTATCCAGGTCTTGCGCCTCCGTCATGGCAGCGCTCACTGCAGCCGCTACGCTCTGTGCGACGTTGCAGCGAAAGTGTTTCAATTTCAGTGCCAGAGCGGGAGCGGCCATCGCCCTGGGCGTTGCGGGAGCCGCCAGGAAATACCGGGCGTCGGCTGGGAGCAGTCCGGCGATGGAATCTACGTCCTTGTCGGCCATTGCACCGTAAACGATGAGCAAAGGCCGGCGAGGCTCTCCACGAAGCTCCTGAAGCCGCTGCATATTATAACGGATGGCGGGCGGATTATGACCTATATCGCAGATTGTCAGAGGATTGCTTTGGATTATCTCCCAGCGGGCACGCAGCCCGGTGCTCTTTGCCGCATTCTCAAGGACCCCGGGGGCGGGATTCAGCCCGAGCAGACGGGCCGCTACCGCCGCTGTACGGTAATTGATTGCCGTATGAGCTTCTTCAGCAGAAGTGGCAGAAACGGGGTAATCGTCGGCATAATGCAACGGGCAGCCGACATCGCCGCTCCTCTGTTCGAACACCGGGGAGGTCTCGGGGTCGCGTCCCCATACGAGGGCGGGGACACCCTGCTTGAAGATGCCGGCTTTCTCGAATGCGATGGACCTGCGGTCGGGACCGAGAAGTTCACAATGGTCGAGTCCTATCGACGTTATGACGCAAAGCCGTGGCGTGATGATGTTGGTGCTGTCGAGGCGGCCGCCAAGGCCGGTCTCGATCACGGCGTAATCGACCCCCTGCTGCGCGAACCACCAGAAGGCCATCCCGGTGGTAATCTCGAAGAAGGTCAGGCCGCCGGAGGCCTCTTCATACTCATCGAGGAAGCGCATCACGTCCTCGCGCGGAATCATCTCGAAACCGCCGGAGGACACGATCTTGATGCGTTCGCGGAAATCGAGAAGATGCGGCGAAGTGTAGAGTCCGACCCTCAAGCCTTCTGCCGCCAGAGCCGCTGCTATCATCGAACATACGGAGCCTTTGCCGTTGGTTCCGGCCACATGGACCGAAGGGAAACGCCTGTGCGGGTGTCCGAGAGCCTCATCCAGACGCATCATCCCCTGCAGCCCGGGTTTGTAGGCGTCGGCGGAGAATCCGGATGACTGCACGCTGCGGTGCAGGGAGAACAACTGTTCTATACGCTGGTCGTAAGTCATTTGTTACAGGAAACGTTCGAAGAAATCGGTAAGCTTGAGGTAGAGCTGCTCACGCCACGGCCCGGTGACGTTATGCTCGCTGCGGGGATAAGGATAATAGTCGGGGATGACATTGTTCTCCACGCAGGACTGCATGAAACTCAGAGAGTTGATTGGCAGCACAGTAGCGTCTTCCATGCCCTGGCAGATGAGCAGACGCCCCTTGAGGCTGCCGGTCTTGTCTTCCAGGCGGGTGAGGGCAAAGCCCTCGGGATTGGTCTGGGGTGTATCCATGTAGCGCTCGCCGTACATGACTTCGTACCACTGCCAGTCGATGACAGGGCCTCCGGCCGCCCCGGCTTTGAAAAGCTCCGGATGGGATGTCATAAGTGTGATGGTCATGAATCCTCCGTAGCTCCATCCGACCACTCCGATACGGCTCTCGTCAACCCAGCCTTCAGAAATGAGTTCCCGGATGCCGCGCACCTGATCGGCGGTCTCGCAGACGCCGCAGCGGCGGTTGATGGCACGGGCGAAATCGTAGCCGCGATTGTCGGTGCCGCGGTTGTCCTGGATATACATTACGTAGCCCTTCTGGGCCATCAGCAGCTCCCAATTGCGTATGCTGCCCAGCCAGCTGTCTGTAACCATCTGACTGTGAGGGCCTCCATAAACATACACTATAAGGGGATATTTGCGGGAGGCATCGAAACCGGCGGGCTTTACGAGGCGGTAGTAGTTCTCGAACCCGGAATCGGCGCCAGGGACGGTACCCATCTCCACGGTAACGGGAGCATAGGGCGAAATGGGGTCGTGCGAACTGTGCAGATCTTCAATCAGTTTGCCGTCAGCACGCCGCAGGACCGTCTTGCCGGGCACGTCCACGGCGCTCCAGCGGTCGATGAACTGTTTGCAGTCGGGGCTGAGCTGAATGTTGTGGAAGCCGCTTTCGGGCGTAAGGCGCTCCGGACGTCCGAGCTTTATCCTGTCAAGTGACTGAGGCTTGCGGCCCTTTTTGAGCTTGGAGAGGCGGATGCGGAAAAGATGGTTCTCCACCGGAGACACTTCCGCGGAAGTATAATAGATATATTCTCCGTCGTTGCCGGCATACTCCACATCGGCGCTACAGGACGTCAGGCGGCGTACGCCTCCCTGCATGTCGCATAGATAGAGCTGGCGGTAAGCGTCGCGCACATCGGTACGATACACGAAGAAGTCGGTCCCCTTGACGAAGAAGACACCTTCGCGCGGCTCCACCCAGGTAGAGTCGTTCTCGCTGAAAAGAGTCTTCTCGAAGGAGCCGTCGGAAGCGTTGTAAACGTTGAAGTTGAGATGGTGCTGGCTGCGGTCGATAACCTGGACCAGAAGCTTGCGGGAATCGGGAGTCCAGGTGACGCCGGCAAGGTACCGTTCCGGCGTAAAGTCGGTGACGTCCAGCGTATTGAGCACGTTTCCGAGGGTATCGCACACGCACAGGCTCACCTTCTCCGAAGGCATTCCGTTCATAGGGTAGCGTACGTTGTGCAGGCTGCCCGTGCGGGTAGTGATGTCCAGCAGGGGGAATTCGCTTACGGCACTCTCATCGACACGGTAAACTGCCAGGCGGGTGCCGTCCGGCGAGGGAAACCAGCCACGGTTGATGCCGAATTCGTTGCGGGAAGGCACCTTTCCGTAGGTTACAGCGGGGCCGTCGGAGGCAGGAAGCACCGTGGCGCGCCTCGGTGACCTTCTGGCGGAGGGCAGTTCGCCGGTAAGCCTGGAATCGGGAGTCCAGGCGAAATATTTGTAGTCCGGATAGGTCTTGCGGCTGTTGATGTCGGAGCAGCTGAGCTGCGGCCCGCCGGGTGTACCTACGGTAACGGACTTGATGACTGTACGCTGGGCCATGACAGGCCCGGAAAGAAGCAGCAGTGCGGTTGCGGCCGCCGCCGCAGCAAAAATCGAACGTTTCATATCGTTACAAAGATAGTCATTCAAAAAAAATACCTGCATCATTTTTATGAATCTTTTTGTTGTCTTTGAGTTTTGTCATCAGTCGTGTAGTCCCACTACACTCCTTTTTCCAAAATCCAAATCCATCCAAAAATCTTTCATTAACAGAAAGCAGCTGATTTTTTTATCATTCCTATCAAAAAATATTGCTAATTTCGCAGTTGTGAGATACAGAATAGACATGTCGTACAACGGGGCGCCTTTCTGCGGCTGGCAGATACAGCCGGGAGTGCCGACGGTACAGGGTGCGATGGAAGACGCCCTCGGGACCCTGCTCCACTGCAGAACGGCCGTCACCGGAGCCGGACGCACCGACACCGGCGTACACGCCCTCCGCTATACGGCGCACTTCGACTTCGACGGGTCCGTTGACTGCCAGCAGCTTCGCTACAGGCTCAACGCCATACTTCCCAAGGCGGTAAGCATACTGGGCATATCCCCTGCCGAGCCCGATTTCCACGCAAGGTTCAGCGCCGTGCAGCGCAGTTATTCCTACTTCCTGCACCGGGTCAAGAATCCCTTTTTGGACGACAGGTCTTACTGGTACGGCTACCCAGGAATCGATTTCGAACTCATGAACAGCTGCGCCCGGTTGTTACTCGGCCGTCACGATTTCTCCTGCTTCGAAAAGAGCGGCGGCGACAACAAGACCTCCGTATGCACCGTCTCGCAGGCCGTGTGGGTGCGGTATGATTCACCACTGGAGCCCGGTGAGGGGTCGTGCTGGCGTTTCGACATTTCCGCAGACAGATTCCTCCGCAACATGGTACGGGCGGTCGTAGGCACGCTGCTGGAAGTGGGACGCGGACGCCGCAGCCAGGAGGATTTCGCTTCGCTCATACTGCCCGAGGGCACCGGGAGAGGAGCGTCACGGCGCAGCGAGGCCGGAGAGTCCGTACCCGGTCACGCGCTGTTTCTTACAGACGTAAAATACTGAATTACAGCTTGATTGCCTCTTGTCCGTCGCGCAGTTTATTGAAGCGGCGGAAAAGATGCGCGACGAGAATCGCCGAAACTATGATGTTGAGTATATCCGATATCGGGAAACTCAGCCATACACCTTCTTCCTTGAACAGAAGAGGCAGGCCATAGACCAGCGGCAGCAGGAAAATAAGCTGACGGCTGAGCGACAGGAATATGGCACGGCCCACCATGCCCAGACTCTGGAAAAGATTGGAAGAGGCCATACCGAAGCCCACCAGCGCGAAACCGCAGTTCATAAGGCGAAGGCCCCTCGAAGACAGGTCGAGAAGCTGAGGATCGTTGGTGAAGAGCGAACAGGCGGCCCTTGGGAAGAACAACGAGATGGCGCAGCACAAAGCTGTAACCAGCACTTCCCATTTGGCGGCGAGTATGAATACCTCCTTTACCCTGTGATAAAGGCGCGCACCGTAATTGTAGCCGGCGATAGGCTGCAGACCCTGGTTGAAGCCCATGCAGATCATGGCGAAAAGCATGGTGAAGCGATTCACGATGCCATAGGCCCCGATTGCCAGGTCCCCGCCGTACTTGCGCAGCTGCTGATTGACGAAGAGGGCCACCAGGCTTGCGGCACAGTTCATCAGGAAAGGACCGGCGCCGATGGCTATGGAGCGCTTTGCGACCGGCCAGTCGATGCGGAACAGAGGCTTGGTGAAATGCAGGAAGTGCTTTTTGTCGGCCAGGAACTTGAACGTATAGATGAGCGCAAGTATCTGGCAGGCAACGGTCGCAAGAGCCGCACCGCGTATGCCCATGCCCAGTCCGAAGATGAATATGGGATCGAGGATGGCATTGGATATGACGGTGAAAAGGGTGAGCCCCATCGCGGTCTTGGGATGCCCCGAGCAACGGATGATGCCGTTGAAGCCATGCATCAGATGGGCGAAGGTATTGCCCAGCAGGATTATGGTCATGTAGTCCCGGGCAAACGGCAGCGTACGCTCGCTCGCTCCGAAGAAATACAGGATGGGATCGAGGAAAGCAAGGGTTACGACGGTGAATACAATTCCGATTATTGTATTGAGGCTCAGGGCATTCGAGAGCACACGGGCAGCCGTCTGGTAGTTTTTCTGTCCAAGCATGATGGAGATCAGCGTCATGGCGCCGACACCCACAAGGGTACCGAGCGCAATGCTGATGTTCATCAGCGGGAAGGTGACGGCGAGTCCGGAGATTGCATAGGGCCCCACATCGGGAATATGACCGATGTAGATGCTGTCCACCATGTTGTACAACGAAGCCGCCGTCTGGGCGATGATGCCCGGGACGGCGTATCTGCGCAGCAGGGTGCCTATTTTTTCCGTTCCGAGTTCGAGCGGTGCGGCTTCAGATGCTGCCATGCGTCAGTCTTCGTTGTTCTCGACGATTTCGATGTCGAAACGCAGGGGTGAATAGCCGGGGACGGACGAACCGGAGCCGGAGTACTTGTATCCGAGTTGTGAGTAGAAGATGCCGGTTCCCTTTTCGAATTCCTTCATGACGGACAGCGTGCGGGCGAAGCCGTCAACTATTTTGGTCTTGCTGGTTCCCATCGTGATGTCGCTCCACTTGTCGCCGAAATGTATGACTACCGGACCGTAGGTGCGGCTGCTGTTGAACACCCCGTGGAAAATAGCGGTATCCCGTATCGAAGTATCGAACACCTTGCCGTTAAGGAGCCGGCCGGTGTAGTTGATATACACCGTCGAATCGGAAATAGTCTTGCTGCCGGCAGGAACTTCCCCGCTGATGTAGTAGAAGCCGTGCGCACCGGAAGAATCAGCCTTGGCCTTGGCGGGATCGGTCCCGAACTTCTCCGTGAAATTGCGTACCAGGTAGCGGGAGATGGAATCGAGCTCCCAGGTCTCGGCATTGATGAAATGATCGACCAGCTCGACGTCGATGACTACCGGCGCGAGCGAAGTGGAATCGTTGAGATATTTTTCCGGAGAGTCGTAGCGTGTGTAGGTAAGCAGCCAACCGGGAACCGCAGCCTTGCGGCGTCCGCCGTCGCGCATGCCGTCAAGTATCTCTTCGATTCCGGAATAAATGCCGTCGGCATACCACACGTAAGGGCCGTAATAATATGACTCACTGTATGTTCCAAGCTGCTTGGCCATGGACTCCAGGTTGGTGGAGGTAATGGTACCCGAGGTGTTGCGGTAAGTAAAATTGACACGGGCGTACATGGAATCGATACCGGTATCCATCAGTTCTCCGGTGCCGACGGTTTCTTCGAGTATCCACGAGCCCAGAGCGGTCTGCCGCCAGAGGTACTCGGGGTGTTTTTCTTTCTGGACGTGTACCCAGGCGTCGAATCCCACCTTGTCGGCGTCGTGCACATTGGTGGTCACGGTGCGGCCGCAGGAGGCAAGCGCGCATACGAATGCGGCTGCAAATATGATGTATTTCTTCATTTTCATTGTTCAATGGCGTCTTGCTGCTGCAGGAACCGTGCCGTTGCCGCAGCAACGTAAGCGGCCGCCGCAGAAGCGTCGGGAATGTCTTCGGGTATTAGTATCCGGCCGCCCGAGGCCTGCTCGTGTCCGCCGCCATGGAAGACTGAGGCGGCGAGGGAGCGCGCACTGGTGCCCTTTTTCGAGCGGAGCGAAACGCGGAAGCGTCCGTCCTCCTCTTGCCGGGCAAAGATGCTCAGGCGTACGTCCTTGATTTCCAGAGGCATGTTGACGAATCCTTCGGACTCGCCGTCGAGAAGGCCGTAAGACTGCAGCACATCGGCGGTGAGGACGATGAGGGCCGCGCCTTCGGGGGTGATGACCATCCGGTTGAGAAGTATGTCGCCCATGGCACGCAGACGCTGCTCGCGGCCGCTGGAATAGAGGCGCAGAAGTATGTCGTCGCGGTCGGCCCCGGCCTCAAGCAGTGCGGAAGCCATACGGAGCGTTCCCGGGAAGACGGAATTGGCGAAATTGTTGGTGTCGGTGGTCATGCCCGCCATCAGGGCGTATGCACAACGTGGCGGAAGGAGGCCGGCATTGCCCCGCACGTCGGGCATCTGCATCAGGACCTCGAAGAGCAGTTCGCAGGCCGAAGACACTTCGGTGGTGCTGAACGCAAGGTCGAAGGCCTCCAGGTCGGGAGCGGCATGATGGTCGATGAGCACTTTGCGTCCCCGGAAGGATCCACATTCTTCCGAAAGCGTTTCCGTCCTGCTGATTGTATTGAAATCCAGACAGATGAGGAGGTCACATCGGGCGATTGCGGCTGCCGCCTCGGAATGCACGGAAGTGGCTTGGGTACCGGCGAGCAGAAAATCGAGCCCGGCAGACTGGGGGTCGGGCAGCAGGAGCATGGCCTGCTTGCCGCGGGAGGCCGTAAGGTAGGAATACATGGCTGCGCTGCTGCCAAGTGCGTCCCCGTCGGGGTGCGTATGACAGAGGGTACAGACGAAAGAAGCTTCGTCTATCCATTTGCTCAGCAGCTGTACCTTTTCGACCATTTTCACGGCGCAAATTTAGCAATAATTATTGCATTTGATAAATCAATTTTATAACTTTGTCCGACTTTGCAAACAAATTAAAACACATAAAATGAACAAGACATTAAAGATCCTCCTCGAGATTCTTCTCCTCATCGGAATCGTGGCTTTGGTGTACGCCATTTACAGCAGCATCATGAAGCCTGTCAACTTCAACAAGCAGAAAGAACGCCGCGAAGCAGTCGCAATCCAGCGCCTCAAGGATATCCGCACCCTCCAGGTGGCATACAAGACAGAGAACGGCAAGTTCACTTCCACTGTCGATTCCCTCAAGAACTTCTTCGAGAACGGAAAGATGTCCATCGTGCTCCAGATCGGTTCCGCCGACGACTCCCTCGCATGGGCACACACAGAAAAGGTCAAGAAGGCCAACCGCAGGATCACCCCCGACCAGCTTTATCAGATGTACCTGAACGGCGACAAGAACCTCGTCTTCTCCATCGTAACCCAGATACCCGTCAAGGATACCCTCTTCCGTGGAAGGGAGGATTTCTGCGTCGATTCCCTCAAGTACATACCTTTCTCCGGAGGCGAGCTCACCCAGATGGAATCCGTAACCCGTATGGTTTCCGGTGTTCCCGTGCCCCTCTTCGAGGCCCGCATGCCTTACAAGATCCTCCTCAAGGGTCTTGACAACCAGCTCAGGATCAACCTCGACGCCGACCGCCGCGACCAGAACAGATACGAAGGCCTCCAGGTTGGCAGCATCACCGCCCCCAACAACAACGCCGGTAACTGGGAGTAACAGCTGTGTTCACCCTTGTCCCCGAGAACTTTTTCAGCCCCTCATCGGCCTTTCAGGCGCTCGCAGAGGTAGCTGCTCTTAAAGACAGCGACAGGGTTTCTTACAAGAAAATACCCCGCTATTCAGCGGTTTTGGTTTACGATATCCCGAGCGGAGAAGACACTCCGCCCGGGATTTTTGACATCCTGGAAAAGCTCCATTGCTGCAGCGAGTACAACAAAGTCCTGTGCTGCTGGAAAGATTCAGTTCTTAGCATGGCGATAGCCCAGGGCAAGAGTCTGCTGCTTGCAAACGAGTTCGCCGCTCCCGACTTCACTACGGCCCAGTACTATATATTCTTTGCCATGAAGTCGCTGCAGCTCAATCCGGAAGTCACCACAATCAGCTTCACTCACCCCCTTACGGCAGAGCAGGAAATGGCTCTGTACCGTTATTTCAAAGCTGTGGAGAGGATATGAGAATAATCGGCGGACGTCTCAAGGGCAAGACCATTTTCCCTCCTATGGGCTACAAGGCCCGTCCAACTACCGATTTCGCACGGGAAGGCCTGTTCAACATCCTTGGCAACGAATACGAGTTCGAAGACCTTAAAGTTCTCGACCTTTTCGGCGGGACCGGAGCCGTGGCATACGAATTCGCCTCCCGCGGAGCCGCCCACGTATGGAGCATCGAGATGAACCGCGACAACGCCCGCTTCATCAAGGCAGAGGCGCTCAGGCTCGGGCTTGACAACGTTACGGCCGTACATTCCAACGTGTTCGATTTTCTCCCTATTTGCAAAGAAAAATTCGACATCGTTTTCGCTGACCCGCCCTACGCACTGGAAGGACTCGACACCATTCCCGACAAAGTCCTCGATGCCGGCATCCTGCACCCCGGCTGCTATTTTATATTGGAACACGGGGACGACTACACATTCGGCAATCATCCCCGTTTCGTAAAGGAGCGCAGCTACGGCCGCGTCCACTTCAGCTTTTTCGAAGCTCTATAGCCCTTTCTTTTTGGCTTCGTCCCAGTAAGCATCCATCTGCTCCAGAGTCATGTCGGCCAGGGTTCGGCCGCTTGCAAGGGTCTGCTGCTCAACGTAGTTGAACCTGCGGCGAAACTTGCTGCAAGCCGCGTTCAAGGCGGCCTCGGGATCGACGCCATGCAGTCGCGCCGCGTTGATGACTGCAAACATCAGGTCGCCGAATTCCTCTGCCTTGTGCTCCGGCGAAGCCTCGCGGGCTTCTCCGACTTCTTCGAGGACCTTGGGCCACACGTCTTCGGGCTTTTCCCAATCGAAGCCGCAGCCACGGGCCTTTTCCTGCATGGACATAGCCTTGAGCACAGCAGGCATTGAATCGGGAATACCCTCCATGACGGTTTTGTTGCCGCCCTTCTCCTTGGCCTTGACAAGTTCCCATGTATCGGCTATCTCTTTGGCCGTGATGGGTTTCCCGGAGTTCTCCCCAAACACATGCGGATGGCGGAACACCATCTTGTCGCAGATCTTGTCGAGACTGTCGGCTATGTCGAAAAGACCTTTTTCCTGAGCGATTCGGGCATAAAACACCATGTGATACAACAGGTCGCCTATTTCCTTGCAGGTACCTGTCATATCTTCCTTGAGTATGGCGTCGCTCAGCTCATAGACTTCTTCTTCTGTGAGCGGACGGATGGATTCCATGGTCTGCTCCGCATTCCAGGGGCATTTTTCCCGCAGAGCGTCCATGATATCAAGAAGCCGCCCGAAGGCGGCTAATTTTTCTTCTCTGGTATGCATCAACTACTTGCTGACGAACATTACGGCCTCGGCAATGGAATTGAGCTTGGTGTCAACGCTGTCGGCGCGGCTTGCAAGGATACATGGAGCTGTAGTGCCGACGAGCATTCCAGCCTGACGTACGCCTGTGGCAAGCTTGCTGTTTGTCTTCCAGAACACGTTTGCAGACGCGATGTTGGGGAAGAGGATACAGTCGGCATCGCCGGCAACCTCGCTGCGGAGCTTCTTGATTTCTACGCTCTCGCGGTCGATGCAGACGTCGAGTGCAAGAGGGCCGTCGCCGATGCAGCCTGCAATCTGTCCACGGTCGCACATCTTGGCGAGCATGGCAGCCTCTGTGCAATCAACCATGGAGTCGAGCATCTGCTCGGAAGCGGCAAGGAATGCGATCTTGGGCTTTTCGATTCCGAAGGACTTGGCGACGCCCACCAGGAATCCGGCCATCTTGACCTTCTGGCGGAATTCGGGCTGGGGAATGACAGCCATGTCGCTGAAGAAGATAAGCTTGTGATAGTTGGGATTCTCGATGACGCTGACGTGGGACAGCAGGCCCTTGGGAGGCAGCAGACCGGTCTCCTTGTTGAGGATGGCGCGAAGGAACTTGTCGGTAGAGCAGAGGCCCTTCATGAGCACGTCGCCCTCGCCGTCGTGAACCATCTGTACAGCCTGTGCGACCGCCTTGAGCTCAACGGGATTATGGACTATCGTGAAACGGGTGACATCGAGATTGTGCTCCTCGCAGACTTTCTTTATGAGTGTCTCGTCACCCACGAGGGTAACGGCTACGAATCCTTTTTCCGCTGCCAGATAAGCAGCCTCGATGCTGTGGGAATCGACTCCCCATGCAACTATAAGCCTCTTGCAAATGCCCTTCTCTTTGAGGGTGCTGAAAACATCGTCGAAGTTCTTGATCATGATGGTGTTATTCTTCTATGGTTGATACTATTCTCATGGTGTCGCGTGCAATGACGAGCTCTTCGTCAGTGGGGATAAGGGCCACCTTGACCGAAGAGTCGGGAGTGGAAAGGATGACCTCCTCGCCGTGTGCCGCATCGTTGACTTCGGAATTGATCTTGACTCCCATGTATGCGAGCTGCTCGCATACGCGGCGGCGCAGCCTGGGGTTGTTCTCGCCGATTCCGGCGGTGAAGACGATAAGGTCCACACCGTTCATTTCGGCGATATAGCCGCCGACGAGCTTGACTATGTCGAAAGTAAGCTTCTTGAGGACGATTTTTGCCTTGTGGTCGCCACGGGTGGCAAGGTCGTTCATGTCGCGGGCGTCGGAGCTTACTCCGCTGAGGCCCAGGAAGCCGCTTTTCTTGTTCATGATTTCCGTCATCTGGTCGGGAGTGAGGTTCTCCTTCTTCATGAGGTACGGAATGATGTTGGCGTCGATAATACCGCAGCGGGTTCCCATTATCATGCCCTCGAGAGGGGTGAAACCCATGGACGTATCGATACATTTGCCGTTGCGGATTGCAGTGACCGAGCTGCCGTTGCCGATATGGCAGGTGATTATCTTGGAATTGGCAAGGTCGATGCCGGCAAGGGCGGCGCCGCGCTGCGAGACGTACTGATGGCTGGTGCCGTGGGCTCCGTAGCGGCGGATGCGGTATTTTTCGTAGTATTCCCAGGGAAGTGCGTACATATAGGCATACGGTTCCATGGTCTGATGGAAAGCGGTGTCGAAGGTTACGACCTGAGGGACATCAGGGAGCACGTCGGTAACGGCGTGGATACCCAGAAGATGCGCGGGATTGTGAAGGGGAGCGAAGTCGCAGCAGAATTCAATCTTGCGCAGAACGTCGTCGTTGACAAGGGCGCTTCCGGAGAAAAAGTCGGCTCCCTGGACGATACGGTGGCCTACGGCCTCGACGTCGGAGAATGATTTGAGAACGCCGTACACGGGATCCACCAGGGCGTCCATAACGAGTTTCATGCCGACTTTGTGGTCGGGGATGGGGAGGTCGCGCACAAAGCCCTCTTTCCCTGTGGGACGGTGCTTTATGGTACCCTCGGGCAGGCCGATCTTTTCTACGAGACCCTTGGCAAGAAGGTCGTACACATCGTCGCTCTTCATGTCAAGAAGCTGATACTTGATGGAAGAGCTGCCGCAATTTATTACAAGAATTATCATAAAAAAGCTGTTTCCGATAATCGGAATTGGTTAATTGTGCAAAAATAAGAAATATTGTCCAAATTGCCGCGACCGTAAACACAAACCATGAAAAAAGAAGGAGGAAT
The DNA here is from genome assembly GCA_946539455.1 of uncultured Bacteroidales bacterium. Lineage (GTDB taxonomy): Bacteria > Bacteroidota > Bacteroidia > Bacteroidales > UBA932 > Cryptobacteroides. Next base: position 32,832 of record CAMNHL010000007.1, read on the forward strand.
CATTTTCGCAGGCCTTCCGTTTGCCGCAGGAATCCTCGGCGCAAGGGCATTTGGCCTGCCCGCCCCGGCAGGAGCTCCGCTGTGCCTTATGTGCGCCGGACTGCTGGTCGCATGCTGCCTGTCGAAGTCTGCCTGCAGACCACTGATAGTCATTCTGTTCTGCCTGTTGGGAGCATTGTGCAACTGCACGGAGGCGGCAACGGGAGGTCCCATGCCCTGGAAACCGCCGACAGGAGCCATGGATGCCCTGGAGCATGCAATCACAGCTGCGGGATTTCCGGGGCAGGACAGCAGCGCCATCATAACCGCCTTGCTTACTGGCCGAAGGGACAGCTTGCCGGCCCCAGTCACAGATGTATTCCGCCGAAGCGGAGCCTCGCATATACTCGCCCTGTCCGGACTTCACCTGGGAATTATCTATCTGCTTATACGCCGTCTCACAGCTTTCCTGGGAAACTCCCCCGCCGCCCGCAGCCTGAGAGGCACGCTATGCATAGCCTTGTGTGCAGTATATACCGCAGCAACAGGAGCGAGCCCCTCTACCGTACGGGCACTTCTTTTTCTGAGCCTCAACGAGATAAGCGGCGCCCTCAGCGGCCGGCGGCATCATCCTTTTGCCACCCTTTGCACGGCGCTCACGATACAGCTGGCGGTCAAACCCTCGCTGGTCGAAAGCATCGGCTTTCAGCTGTCATACCTCGCCGTAACGGGCATAATCCTGATTTACAGCCGTATCAGTTCGTGGTATCCCGGGCGCAGAGCTATCATGAAACGCATCTGGAACGGAGCGGCGATGAGCGTTTCGTGCCAGTTGTTCACCGCCCCTGTGGCATGGTATCATTTTCACACCCTGCCTGAATACTTCATACTTACAAATCTGCTGGCACTCCCGCTAACGGAAGCGATAATAATAACCGCGCTCGCATGTCTGGTGCTCGGAGCGGCCGGAATATGCCCCCACTTCCTGGTGACGGCATGCGGGCGGCTTGTGAGCCTGATGGAATTCTGCCTGAAGGTTATTGCGTCTCTGTGACGCGCCGCACCTCGTCCACTCCGGGGATTGCGGAGATGCTGGCCATCGTCATCATCAGCTCGTCCAGAGAATGGACGGGGAAATCAATGATGCACTCCACGATTTCGTCTTCCGTATGAGTCGTAAGGCAGGTCATTGAAAGGTGCTGCTGCTCCACGAAGCAGTCGATGATGTCCCTCAGCAGGTGATACCTGTCGATGGCGACGATACGGATGCGCACCGGGTATGTCCTGTCATTGTCGGAACGGAAATCCACCGAGACGATGGAACTGCCCACTTCGGAGGCCAGCTTGATGGCAATGGGGCAATGACGGCTGTGAAGGGTTATCCGGCCTTCAGCGTCCTTGAATCCGACGACTTCGTCTCCCGGCAGGGGTTTGCAGTCCATACAGAGGGAATACCCCGGGTCTATCCTGTACCGCAATGCATCCCTGAGCGCCTTGCGGGCCTTGTAGGTCTTGGCATATCCGAGCCACTCCGGTTTCGGGCTTACATCTTCCGAAGTGCCTATCTCTACGCAGTCGCCACGATGAAGCTCAGTTTTTATTGGCTTGAGGCTGCCGTTGATGCGGGCGTATTTAGCGTGCTCCCCTATCTGGGAGTGTACTTCGAAGGCGAAATCGAGGGCAGTGGCGCCTTTGGGCAGGATGACGCCTTTGCCCTTGGGGGTGAAGGCAAGTATGTCTTCGTTGTAGAACGAAGAACTCACGCTGTCCATGAAATTGAAGCCGTCGCCGCTCTCGGCTATATTCTGAAGCACCGTCTTGAAACGCTCAAGCCACGATTCTCCCCTCTCCACGACACATCCCAACCTGGCGTTCCGGTGCATTCTCTCGGAAGCGATATGGAGTTCCTCCCAAGAGCCGGAGCGATTGAGCAGGCGCACATGAAAACTCTGGTAGCCGTTGTCTTTGGGGTTGTCTATGTAGTTGCTTACACTCCCCGGGCGCTCCTTGAACCGTCCGGTAAGACAGCTGTAAATGAACAGGCTGGTGTCTTTCTCGTGGTCGGAAGAGCGGTGCCATTCGTCGATAGGGGTATAGATAATGCGCACGAAGTGTTTGAAGTCAACATGCGAGAAATCGCAGTTGAGCTCCCTCATGGTCTTCCAGATGCTGTACGGCTGACGGTAACGCACCTGGATGCGTGCCGGGATTGCCTTTTCGGTAAGCACGGACTGGATTTCGTCCGTAAAGGCTTTAACCTTGGACTCGGTACGTATGCGTTCTTCTTCTATCTGGCGTTCGAGCATCTCAAACTCCCTTGGACAGCGGAAGCGGAACGACAGATTCTCCATCTCGGTCTTGACGTAATACAGACCCAGACGACCGGCTAGAGGGGCGTAGAAGAAATCGGTTTCGCCCGCTATCTTCATCTGCTTGTCGGGGCGCATGCTGTCCAGGGTGCGCATGTTGTGGAGACGGTCGCTGAGCTTTACGAGCAGGGCCCTGATGTCGTAGTGCACGGACTCGAGGATCTGGCGGTAGTTATCGACCTGCTTGGTGTATTCGTAGATATGCTTCTTGCGCTTGGTGACGGCATCGACCAGGAAAGCTACTTCGTCGCCGAAACGGCTCCGTATGTCTTCTATGGTAAACGGAGTATCCTCCACGACATCGTGAAGGAAGGAGGCTATGACGGTGTTGGCGTCGAGCTCAAGCTCTTCTGCGGCTATGGCGGCCACGGCCACCGGGTGGACTATATAGGGTTCGCCTGTATTGCGTTTCTGACCCTCGTGCGCCTTGGCGGCAAAGGCATAGGCATCCTTGATTCGGAGCAGGTCTTCCGGAGTCACCCTTGCAGCGCATACGTCAAAGACGTGCTCAGCGGCTGCATCTATCCTTTGCATGTCATTCATATCACCTTACGCATCGGACACTGGCAGCAAAGGCACCCTTGTCGCCCAGTCCGGTATATACATTGTCGAATTCCTGATAGATATAGCGATAGACTCCCTTCCCGTCCAGCTCGTCGGATGTCCAGAATGCAGCGTAAGAGCCGAATCCGTAGAAAGAGTTGCTGCCGGAGGCTATATTGGCGTATCCTGCGGATATTGCACTGAAATGGGTGGCGTTGCGTACGTCCACGCCGCGGTAATACTCCCAGAACTCTTCTTCGTTGAACCGGGCCTTGACCATCAGGTTGCCGGCCCCTGAGGGAGAGTCCTGAAAAGGCTCAAGCGACTGCGGAGCGCCGGCTGACTTGAGGAGTTGCAGCCACTCCTCCTCGGAAGGCAGATGCCATCCGTCGGGGCAGGCCGTCTGCGCTTCATCCCAAGTATAAAACACACCCAGTATGTTCTGAAGGGCCGGGCTGTCGTCGTACGGGGCGCCGAATCCTTCGGCCATGAAAGACAGGTTGGCTCCGGTCCATTCGGTCTGTCCGACCTTGAAAGTGGGATAGCTGCGCGAATACAGGGTGGCGCTGCCGTCACCGGGGTATTCGGGTATGCCGGTGAGGGAGCGGTCTTCGCTCACCACGGTGAAAGTGATGGCTGTTGTGGATGAATAGTACTTGTCGGAAGACTTTACGGGGTATGCGGCACAGGTAATCGAGAAACGGCCCAGGCTGTCGGGAACGGTGTACGTAAACACCTGGGTGGTGTCGTTGGTCTTGGTGACCGGGTCGCGGAAATAATACCCGACCGCCGTACCGTCGGGAGCGGTGACGCCGGAAGCGCTGAAAGTGTACGTAGAACCGGGGGTTACGTATTTGGGTATTTCTCCTTTTATGGTAAGGGCACCGTCCATATACACTTTTGTCGTCTCCTCCTTCTTGCAGGAAGCAAGGGCGAGGAACGCAAAGGCGACGGCGGCAATTAATCGAAATTTCATCTTCAAAACCATATGAATTGCAAATATGCGTAATTTTATGCGAAAATCCATTACCTTTGCCCAAATACTTTGTCCCCACGATATGAGAAAACAGTTTTTGGCAGCGTTATTTATCATTTCGCTGTCTTTCGGATGCACGAAAGACTACGTCACCATTGGCGGATACGCCCAGGGCGGAACATATAGCATACGCTACAATCCTGCCGGAGTAAAAGAATCGCGCCGGCAAGTTGCAGCCGCGGTGGAAGATATCCTGCAGGCCGTGGATACCACCCTGTCGGGATACAACAAAAAATCGCTGCTGAGCAGGAGAAACGCAGGGGAAGCCATAGTCCCCAACGAGATGTTCCTGGAAATGGAACGCATCTCCGAGCACTACCGCGAACTGAGCGGCGGAGCCTTTGACCCTGCAGCGGGCCCCCTTTTCGATATCTGGGGTTTCGGATTCACCTCCGACAGTCTGCCTGACGATTCCCGGATAGCTCTGGCGATGGAGCGTTGCAAGCGGCGCGAAATCTTGAATTTCAACGCAATAGCACAAGGTTACACCTGCGACCTGGTAGCACGTTATCTTCATTCCATAGGCGCCAGGGACATGCTTGTGGACATAGGGGAAATCTACTGCGATGGCGTCAACCCCGCCGGCAAACCCTGGAGCATAGGTATCGACACCCCGGAAGACGGAAACAACACTCCTGGAGCCTCACTGGCAGGAATATGGCATTCAGACGGCGGAGCGCACGGCGTGGTGACATCCGGCAATTACCGCAAATTCTACATTAAGGACGGCCGCAAATTCGCCCACACCATCGACCCCAGGACGGGGCGGCCGGTCGAGCACAATCTGCTGAGCGCCACGGTCGTCGCCCCTACGGCGACAGAGGCAGACGCCCTTGCAACGTATTTTATGGTCATCGGACTCGATGATGCGAAAGCCTTCATCCAATCCCATCCCGGCATAGAAGCCTGTCTCATCTGCTCCGAAGGCAGCTGGAGGTCGGAGGGCTTTTAAGGGATTGCGATCCTGTATGTACGTTTGTCTTTGTTGACAAGCTTATTGTCGCGAAGCCAGAGGTTGGCCCGCTTGAGGTCGGCGTAGCTGACTCCGTAGCTTTCGGCGAACTCCACCAGGTTCGGAACGGCATCGGATACGGTAACCGTGCGGCTCGGAGCCTCATATGGATATCGTTCCCGCACCAGGAAACCGAAGGACTCGGGATTCTCGAACAGCATCTTGGCCGCGAGGATGCGGTAAACGTAGCGCGTAGTTTCCTCGGGCAGCCAGAGGTCGAACGAACTGCCGCGCCGCTGTTCCGCTATGCGGCGTACCATACCTCCCATGCCGCAGTTGTAGCTTGCGGCGGCAGTGGGCCAGTTGCCGAACAGCTTGTAGGCCCGAAGCAGGAATTCACACGCCGCGACGGTCTCTTTTTCGATGTTGTAACGTTCGTCCACTTCGGAATCCACGACCATGCCGAATTCTTTGGCTGTAGCCTTGGTGAACTGCCATAATCCGGCCGCCCCTGCAACGCTCAACGCCTTGGGATCGAGATTGCTCTCTATGACCATGAGGTACTTGAAGTCGTCAGGTACTCCTTTGCGGCGCAGAATGGGTTCCACCTGCGGGAAGTATCTGCCAGAGCGCTTGAGCATGAGCATGGACGTGGTATGCATAAACGTGAATGACATGAGCTCGCGGTCCATGCGCTCGTACTTCTCGGTGGTGTCGAAACGAATCGTATCCCCTGCGAAAACCACATAAGAGGGCACCTGCGGCGGAGACAGATGAACCTCGCCCTGCTCGGGCCGGAACATGCCCTGGGCAGAGGCTGCCGCACAAAGCAGCAGGGCTGAAACTATCGAGAATAAATGCTTCATTTCAAATAACGCCACTGCCCAGCAACTCGGGTGCATCCCACTCGTCGGATGGGTCGGCAAGGGCATAGAAAGCGGCGAACTGACCGGGAGTTATGCTCCGCTGCGGCTTGTCGAACACCACGAACAAGCCATTGTCCCTCATAAGGAGAACTGCCTCCTGAAGGGACTGGCGATAGCGTATCCGCACACGGCACCGGAGGCTTTCTCCCGGACGCAGTGCAAGGGCCGGACGCATCCAGTGAATCTCGTCGGGAGCGATTCTGAGCACGCTGCGGAAGAGTCCCTTGTGCGCCTCCCCTTCTCCTACATACACGCGATTGGCCTCGACGTCGGTAGCTATCACGAACAACGGACTGGCGTGACCTCCGATGGCAAGGCCCTTGCGCTGCCCTATGGTATAAAATTGAGCGCCCTCGTGACGACCTGCCACAACCGCCCACGGGTTGGGCTTATAACGCGTTTTACGGATGTGGTGCCGGCCGGAGCGATAAGTTTCAGTCTCAAAGACTATATTACTGTAGTCCAGTGGTTTGGACAGCATCAGAAGTTCATCGTCCATCATTTCTTCCGGACTTTTTGACGAGAGCAGTTCCAGCCGTGCGCGATAAGCAGCCGAGTCGGCGTACCAGCTGTCGAAGACCTCAACTACATCGCCTTCCACGCTCGCAAGCTTCTGCTGCAGGAACACCGGCAAATCGACTTTTCCGACAAAGCAGATTCCCTGCGAATCCTTCTTGTCGGCAGACGGCAGGTCAGCCTCCGCAGCCAGAGCACGGACCTCGCTCTTGAGCATGCCTCCGATGGGAAACATGGCGGCGGCCAGCTGCTCCTGGTTCAGGCGGCACAGGAAATAACTCTGGTCTTTGCCGGGGTCTATGCCCTCCAGAAGCTTCCAGCTGCCGTCCGGCGCCTGCTGCTTGCGGCAGTAATGCCCTGTGGCGACGCAATCGGCACCAAGGGCACGTGCCTTTTCCAGGAAGGCGTCGAACTTGATTTCGCTGTTGCACAACACGTCCGGATTGGGAGTACGTCCATGGGCATACTCATCGAACATATAGTCCACGACCCGCTGACGGTACTGGTCGGACAGATCGACAAAATAAAAGGGTATGCCTATCTTGCGGGCTACCAGTTCGGCTACGAACTTGTCCTCCTCCCACTCGCAGTCGCCGTGCAGCGTCCCTTCGGTGTCGTGCCAGTTCTGCATGAACATGGCAAAGACATCGTAGCCCTGCCGCTTGAGCAACAGGGCCGCAACGCTGGAATCGACTCCGCCCGACAATCCTACGCAGACCTTCATCGCAAATCGGTTATCACCCAGTCAGAGCCGAGCGCGGATACGTCGAAGAAGAAGCCCTGCGAGGAGCCGGAAAGCGGCGAACTCTTTATGGATGAGAGCTTAAAGACAATCGCAGCTCCCTGCGTGGGGTCGTTGTAAATGCCGCTGACCAGCTTGTCGGAGACCTTGAGGTTCTCGACCCTGTCGAGGTACGCCGTAGGATCCACAAGGAATTCCCGGGTACCCTCGGACGATTCGATATACACTTCCTTGGCCTCGGTGTCAACCGACCATTTGGTTGTACCGTCGCACCATATCTCGGCGCCATTGGTGCTTACATGATAGCACGGGCCGTCGAGAAGTACCGTACCGCTGGTACCTATCTGCGGCCTGTCCTTGGCGGAAAGATTGTATTTGAAACTTACGCGGTTGCTGTCCACCAGCGCCCTGAGGGCGTCGGCGTCCCCCTGTGCCGCAGCCGTAAATGCGGCTGAGACAAAAAGCACGAGTGCGATAAATCTTTTCATCATTTTGCAAGAGTATCCAATAAGTTCTGGAGGCTCATGAGGTCGGCCACCAGGACCTGACGGGGCTTTGCACCGTCCTGCGGTCCCACGACGCCGGCCGTTTCGAGCTGGCCCATTACCCTTGCAGCCTTCGCAAATCCCATACCGAGACGGGTCTGCAGGTAAGAAGTCGAAGCTTTCTGGGTGGTGACGACCAGTTCTGCGGCTTCGCGGAAGCGCTCGTCGAGGTCGCCCACATCACCGCCGCCACCGCTGCCTGCGCTGTCTGTGGCCTCTTCGACCGCAGGCAGGTAATACGGAGTATTGTAACTCTTGGCGTAACCCTGCTGGCCGCTGATGAATTCGTTGACGGCATCGATTTCTTCGCTGCTGACATAACCGCACTGGATACGTTCAGAGTCGATTCCGGCGCTGAAGAGCATGTCGCCACGGCCGATCAGCTTCTCGGCTCCGGGAGCATCGAGAATAGTCATGGAATCGACCCTGGAGGCCACCCTGAACGCGATACGCATAGGGAAGTTGCTCTTGATGAGACCGGATATGACGTCAACCGAAGGACGCTGGGTCGCAAGTATGACGTGGATGCCTGCGGCACGGCCCTTCTGGGCAAGACGTATGATGGAGCCGGTAATGCTGCGTCCGACTGCCTTGGCCTCGGGACCGCTGCCGCTGGTCATGGTGAGGTCGGCATACTCATCGACGACCACCACCAGATACGGCAGGAAGCGATGCCCCTCGTCGGAGCGGAGGTGATGCTTGCAGTATTTGTCGTTGTAGGCGGTTATCTTGTTGACGCCGGCCTTGGACAGGAGTTCGTAACGGTCGTCCATCTCGATGCAGACGGAACGGAGTATCTTCTCTGCGTCCTTGGGCTTCTTGACGATGGCGGCAGCCTGCTCGTCCTCCTCGTTGACGGCATCGGGCAGCACGGCCAGATAATGATGAAGCAGCTGGGCGTAGGCCGAGAACTCCACCATCTTGGGATCGATGAACACGAACTTGAGCTCGGAAGGATGCCTGCTGTACAGGAGCGAGCTGACTATAACATTGAGGCCCACCGACTTACCCTGCTTGGTAGCACCTGCGATGAGCAGATGCGGGGCGTCGGCCAGGTCGAATACCTTGACGTTCTGGGTGATGGTATAGCCGATTGCCACCGGCAGCTCCGCCTTGCTCTGACGGAAGGCGTCGTCGTTCAGAAGGGCTTTGAGAGGCACGATGGACGCAAAGTCGTTGGCTACCTCTATGCCCACGGAATCCTCCAGGGTCACGACACGTACACCCTTGGCCTTGAGCGACATCGCTATGTCTTCCTGGAGCCGTTTGATATCGGAAATCTTGACTCCGGGAGCAGGATAGACCTTGTACAGGGTTACGGTAGGACCGACTATCGCGCGAACGTCGTTGACCTGGATTTTGTAATTGGCGAGCGCCGCACGGATACGGTTGCGGTTGCGCACCAGCTCCTCAGTGGACACCTCGTGACGGCCGGTATCGTGATTCTCGAGCAGGTCGAGGCTGGGGAAGCGGTATTTGGGCAATCCGTCGGGCGGATCGAGACGGTTGTCGATAGGCTTGAGTTCCTTTTTGACCGTAGTGTCGAGGCCCTCTCCCCGGTCGATGCTGAAAGTGCCGCTGTCGGCTTCTTCGTCCTGCGACGGCTGCTCTTCTGCGGGTTCCGCCTCTTTTGCCACCGGAGTCTCCACCGGTTTGACGGACGCTGCGGGCTTTACCGCAGCGGCGGGCTGCACGGCAGGTTGCACGACAGGCTGCTGCACTGACACGGGTTCGTCTTCATCGTCGGGTGCATCGACCGGATTCCGGGCGGGACCGGGTTTCCAGAGACCCGCCAGCCAGGCGTTGAAACGGGGCGAAGAGATGAAAAGCCACAGTACGATGAGAAGCAGTATGGCTATTGCAGTGATGACATAGCCGAGAACGCGCGTCAGGAAGCCGCATACAGCTGCTCCGCACGCTCCTCCGAGGCCTCCGCCGAATGCAGTGCCAAGGCCGGCTATCTCGCCTGCGAAGGCGAAAAGCAGGGACGACACGAACGCGCCGCTGACGGTAAGCAGCAGGGTGCGTCCTATCGACATTATCCATTTGCCGGTTAGCAGCCGGACGGCTATCACCACCAGGATGAGCAGCAGCGCAAAACTGCCGAAACCCAGGAAATCGCCTACCAGGAACTTGCCCGTGCGATAGCCCAGAGTGCCCGCGGCATTGGCCACGCGCTCTCCCGGAACGAAGCTCATATCCTGCTGCCAATGAGCAAGATACGATATTGTAGAAACAAGTACGAAAAGGGCCAGGGCCGCAACGCACAGGCCCAGTATCTTGACAGCCGACGCCTTTTGGCTGGCATCCCAGTTTTTGATGAATGAAGGAGTTTTCATTATTTCCTCCTGCCCTTGTTTTTGCGGAAGCCGCGGTTCTTGCCGCCCTGGGGAACGCCTATCCCTATGCCGGGACGGGAGTAATTGCCGTCGTAGTTGATCTGATGCAGGCGTATGCCCTCGGGGACTGTCAGACGGCCCTCGGAAAGCCTTTCCATGTCTTTGAAGATGGTTTCGTCGGAAACGCTGTCCTTGTTCCAGATGAGGTATTGCTGGCGCATGTAGATGGCAAGGGAACGTATCATTTCCGTCTTTACTTCACCGTCGGGCTCATCGCAAAGCAAGTCGATGATTCTCTCGATGTTACGTCCGTAGTGCGTAGCCTTGATCTTTTCGCCCTTCATGGGAAGGGGTACGGGGCGCGTGCTGAACTCCTCTGCGACGGGGGCCGGATAGGGAGCGTCGACGTCGAGGTCGAAATCTGCAATCATGTAAAGATGGTCCCAGAGCTTGTGCTCGAAATTGTCGAGCTGCCGCACCTGGGGATTGAGCAGTTCCATGACCTTGACTATTGCGCGGGCCTGCTGGGTGCGTTTGGCCTTGTCCGGAATCTGCTTCATCTGTTCTACCATTTTGAGGACATTGCGGCCATATTCGGGCATCGCAAGCTTTTCGCGTGTGGTATTATAATCCATAAATATCTTTTAATCGTGTCAAAAGGCAAATGTAACGAATTCTTGTTATCTTTGCAAGTCAAATAAGCTCTCATATGACTAGATACTACAAGGTGGCGGAGCATGTTTTCTCCCTCTCCATGACCGACAGCTGCACCCTTTGGCCGCGGCTTACACAATACGACCCTTTCGTTACCTCCGAGGCAGATGTCCTTTTCGGCCTGGAGCTCTCGCAGCAGACTCTCGAGCGTCCCGAGGGGTTGGAATGTGTTTACGACCCTCAGACAGAGGACGGCGAGACTGTGGTACGCCTCTTCAAGGGAGATGGCATGTGGCTGTTCGACATGGCGCCGGACCACAAGCTCCCCTGCACTTCCCACCTGGTGGCATCCGAAGATTTTTCGTCCGGTACGCTTTACCTCGACAACAGGCGCGTGAGCGATGCGATTTTCGGCCTCAACAATTCCATGATGCTGCTTTTCGCCTTCCGCTCCGCCCCTCTGAACACCCTGGAGCTTCATGCCTCCATGGTCAGCAATTCCGGCAAGGCCTTCCTGTTCCTCGCCCGGAGCGGCACCGGCAAGAGCACTCACAGCAGCCTCTGGCTCAAGCATATACCCGGCACGGAACTCATGAACGATGACAATCCCATAGTCAGGGTCAGCCCCGACGGCAGCGTCATCGCATACGGTTCCCCCTGGAGCGGCAAGACCCCCTGCTACCGCAACGTACAGGCTCCCGTCGGCGCATTCGTGCGCATACGGCGATGCGAAGAGAACCGCATAACGGCGCTCAGCCTGCTCGAATCGTACGCCCTGCTGTACTCCTCGTGCTCCGGATTCAAGGCAGACAAGGCCATTGCCGACGGACTTCACGCCACTCTGGAAAAAATAGTCACTACAACCCCTTGCTACGTACTCGACTGCAGGCCCGACGAAGAGGCCGCAAGGGTTTGCTCCGCGGAGGTTCTGAAATGAAGACGGGAAGGATAGTCCTGCCCAACGCCATAATGCTCGGCCAGGTAAAAGAGTTCCTGGGAGAAGGTCATTCCGTAGTCATAATGACCAAGGGACAGAGCATGTCCCCCTTCATACGCGGCGAACGCGACAGCGTAGAACTCATCAAGCGCCCAACAGTCGAAGTGGGCGACATAGTTCTCGCAGAGCTCACTCCCGGCCACTATGTGCTGCACCGCGTCAACGCCATCAGCGGCGAGCGGGTCCGGCTCAAGGGTGACGGCAACCTCGACGGAACGGAAAGGTGCACCCTGCAGGACATCTGCGGCACCGCTGCGGCGATACTTCGTCCCAGCGGCCGCCGGATAGATTGCACCGCACCCCGCTGGCAGCGCAGATTCCGTCGCTGGGTAGCCGCCCCACGTATTGTAAGACGCATAATATTAGGATTTTACAGAAGAATAAAGTTTTTATGAAAACAGTCCCTGGATTTACCCTCCGCCCCCTTGGCAAGGAGTTCATCATTACCGCAGAAAGCATCAAGCAGATCAACTTCAACCGCATGATTTCCCTCAACGAGTCCGCAGCATACCTGTGGAAAGAAGTTGACGGCAAGGAATTCACCCCCCAGACCCTGGCCGACCTCCTGGTGGAGCGTTACGAAGTAGATGCCGATACCGCACTGCGCGATTCCGAGGCCATCGCAGCCAAATGGCTCGAGGCCGGAATAGTTACCGAATAAGCGGGAATGAGACCTTTCCGTTCGTGTGTAAAGGGCCTGTGGCAGATGCTGAAGCCGCAGCGCTGGCGCGTGCTCGCAAGCGTAGCCATAGGCGTCGCTTCGGTCGCCGCGTCCCTTTCATTCGTATGGATAAGCAAGAAGGTGGTCGATGTGGCCACCGGCGCAGCAGAGGGCGACGTGAGCACCTTCGCCCTGCTGATGATAGGTATCATGCTCGCCCAGGTGCTCATACGCGTAGGCTCCCGTTACTGGGAGGGATATATAGTGGTCCTCGCGCAGAACAGCCTAAGGGCAGGCGCTTTCCGCAAGGTCATGCTGAGCACGTGGACCGGGAAGGACCGTCTTCACAGCGGAGACACCGTAAGCCGACTGGAAGAAGACATACGCGTCGTGGTTGATTTCCTCTGCGTCACGCTGCCCGACGCACTCTGCACCCTCATCCAGCTTTTGGGCGCATCGGTATATATCTTCATCCTCTCTCCCGGGCTTGCATGGATACTGCTGATAATCATGCCTGTGGCAGTGCTGTTCAGCAGGCTGTTCTTCCGCAGGCTGCGCATCCTCACCGGAGAAATCCGGGCAGCCGACGCGGCCGTACAAGGGCACATCCAGGAGAACACCCAGAGGCGTGTGCTCGTACGCATGCTGGGAGCCACCGGCAAAGTGCTGGAAAGACTCGGAGGGCTCCAAGAGACAGTTTACTCCAAAACCGTCACCAGGCTCAACTACAACGCAATTTCGCGTGGATTCATGCAACTCGGATTTGCGGCCGGTTACGCACTGGTTTTCCTCTGGGGCGTTTACGGCCTCAAGGACGGTACGCTCGAATTCGGCACCATGGTGGCTTTCCTGCAGCTCGTCGGACAGGTGCAGAGGCCGGTAGCTAACATCGCCCTCCAGGTTCCCGCATTCATCCGCGCACTCTCTTCCGAGGACCGTCTGCTCGACCTCATCGAAGCCGCCCAGGAAGAAGAAGGGGAAGACATAGTGCTGCATGGCGCTCCCGGAATACGCGTGAGGAATCTCAGCTTCACTTACGAAGGAGTACGCGAGGCCGTGGTACGTTCCCTCGACTACGACTTCGCACCTGGCAGCATGACCGCCATCATAGGCTCGACCGGAGCCGGCAAATCCACCCTTGTAAAGGTGATAATGTCTCTGCTGCAGCCCGACGGCGGTACTGTCACCCTATACGACGGCAGCACGGAGGTCCCGTCCGGAGTACGCACCCGCTGCAATTTCATGTATGTACCACAGGGCAACAGCCTCATGAGCGGCAGCATACGTGAGAATCTGCTGCTGGCCAAGCCCGACGCCAGCGACGAAGAGATTCGGGATGCCCTCCACCTTGCAGCCGCTGATTTCGTGTACGAGCTTCAGGACGGGCTCGACACCGTATGCGCAGAGATAGGAGCCGGACTGAGCGAAGGCCAGGCGCAGAGGATTGCAATCGCCCGTGCATTGCTGCGCCCGGGCGGAATACTCGTACTCGACGAAGCCACCTCCGCCCTCGACGCCGACACCGAACTGGAACTTCTCGAACGTCTGGGAACCCGTCTGCGCGGCTCCAAGACTATATTGTGCATCACTCACAGGCCCGCCGCGACCAGCTACGCCGACAGCGTGCTTAAGCTGGGCTAAGAGAGACTATCGAAAACCGCTGACGCACAGCGGATTCCATCTATCGCACTGGACACTATGCCTCCCGAATATCCTGCGCCTTCGCCGCAAGGATAGACTCCCGGCATGGATACGTACTGCAGAGTCTCGGGATCGCGCGGGATGCGCACCGGGGACGAAGTCCGCGACTCGACTCCAAGCAACAGGGCGGCATTGGTGTAGTACCCCTTCATCCTTACGCGTGGAAAGACCTTCTGGAGCCTTGTCGCCACCATGGGCGGTAGCAGTTCGTGCAAAGGGGCGCTTATCACGCCGGGATTGTAAGAAGTGGGCGGCATCTTCTTGCTGATCTTGCCAAGGCAGAAATCCTCCATCCGCTGTGCAGGGGCCGCCATAGGGTTCCGGGGGGCGTCCTTGGATTTGCAGCGTTCCTGCTCGCACCAGTCGAACATCTTTTTTTCCACCTGCTGCTGGAAATCCATCAGGCGCATGGGGTCGTCGCCGGGGACGTCTTCGGGTTCAACCTGAACGACCACTCCGGCATTGGCGAACTTGCCGCTACGGCCCGAATTGGACATGCCGTTGAGCACCACCGTCCCGGGCTGGGTAGAAGAAGGCACCAGGATGCCTCCGGGGCACATGCAGAACGAAAATACGCCGCGGCCGTCAACCTGTTCTACGAAGGAATACTCTGCCGCAGGCACCCCTGGTTTCCACATCCCGTGATACTGGTGGTAGTTGATTTTCTCTTGCGGATGCTCCACCCTCACTCCCATGGCGAAGCCCTTGGCCTCGAGGGTGCCGCCGCGTGCGGACAGCATCTCGTAAACGTCGCGGGCCGAATGGCCGGTGGCCAGGATGACCGCGATGCCGCTGTAGCTCGTCCCGTCTGCACATTCGACGCTGCAGGGCCCTGAATTGTCAACGGACACCACACGCGCGCCGAAATGATACTCCCCGCCATGACCGATGATGGCATTGCGTATATTCTCCACCACTACCGGCAGCTTGTCGGACCCGATGTGGGGATGGGCGTCGATGAGTATATCTTTGGATGCGCCGAATTCCACGAGCCTGCAGAGCACCTCGCGGATATCCCCCCTCTTGGAGGAACGGGTGTAGAGCTTTCCGTCGGAAAACGCTCCGGCACCGCCTTCGCCATAGCAGTAGTTGGATTCGGGATCGACTATACCCTCCCTGGACAGGCGTGCCATGTCGAATTTGCGTGCATGGACGTCCTTGCCCCTCTCGAGCACTATGGGGCGCAGGCCGAGTTCGAGGAGTTTGAGCGCCGCGAACATTCCGGCAGGCCCCGAACCCACCACGATCACCGCAGGAGCATCGTGCACGTCCTTCAAGGGAGCAAGTTCAAAGGGTACATATTCGCCGGGCTCGTAGGCCTCGTACTGATAGCGCCATACGGGTTCCTTGCGGGCGTCCACGGAACGTTTCTTGAGCACCCACTTGAGCCCGCCGGCCCGGGCTTCGATTTCCTTGAGCCGCGGTTCCCTTGTCAGGGGGCAGCATATTTCGAATTCTTTCATACTTCTACCACTTTATCCTGCGGCACATACCACACATAGCCGCGCACGTCGGTGCAGCCCATGTCGCGGTACAGCCCCATATAGCGGCGCACCTGCGCGATGTAGCTCTGCCTGGGAGCGCCGAATTTATAGTCTATTATGATTATCCCTCCCTGCGGAGTGCGGACCACGCGGTCGGGCCGCCACCGGGAGCCGTCGGCTCCGAAAACCGTGAGCTCGTTGCGCGCCGACACTGCGTCGAACCACTCCGGATGCGCCTCGATGCGGATCCGCAGCAGTTCGTAATCTTCAGGGCCTATGTCACGTGGAAGGTCTCCTACTCCGCCGACAGCGGAAAGTATCTTGTGCAGTTCTATGCCGCGAAGGCGCCCGGAAGCCTCGGAACCAGTGGTTCCGTCCTCGCCGAAGTAGTCGCTGGCATCCCTGGACGCACCGAGCCGTCCGCCCAGCGGGACGGAATCCCAGCCCGCAGGCATGGGGATACCCGCTCCGGAGGCCTTGCGCTCCATTTTATCGAAATCGTACGGAGTGCCGAAGACCCACTCGTCGCTGCCCAGGCACCAGGCGTAAAGCAGTTCCGAAAAATTGGAATAGTCAACGCTCTTGCGGGCTCCGAGCGCGGCCTGCTTGTTTTTTGCCGGCGGTTTGGCTATCACGTGAAGGCTCTTCGCCGCACGCGTAAGGGATACGTAGAACACATTGAGATTGTCCACCACCTGAAGCTTGTATTCCTTGCGGTACGCGTCGGCGAACAGGGTGTTTTCGCTGTTGCCGCTGAGTTTAACCGGGTAAATGCCGTCGGCGATGGTGCCGAGCGCAGTCCCCTCTCCCTTGAGGCTGCACCAGCGCACGCCGGGTTTGAAAAGGACCACCTTGTCGGCGAAAGGAAAGATGACGTGAGGGAACTCCAGGCCCTTGGATTTGTGGATGGTCATGATGCGGACCGCATCGGAATTCTCGGGAGAGCCTATGTAGCACTCCTCCCGTTCGTCCCAGGCCCGCAGGAACGACTTGAGGTTGTTGCCGTTTACACCCACCCAGTCCTGCAGAATGTCCATGAAGGCCCCTGTATAGAGGGTTTCTGCTTCGAAGGTAGCGGCATCGAAGCGCTGCAGCTCCCGCAGCAGACATTCGCAGAAATCCACCAGCGAATGATAGCGTTCGGGGAACTCCACTCCTATCGACTTCGCCAGATAGCTTCCGACGGAGTTGGAAGGGTCTTCGTAGAACGTCAGCAGGGAAACCAGACGCCTTACCGTAACTGCACCCTTGAGGTCGAGCGTGTCGTCGGATATTACCGGAACGCCTTCGCCTATCAGAGCGTCGGCCAGCAGGGCGCCCTCGGCATGCCCGCGAACGAGAACTGCTATGTCGCCGAAGCGGGCGCCCCTGGAGCGCACATCTGCAATCGAAGAGAGCACGGCCGCAGTCTGGTCGGAGGTAAAACTCAGGCGCACGCATCCTTCCTGGCTTTCGCCCGTCCTGGCGATCTGCCTTACGTTGGAATACATTTCGCCGAAACCTACCTCGCGGGAGGCGAATTCGAAGAAATCGCTGTTGAACTGCACCACCGCCCTGGCACTGCGCCAGTTATACTGCGGATTCTCAACGACCGCAGAGGGAAATTCCGCCTGCACCTCGCTGTCGAGCATCTTCCAGTCCGAATTGCGCCAGCGGTAGATGCTCTGCTTGACGTCGCCTACTATGAGATTGTCGCCCGAAGCGTCGGCGTCGCGCAGCAGCGGAAGGAAGTTGTCCCACTGCATGCGGGACGTATCCTGGAACTCGTCGAGCAGGAAATGGGCATAACGCGTACCCGTCTTTTCGTACACGAAGGGGGCATCGGAGCCGTCTATTATATCACGCAGCAACACGCTGGATTCGTCAAGAGGCAGCACATTCTTTTCGCGCAGCAGGGCGTCGAATTCGGCATTGAACTCCCTGGCGACGCCCAGTCCGTAGAGCTGGCTGTTGACTATGCCGGCCGTGGCATATACGCAGTAGTCGCGTTCGAAAAGTTTCCTTACTCCGGGAGCGTCGAGAGCTTTCTTTGTCTTGGGATAGGGTATGGCCTTGCCATTCTCCGTCTGTATTCCGAGCTTGCCGGCCTTGGCTTCGAAGTCTTTGATTATGGCCGCACAGTGCTTGTGGATGGCCGCCAGGCACTTTTTTGAAAAGCTAACGGGCTCGTCGATGCCACATTCGGCCTTCATCTGGCGGTATTCGTCGCTCTTGAGCCTTGTGCCCATCTCCTGCAGGCCGTCGTCGAGGTGGAAGCGTCCAGATTCGC
Organism: uncultured Bacteroidales bacterium; assembly: GCA_946539455.1. Classification (GTDB taxonomy): domain Bacteria; phylum Bacteroidota; class Bacteroidia; order Bacteroidales; family UBA932; genus Cryptobacteroides. Next base: position 50,545 of record CAMNHL010000007.1, read on the forward strand.
GAATGCTGTCGAGTGCGTTGCGCTTGAGCCAGTCCACGAGTTCTTTTTTGTCGGAACTTATGCCGTCGAGCACCCTGTCCATGGCCTCACGGACCAGCGAAGCCTTGTCCAGTTCCACCTGATAAGAGGAGAACTGCCCAAGCTCGCGGGCGAAAGAGCGCAGGGTCTGCTGGAAGAAGCGGTCGATTGTGCTCACCCCGAAGGCACTGTAGTCGTGAAGTATGCTCACCAGATAATGGCGTGCACGGGGGTTGGTCTTGGCTGCTTCCGAAAGGTCCTTGAGTATGCGGGCCTTCATTTCGGCAGTGGCCTTGTTGGTAAAAGTCACCGCGAGCAGATGCCGATACGCCTTGGGATCCGCCGACTGCATCAGGTAGTCTATGTAGGTGTGCGAGAGCTGGTATGTCTTACCGGACCCTGCGCTTGCCTTGATTATCTTCATCGTCCGCAGATAGCTCTGAAATCACAATACTTGCACTTACGGGTATCTTCCGTGCGCTGCCAGGGGACCGACAGGTCGGAGATCTGACTGAGTATGTCCGAGACCGCCTTCGACATGCGGTCGCAGAATCCGGCGTCGAGACTGTGGGAGATTACGCTTCCGCCTCCCATGAGCCGGGCCGGCTGGTAGATGGCACCGGTGACTTCAGCGCCGGCAGCAAAACGGGCCGACAGCAGCTTGTACAGATACAGCTGAAGGCCTATTTCGGGGATTTCTCCCGTCTTGGGGTCGAATTCCAGGTCGCCGGGCTCCACCTTGCCGGTTTTGTAGTCCACCACCCTCATGGTGCCGGGGGCGAGGCTGTCGAGCCTGTCGATGTATCCTATGAAGCGGAAGCCGTCTATCTCGGCCTTGAAGTCTTTCTCCACGTCGATGATGCGTATGCTTCCGCCCGGTGGCAGGTTATCGAGGTCGCTGCGCAGGATGGCATCGACGTAACTGCATATCACGTCGGCGAATATGATGTTGCGCCCGCCCACCTCGAAACTGTGGAGCTCTTCGCAGATGAATCCCTCCACCAGCGAACGTATGCGGGCTGCGTCGCCCAGGAGGGAACGTATGAAAGGAGCGTCGGCAACTGTGCCCTTTGGGTAAAGGGCTTCCATGGTATGATGCAGCACGTTGCCAAGCATGCCGGCATCCAGCGACTCGGACACTTCTTTTTCCGCCTCAAGGCGCTCCACCTTGGAATAGTAGAAGCGGGCTGGACAGGCGATATAGGACCTGAGCGAGCTTGCCGACAGGTAATGCGAACGGATAGCGTCGATGTGCTCCTGCGTCTTCTGAATGCTTGCTGCGTCGCTGCCGTGTCCCAACGGGGTATGGGCTTCGAAATGATTGACCTTGACTCCGAAGTGCATCTCGAGCTGGTGAAGGTAGCGGCTTGGCTCCCCTCCCCTGAGGCCTTCGGTGCGGGAATCATACACCAGCCAGACTTTGGACGCCCGCTGGATGGAGCGGTAGAAGTAGTAGGCCCATACGGCATCCTGATACTCGTAGGTGGGCAGTCCGAAGCCTTTGCGGAGCTCGGGAGGTATGAACGAAGAGCTTACGGAACGGCGCGGGAACATACCCTCGTTCGCACTGAGTATTACAAGGTTGTCGAAGTCGAGGGCGCGCAGCTCGAGCGGGCCCATTATCTGGAGGCCTTCCAGCGGCTCGCCTTCGAACGGCACGGTCGCGGAGGACAGGGTCTGGTTGAGCAGACGGAAGAAAGAAGACGCCGCAAGCGGCAGTTCCCTGCGTCCGAGGCTCTGGAGGGTCTCGTGGCACACCTTTGCGAAATCCAGTTCCAGCTGCATGTCACTCAAGCCTTTGAGCAGAGGGGCCACGGTCACGAGAACATCCTGAAGCCATACGCACAGCCCGGCAGTCTGGGCGGCGTCGGGTTCTGTCTTGAGCGCCACCGGGCGGAAGATGCGGCTCAGTATAGGGTCGGAACTGAATTCGGACGCGGAAATATAGTACCGGCGTGCGTCGCGCACCCTTTCCAGCAGCTGCCTGGATTCTTCGGGCAGCACGGCACGTACTATGGAATTGGACACCACGGCCCACACCGGACGGTGATAGAAAAGGGTGTCGCCGTCTTTGGAACGGATGTGCAACTGCAATGACGCCAGGTCGCCCAGAAGCGCCCACATCTGGCTGCCGCTGATGGGATAGCCCATGGTGACGTTGAGCTTTGTCACATGTTCCGGTATGGAATTGAGAACCGGTATGAGCATCTGCTCGTCTGGCAGCACGATGGCGGTATCTATTCCGGGTGCCGGGGTGCACAGCGACAGGATATGGGGTATCTGTTTTGCCTGGCTGATGCCGCCGGGAACGCTCAGAACGTTGATTTCGGTCTGCGGAAGGCCCTCCGGATCGGGCTGGAAAGACGAGGGGAACTCTATGGTGAAGTCCCGCAGGAACAGCGAAGACTTGTTGTCGGGGTCGCGGATAGGCTGGGAGCTGTAATCCCAGCAAAACTCGCAGAGGCCTGCCCTGTGGATACGCCGCAGCAGCGTCTTCTCGCACTCGTTGAGCGCATTGAGCCCCACGAAGACAAAGCGTTCGCTCCAGGGGAACCTGGCCTTGAGAAGGTCGGCCGCTCCCCCGTCCTGCACGCTTTCGGCAAGTTCGCGGTACACCATTCCCTCGTACGACATACCTTTGCCGCGCAGCCTTTCCCGGAAGGAACTGTACAGAGGCAGGAGTATCTTCCAGATGGCGAGGAAGCTGTCCTTTACCGCCCCGGGAGTAAGGAAATGCCGCACGAAGCGCTCCACCGCCTCACGCTGGGTCTCGGTAAGATAGGAATAGTCGTCCTGCATGCCGCGCAGGTCGGAGACATTGGTGAAAAGGTGCTCGGGATTGACCAGATACTTGTCGATGTCGTCGAAGTCTCCCAGCAGGGTGTCGCCCCAGAAGATGAAATCGTCGAGGGGTTCAGCACCCGGATTGAGGGCCCTGTAACATTCGTACAGCTCCAGCAGAAGGTCGATGCGGCCCGACGGACGCTCTCCGGTGGCACGATAGAAGAAATCGTTCATCGTGTACATCCCGGGGGCGACGGCGGGACCGCTGCCGCAGGAAGCTATTTCCTGCCCCAGGTAATTCTCGAAGAATCGCAGCGCCCTGCGGTTGGGAAATACGAAACAGAGCCGGCTTATGTCACCGGCTCCGTTATGATAATGTCTCGCGACCTGGCGGAGAAAAGGAGTCATCTCTCCGTGGTCTAGAAGTTGAGTCTTACAAGCGCCTGCACGCGATGGTTGAACAGCAGGTGCAGGTTGCCGACTGCGTTCATGCGGTCGTTGGAAAGTCCGTAGTTGACTCCGGTAAGCATGTATTCCATGCCGAACTGGAGTTTGCCAAGGTTGTAGATAAGCTCGGGCTGCACGCGGAAGATATAATCTACGACGTCGGCGTTGTTCTTGACCCAGCGGTACTTGTATGCGCCGGAATCGTTCTTGTCGCCGAGCACATCGACGCTGGTACCCAGTAGCTTGGAATATCCGAGCAGCATGGAAGGCACCCAGCGGCCGAGGCCCTTGTAGGACAGCGTGGCCCAACCGGTGGCGTTGCGGGTGGCTGCGAAGTTCCAGTTGCCGGTAGTCTCGTCTATCGAAGTTACGCCGTAGCCGCCGATGAGGTTGAAATGCGAACCGTCGTTGGCGTAGGTGAGCTTGGTCTTGAGGTCCAGCTTGCCTATGGAACCGGCACCGTAAAGGAATACGTTCCAGGTGGTGATGCGGTCTGCAGCAAATCCGGAGGCGCTGACCAGACGGGGCTTGATGCTGAGGACGTCAGCGCCGAGGCGCAGGGTGGTCTTGCCGCTCTTGAAGTTGATGCCGGCATACAGTTCGGGGATGCAGCCGTATTTGATGTAATTGGCGCTGGCGCCCTCGGGGCCCGTGGAAGTGTACTGCATCTGCCAGATGGCAGCAGTGGTAAGGGAGAGGGTTTCGGTAAGGCCAAGGTCGAACTGGACCAGCGGGGTGCGGCTGAAGGGGCCGAAGGGGGCGCCGCTCTCGAGGCTGAAGATGTCGGGAAGGTCGGCAGCCATGGGGTGCCATGCCTGGCCTATCTTCCAGCTGCGGCCGTTCTTTGCCACGGTGACGAAGGCCTGGCGCAGGCGGAGCTGGGCGGTGCCCGTATTGCCGGTAAGTCCGGCATAGAAGTCCGCCTCGAACTTGCCGCCTATCTTGTAGCCGTCGAATTCGTATCCGGTGATATCGAGCCCGAGGCGCGAGGTAAGCGCGGCGAAGCGGAAGCTGGAGACCTCGTTGACGTCGGTCGTACCAACCATCTTTACGTCTTTGGGCATCCAGTAGTACAGGTCGTCGGTGCCGGCGGTACTGACGCGGGAGTCGTAGGCGAAATAATTGCGTACGAAGCCGTACAGTTTGAATTTGGGCTTGGCCTGGTCTTCTGCGAACAGGCTTGTGCTTATAGCGAGCAGCGCTGCGGCTGCAAACAACATTCTTTTCATACTAGACGGTAGGGAAAGGGAAGATTTTGGTAAGCAGGAAATAACCGAGCACGAAGCCGATTACGCCGATGATGGCGCCAACCTTGGCCATCTGGGAGGTCTTCACCAGACCGGTGGAAGAAGCGATGGCGTTCGGAGGCGTGGATATGGGGAAAAGCATAGCTATAGAAGCGCACATCGCGATGAAAGGAATCATGGCGTTCATGCCGCCAATCGCCATGAACTGGGCGTTGTTGGCAGCTTCGGGATCGGCCATGGCGGTGCCGACCACAACCAGGATAGGGACCAGCAGGGCCGCCGTTGCGGAGTTGCTGATGAAGTTGGAAAGGAAGTAGCACACGAGGCCTGCGATGATGAGGACCAGTACCACGTTCATGCTGCTGAAAGGAATGGCGTTGATGAGGACGGCTGCAAGTCCGGTCTTGTTAAGACCCGTTCCGAGTGCGAAGCCGCCGGCCACCAGCCAGAGTACGCTCCAGTTGATATCCTTGATGTCGTCTTTGCCGAACACGCCCGTGCAGGTATAGACGGCCAGGGGGATGAGGGCGACGATGTTGGAGTTGATGCCGGTAAGGGACTCGGTGACCCAGAGAAGGATGGTCACGAAGAAGGTGATCCATGCCACATAGTCTTTCCAGCCCCATTTGTGATGCTTGGCTTCTATCTTGAGTTCGATCTTGTCGGACTTGAAGGGGAAGAAGAACTGGAGGAGCAGCCAGGCGATAATGATCATGACTACCACGTAAGGCACCATCCTGGACATCCAGGTGGCGAAGCCGATCTGGTAGCCTGCATTCTCCAGGGCGCCGATGGCGATGGCGTTGGGAGGGGTTCCGATAGGGGTTCCGATACCTCCGAGGTTGGCTGCCACGGGGATGGACAGGGCGAGGCCTACCTTGCCGGTCTCATTCTCGGGGAGGGCCTTGAGGACGGGAGCCAGGAACGCGAGCATCATCGCGGCGGTGGCGGTGTTGCTCATGAACATCGAGAATATCGAAATGATGATGAGGAAGCCGAGCAGGACCATTTTGGGCTTGCTGCCGAAGAGGCCCAGGAGGCCCTTGGCTATGACGGCGTCCATACCGTACTTGGATGCTATGATGGCCAGAACGAAGCCGCCGAGGAAGAGCATGACCACAGGGTCCGCGAAAGATGCCATGATGCTCTTGTAATCGACCAGCGTACCTGCCTCGGGGGTGCAAAAGAACTTGAGTCCTTTGTTGGAAACCGACAGCAGCATGACGACGATGACCATGAGGGAGGTGGTCCAGTTGGGAATGATTTCGAACATCCACATGAGGGCGGCGAAGACGAAAATGGCTATCATCCTCTGCTGGACGGCAGTGAGGTCCGCGATACCGAATACAGACGTAGGGAGGGCCCAAAGAAGGATTGTGACAATCAGCACGAGTGGCAGAAGCACACAATACTTAACAGAAAATTTTCCGTTGGACATATTTGAAACTGTTATATTTCACATTAAAGCGGGGCAAATTTAGTTATTTATTCTCACATGCCCAAATGGAAATATTTATTATTTTTGCACTATGAACAAGTTTATGGAAACTGCGATTCGCGAGGCGCGCGAGGGCATACGTGCAGGTCACGGCGGCCCGTTCGGAACAGTGATAGTGAAAGACGGAAAAATAGTGGGGCGCGGGCACAACTGCGTGCTTCGCGACAACGACGCCACCTGCCACGGCGAGGTGGCAGCCATACGCGACGCGGGCAGGCGCCTGGGCACCTTCGACCTCAGCGGCTGCGAGCTTTACACTACGGGAGAGCCTTGCCACATGTGCCTCTGCGCATGCCTGTGGGCCAATATCGACAAGATTTATTACGGCTGCACCATTGCCGACAACGACCGAATAGGCTTCCGTGACGACAAATTCGACAAGATATTCGGCGGCAGGGACAAGCTGCCCGGTCTGATGCAGGAACTCGACAGGCAGGAGTGCCTGAAGCTGTTCGACGAGTACCTGGCCCTGGAGCACAGGAACTATTAACGGAATTTCTTGTCCTCCTCGAGCATTCCGAGGTAGGAATTGTAGCGCTCGGGGCTGATTGTACCATCCTCGAGCGCCTGTTTTACCGCGCACCCCGGTTCGTGGGTGTGAGTACAGGGTATGAAACGGCAGCTGTCGGCCACCCGCAGCATTTCGGGGAAATATTTGGATATCTCTTCCTTCTCCAGGTCCACGAGGCCGAAGCCGCGCAGTCCTGGGGTGTCGATTATGAAACCACCGCCGGAAAGCGGGTACATTTCGTACAGCGAAGTAGTGTGCCGGCCCTGGAGATGCGCGACGCTGATGTCGCCCGTGCGGGGATTGAGCGACGGGTCCAAAGCTTTGATTACCGACGACTTGCCCACTCCCGACTCGCCGCTCAGCAAGCTGGTGCCGCGCGAGCACAGCTCCCTCAGTGCGTCAATTCCCTCCCCCGTCAACGCCGAACATTCGAGCACGGTATAACCGGCCCCGCGGTATATGCCGCAGAAGGCCTCTATCTGCTCCGGCGCCAGTTCGCGGTAAAGATCGACCTTGTTGAGCACTATCACGGGACGGACTCCATAAACCTCGCAGGTGACGAGCAGACGGTCCAGGAACGGGAGCTTGATTTCGGGAAAATACAGAGTGACCACCAGCACGGCCCGGTCGAGGTTTGCGGCGATGACGTGCGACTGTCTCGACAGGTTGGTGCTCCGGCGGATTATGTAGTTGGTACGCGGCAGCACGCTCGTTATAACAGCAGTCTGCTCTCCAGCGGAAGATTCCTCCATCATGTATTCGACCCTGTCGCCCACTGCGACGGGATTGGTGGACACGCTCCTTTCGAGCCGCACCTTGCCCCTCAGGACAGCCGGAAAAGGCTCCCACTGCGGAAGATGGCTTAGCAGGAAATGGCTGCCGGCATTCTTGACTACGGTCGCCTCCATACTACCTGGCCCTTCCTATCAGCTTTTCAGCGAAATCACGCAGCACTGCCACATTGCAGTCCAGGCCCTTTACCGCATCGAGAGCCATGCCGGACAGGCGGACAATTTCTGCACGGGCGTCGGAGGGGACATTGAGGGAGTCGTACATATTCTTGACTGACAGTATCTTGGACGCACGCGCGGAGTCCGAGTCACATTCGCGGTTGAACTCCGCGAGGAAGGCCTCGCGGGAAGCGGTTTTCTGGAGAGCCCGCACCGTCAGCCAGCTCTTCTTGCCGTTGATTATGTCGCCGCCGATGGGTTTTCCGAAGACTTTTTCGTCGCCGTAGGCATCGAGGTAATCATCGGCAATCTGGAAAGCCAGCCCGAGCCTGTATCCGTAGTCGTAGAGGGCGTCGCACGCACTGGCGGGCGCTCCTGCCGCAAGGGCTCCCATCTTTGCGCTGCATGCAAGCAGGACCGCGGTCTTGAGGCCTATCATCTCTATGTACCTGTCCATGGGCACATCGTCCATTGATTCGAACTCCATGTCGAGCTGCTGGCCTTCGCACACTTGGGCAGCCGTACGGGAGAACAGCTCGAGCGCCTGCTCCCGGCAAAACTGAGGAGCCTTGGCGATACGCATGTAGGCGTCGATCAGCATCACGTCGCCGCTCAGGATGGCGGTATCCTCGTTCCACTTTTTCCATACAGTAGGCACGCCGCGCCTCAGGGGCGAACGGTCCATGATGTCGTCGTGTATCAAGGTGAAGGTGTGAAATACCTCCAGCGCCGCCGCACATTCGAGGACCTCGAGGCAGAAGCTGTCGCGGAAAAGGCCGTAAGCGGTCAAGCACAGCTGGGGGCGGAGGCGTTTGCCGCCTATTCCTATCATGTATCTCAGGGGATCGTAAAGCCCTTCGGGACGGCTTGTAAACTCGATGGAGGCGAAGAGTTCCTCCACCTGCCGGGATATCTGTACGGAGTCAATCATTCTACAAAGATATGAATAATTTGTATCTTTGCCGAGTATATGAAACTGCTGTTTGCAACCGGCAACCGCGGAAAGCTGCGCGAGGCCCGGGAAATACTCGAATCACTGGTGGACGTAGTATCCTCCGCCGACATGGGAATCACGTCGGAACCCGAAGAAAACGGCGCCACGCTCATGGAAAATTCCATCATCAAGGCCCGCTACGTGCATGCGCTGTCCGGCATGGACTGCTTTGCCGACGACACCGGCCTGGAAGTCGATGCCCTTGGAGGCGCGCCGGGCGTACATGCAGCCCGCTTCGCCCAGGACATCGCAATGCGGGACGGTCTTCCCGCTGCGCCCGATCACGACTTCGGAGCCAACATCGACGCCCTGCTCAAGGAACTCGACAAGCATCCGGGAGAGCCCCGCACGGCCCGGTTCCGCAGCGTAGTCACGCTGATAATCAACGGAGAAGAGCATTTCTTCGAGGGCACTCTCGAGGGGCGCATCGCAAGTGTGCGCAGCGGCGACGGCGGCTTTGGCTACGACCCGGTGTTCATAGCCGACGAATACCCCGACCGCAGCGTAGCTCAGCTTCCGGAAGAAACAAAAAACGCAATCTCCCACAGAGGAAAGGCCCTCAGGGATATGGCACGGTGGTTGAAGGACAATTATCTGGTATGAAAAAAACACTTATCGCAATAGCGCTGGCGTCGGTATGCATCTGTGCATCCGCCCAGACCAAGGGCTTCAAGCTCGGCAAATGGACAGAAATCCATAGCTCCATTCTCAAAGAACTCAACCGTTCGTACGTAGATTCGATTCCGGTGGACCGCATGGAAAGGGCCGCGGTGGACGCCATGCTCTCCGAGCTCGACCCCTACACGGTCTATATCCCCGAGGAAGAGAATGAAGACCTGCGGATGATGATTAACAAGACCTACGGAGGCATAGGAGCCATCATTTACAAGCCCGACGTCCAGGGAAACGTCATCATCAACGAGCCCTACAAGAACTCCCCCGCCGCCAAGGCCGGACTGCACTGCGGCGATGAGATCCTGTCCATCGACGGCGAATCCGTGGCGGGCCTGACAAGCCAGCAGAGCAGCGAGAAGATGCGCGGCGTTCCCGGCACCAAGGTGAAATTCCGCGTCAAGAAAGTATGGACCGGCGAGACCAAAGACATCACCATCACCCGGCATGCCATCCATCTTCCCGACATCGAATACTACGGCATGATCTCCCCCCGTACCGGATACATACTTCAGACCGGATTCACCGAGGGCGTAGGAGAAGAGGTGCGCGCAGCGGTAAAAGACCTTCGCCGCAGCGGTCAGCTCGACACCCTTGTGCTCGACCTCCGGGGAAACGGAGGCGGCATACTCGGAGAGGCCGTAGATATCGTATCCATCTTTGTACCAAAGGGTTCACTCGTAGTTACGGCCCGCGGCCGCGAGGAGGGCTCATCGTTCACCTACCGCACCACCAAGGAGCCGGTAGATACTTCCCTCCCCCTCATAGTCATGGTGGATTCCGGCAGCGCCTCGGCATCCGAGATTGTTTCCGGCGCCCTGCAGGACCTCGACCGTGCCATAGTCATCGGAACGCGCACCTTCGGGAAAGGCCTCGTGCAGAGCATCAGGCCCATGCCGTACAACGGTCAGCTCAAACTCACCACCGCCAAATACTACACTCCCAGCGGACGCTGCGTACAGGCCATCGACTATTCGCACCGCGGCGAGGACGGTTCCGTCGGGCACATCCCCGATTCCCTCACCCATGAATTCAAGACCGCAATGGGCAGGACGGTGCGCGACGGCGGCGGAATCACTCCCGACATCGAGGTCAAGCCCCACGAGTACAGCCGTCTTACCTATTCGCTGGTCATGAACGGAGTGGTCGAACAGTACGCCCTGGAATATGTCAGGAATCACAAAAGCATACCCTCCACCGAGGAGTTCCGCATAAGCGACGCCGACTACGAGGACTTTATCGCATTCGCAGAGGGCAAGACCTTCGACTACCGCAGTTCCGCCCGCACCTACTTCGATTTCGTCAAGAAGGAACTCGGGCGCGACGGCCTTTCGGAAGTCATGGCTCCGCAGCTCGACGCCCTCGAGAAGGCCCTCAACATGGAGAAGGCCGACTTCCTGAGGCTCAAGAAGGACGAAATCATCCCCTTCCTCGAAGAAGAAATCATAGTCCGGTACTATTTCCAGCCCGACGGGGTCAAGGTCCGCCTCCGTTACGACACCCAGATCGACGAAGCCCTGCAAAAGGCTAAAGACTTTCATTTTTAGCATCTCAACATGACTACACCAACTGACAGAACATCGGAGCGTAGCGACGCAGGGGCACCATTATCACTTGAGATAATGGCACCCGCCGGAGATTTTTCCTGTCTGCAGGCAGCCATCCAGGCAGGAGCGGACTCAGTGTATTTCGGCGTAGGCTGCCTCAACATGCGCTCCCGCAGCGCCTCCAACTTCGCCCCCGAAGACCTGAAGGAAGTGGTGCGGATATGCCGCGAGGCAGGGGTACGCAGCTACCTCACCCTCAACATCATACTGTATCAGCAGGACCTTCCGGCCATGCGCGAGGCCCTCGACGCCGCACGCGAGGCAGGTGTGGACGCCATCATAGCGTCCGACGTCGCCGCGATGGAATACGCCCGCAGCATCGGCCTCGAGATTCACGCATCCACCCAGCTCAACATCTCCAACGTGGAAGCCCTGCGCTTTTATTCCCGCTGGGCAGATGTGGCTGTACTGGCCCGGGAGCTTACCCTCGACCAGGTTGCGGAGATTCACGACGCCATAGTCCGCGAGAATATCTGCGGACCTTCCGGAGAGCAGGTCAGGATAGAGATGTTCGCCCACGGCGCTCTCTGCATGGCTGTCAGCGGTAAATGCTACCTGAGCCTCCATGCCTACGGGGCATCGGCCAACAGGGGCGCTTGCATGCAGGTATGCCGGCGTGGGTACGGTGTCACCGACCTGGAGACCGGCTACGAACTCAACGTGGACAACAAGTACATCATGTCGCCCAAAGACCTGTGCACCATCGAATTCATAGACAAGATGGTACTGAGCGGGGTGCGGGTGTTCAAGATAGAAGGGCGCGCCCGAAGCGCGGAATACGTCGGCCGCTGTGTACGCTGCTACAGGAAGGCGGCAGACGCCGTCGCAGCCGGAACATTCTCACCGGAACTTGCGGCAAGTCTCAAAGCCTCGCTGTCGGAAGTGTTCAACCGTGGATTCTGGGACGGTTACTACCAGGGCGCCCGCCTTGGCGAATGGAGCTCGGTTTATGGCTCCCAGGCCACCCGGCGCAAGGTTTATCTCGGGAAAATCAGCAATTGGTTCGACCGCATAGGAGTAGCCGAGATAGCCGTGGAAGCGACCGAACTGCACAAGGGTGACGAGATTATGATAATCGGGCCCACCAGCGGTGTTACACAAATCACCGTGGACGACATGCGCCTCAACCTCGAGCCCTGCGAACTTGCACCAAAGGGCTCACGTTGTTCTGTCGCAATCCCCGCCGGAGAGTCCGGAGAGCACGTCAGGCGAGGCGACAAAGTCTTCCTCTGGGTATCCTCCGATCAATCCGAGTAACGGTAAACAATAAGTCATTTACGTTTTTTACCGCGGGCTTTCCCGAAAGATTTGCCGTTGGTCCTTCCGCCAATCTTCTTGTGTCCGCGGGGTAGCGGAGAACGGTAAGGCTCCTGCGTTGCAGCCTCCAGGGCTTCCTGGTCGCTGTCGTAGTGCCCGGACGGACGTTCCTCATGCCTGCGCCCCTTTACGGCCTCCTCTGCCACCTCCGGCTCGATGAGCTCGAAGTCAAGCAGCCTCTGCTCCAGATTGGCTGCGGCCACGCGGATGCGTACGCGGTCTCCGAGCCGGTACTCCTTGCGGGTGCGGCGGCCGACCAGCCTGTAGTGTCCTTCGTCAAAGTCGAAGAAGTCGGATTTTATCTCCCTGAGCGCCACCATGCCCTCGATATGCGTCTCGTCGAGTTCGACGTACATGCCCCACTCGGTGATTCCCGACACGGCGCCGTCGAATTCCATTCCGACTTTGTCCTGCATGAATTCCACCAGCTTGTACTTGACGCTGGTGCGTTCAGCATCGGCAGCCACCTGCTCACGGGCCGATGCGTGCTCGCACTCGGCCTCGTAGCGGCTCTTCTCTACAGAATCGCCTCCTGCAAGGTACCTCGAGAGCAGACGGTGCACCATGAGGTCGGGATAACGGCGGATAGGTGACGTAAAGTGCGTATAGAAATTGAACGCAAGTCCGTAGTGTCCGATATTTTCCGTACTGTACACGGCCTTGGCCATGGAGCGCAGGGCTATGTTTTCGAAGGCGTTGAACTCGGGCTTGCCCTTTGACGCTCCGAGAAGTTCGCGCAGGGCCGCTGCCGCTCCGGAGCCGCTCGTAGCCTCTTTCATCTTGTAGCCCAACCCTGCGGCGAATCCGCGCAGGCTCTCGAGTTTCTCGAAGTTGGGTTCGTCGTGGACACGGTAAACGAAGGTCTTGGCGCTCTTCATGGGCACGCCGTTCATCTTGCCGCCGGTAGCGACGAACTCCGCAACGGTGCGGTTGGCAAGCAGCATAAACTCCTCGATGAGGTTGTTGGACTCACGGGCTATCTTCTGGTACACGCGCACCGGCTTGCCGGATTCGTCCACCTCGACCTTCATCTCGGGACGGTCGAAATTGATGGCACCCGCCTTGAAACGCGCCTCCCTGAAGATGCGGGCCAGACGGTTGAGCGTAAGTATGGCGTCTTCGAGCTGCGAAGGCTCTGCCGGAGGATTGTCTATGACGGCCTGGGCCTGGTCGTAATCCATACGCCTGTCGGAGCGTATTATGGTACGGCCTATCCAGCGGGACTTTATGCCTCCCTTCGGGCCAATTTCGAATACGGCGGAGAAGGTAAGCTTGTCTTCGTCGGGACGCAGCGAGCACAGTTTGTTGCAAAGCTTCTCGGGGAGCATGGGAACCGTACGGTCCACCAGATAAACCGAGGTACCCCTCTCGCGCGCCTCGGCATCGACTGCAGTGCCCGGGCGGACATAATAGGATACGTCGGCGATATGCACGCCCACCTCGTAGTTGCCGTTCTGAAGCTTGCGCAGCGACAGGGCGTCGTCGAAATCCTTGGCGTCGGCAGGGTCGATGGTAAAGGTGAGGGTGTCGCGGAAGTCCTTGCGGCCCTTGAGGTCGGCGGGAGTGATTTCGTCGGAAATCTTGTCGGCCGCCTTCTCCACTTCGGGGCTGAAACGGTACGGGAGGTCGAATTCGGCAAGGATGGCATGCATCTCGGTGTCGTTGTCACCAGGCTCCCCGAGCACATCGACTATATGCCCGCGGGGCGAAAGGTCCTTGCGCTCCCAGCGGTCCACCACGACGGCGACCTTCATTCCGGCCTCCGCGCCAAGGCTGCGGGCCTGTTCGGCATCCACCTCCACGTCGTAGGGCATGAACTTGCTCTGCATGAGGACCCAGCCCTGGGCACCCACGAAATGCATGTATCCCACGAACGGGGCCTTGCTGCGCTCAAGTATCTCTACGACCTCGCCCTCGCGCCGCTTGCCTGAGCCCTGACGGCTGACCGCCACGCGGACCAGATCGCCGTTGAGCGCATGACGAGTCTTGGCGGCTTTTACGAAGATGTCTTCGTCCTGCCCCTCTATGACGACGAATATGAACCCGTCGCGGGTCATCTGAACCTTTCCTACATACTGCTGCACCGGCTTGCGCCCTGCGTTCTTGGCCCTCCCGGAGGACTCGCCTCTTTTGCTTCTGCGCTTCATAAAAATCAAATGTATGCAACGAGGACCTTCAGCCCTCTGTCGGGGATAAATTCTATAGTGCCGGCATCGGCGGGAACGAGCAGGCAGCCGTCGGATCCAAGGCAGGATGAGTCTGCACCGCAGCGGACAGTTCCTGTACCGCCTACGTTCATGAGTACCACAAAACTGTCGAGGGAGCTCACGTCCAGGGTAAAGGGAGCGTCGAGGTCCAGCAGCGAAGTATTGAAATAGTCGCAGTGCACCAAGGGTATTTCGGCCCCGGCGCGATGCTCGTACTGAGTACGGTATTCGGGATAGACATGATAGTCGATGGCGTCTTTTGCAAGCTCGGTATGCAGCTCGCGCAGACGTCCGTCAAGCCCGGGACGGTTGTAATCGTACAGGCGGTAAGTCATGTCAGAGGTCTGCTGTATTTCAGCAATATAGCTTCCGGGAAGCAAGGCATGGATACGTCCTGTCGGAATAAAGAACACGTCGCCTTCGCGGATGGAGTGACGCGCGATGACATCGGTGAGCGTGTGGTCCTCCACCCTCCGGACGTATTCGTCGGGAGTTATGCTGCGGGACAGTCCCGACATGAGCTCCGCTCCTTCGCGGGCCCTTATGACGTACCACATCTCGTTCTTGCCGTGCTGGCCGCAGCGTGCCTGGGCCAGTTCCTCCGAAGGATGGACCTGAATGCTCAGGGGCTCGTGCACGTCGAGGAACTTGACGAGGAGAGGAAATTCGTCACCGAAGCGGCTGTAGTTCTGCCGGCCCAGAAGACGTTCCTTTTGCTGCGCGACCAATTCATTGATGGTCATGCCTTTACATGGCCCGTCAGCAACCCTCGAAAGGCGCTCGGGATAACCCGACAGCACCCAAAGCTCGGAGCCCCAGACCATGGGGCGCAGTATAGGTTCAAGCCTGTACATCAGATGAGAGGCTCTGCGGTCATGGCCTCAGGCTGAGGTACGCCCATGAGCTTGAGGATGGTGGGAGCCACATTGCAGAGGGCTCCGTCCTTAACCGTCTTTACCTCGTCGCCGGCGCCTATCACTATGAACTGCACTTCGTTGAGCGAATGGGCGGTGTTGGGGCTTCCGTCTTCGTTGACGGCATAGTCGGCGTTGCCGTGGTCTGCGGTGAGCAGCACGGTGTAGCCGTGATTGAGGGCGCAGGTGACGGTGGTCTCCACGCAGCCGTCGATACAGCCTACAGCGTTGCAGATAGCCTTGTAAACTCCGGTATGGCCCACCATGTCGCCGTTGGCGTAGTTGAGGATGATGAGGTCGTTGCGCTCACTGCGTATGGCCTCGCACAGGCGGTCGGTAACCTCTACGGCGCTCATTTCGGGCTGGAGGTCATAGGTCGCCACCTTGGGGGAATTCACCAGGATACGGTCCTCGCCTTCGAACGGGGTCTCGCGGCCTCCGTTGAAGAAGAAGGTTACGTGGGCGTATTTCTCGGTCTCCGCGATGCGCAGCTGCCTCAGGCCGGCGCGGGAGATAGTCTCCCCGAGAGTGTCGGTAACCTCCTCCTTGGGGAAGAGTATGTGGAGACCCTGGAAAGAAGCGTCGTAAGGAGTGAGGGTGCAGTAGTACAGGGGAATGGTGTGCATGCCTTCCTCGGGCATGTCGTTCTGGGTGAGGACTGCGGTGAGCTCGCGGGCTCGGTCATTGCGGAAATTGTAGAAAATGATGCAGTCGCCTTCCTCAACGGTTGCAAGCGGCTTGCCGTCCTTTTCGATGACTATGGGTTTGATGAATTCGTCGGTAACCTCAGCATTGTACGAAGCCTGGATGCCCTCGAGCGCGCTGGTGAAACGTGCGCCCTTGCCCTCGACGAGCATGTCGTAGGCCTCTTTGATGCGGTTCCAGCGCTTGTCGCGGTCCATGGCATAGAAGCGTCCGCAGACTGTGGCTACGCGGCCGGTGGTCTGGGCCATCTTCTGCTCGAGTTCCTTGACGAAGCCGTAGCCGCTGCGGGGGTCGGTGTCGCGTCCGTCCATGAAGCAGTGTACGAAGACGTTCTCTATGCCTTCGTTCTTGGCGTCGGCGAGGAATTCGTACAGGTGGTCAAGGGAGGAGTGGACACCGCCGTGGGAGCAAAGGCCGAAGAAATGGAGTTTCTTGCCAGACTGCTTCACGTAATCGTATGCGGCGCGGATTTCTTTGTTCTGCAGGAGTTCGTGCCCACGGCAGGCCATGTTGACCTTTACGAGGTCCTGATAAACCACGCGGCCTGCGCCGAGGTTCATGTGTCCTACTTCGCTGTTGCCCATCTGCCCGTCGGGAAGGCCTACGTATTCGCCGCATGCCTGCAGGTGGGAGAAGGGATATTTTGCACGGAGGCTGTCGATAAAGGGTGCGCCCTGGGTATAAATCGCATTGCTGTGGTCGTGGCGTCCTTCGCCCCAGCCGTCCAGAATCATCAGTAGTACTTTCTTTGCCATATCTAATTTTGATTATTTCTGTAAATCCTGCAAAGATACTGATTTTTTTGATACGGCTGGGCTACGGTTTTCAATTATTCCAGCCCGCGGGCACGGAGGAGCGCTGCCGGATCGGGGTCGGCGCCTCTCCAGCTGCGGAAGAGGGTCATGGGTTCTTCGCTGCCTCCCCTTTCGAGGAAGGTCGCACGGAAACTGTCGGCCGTGGCCTTGTTGAAGATTCCGTCGGCCTCGAACTTCTCCCAGGCATCGACATCGAGCACCTCGCTCCACAAATAGCTGTAGTAGCCGGCGCTGTAACCGCTGTTGAAAATATGGTTGAAGTAGGTAGTGCGGTATCGGGGGATGATTTCATCGCAAAGGCCCATCTCCTTGCAGACCTTCTCTTCGAAGGCGCGGATGTCGTCGGGACCGTTGAATGCGGCAAGCTCGGCGGCGCTCAGCTCATGCCACTTCATATCCAGGATGGATGCGGCGCAGAGTTCGCCGGTCATGAATCCCTGGTTGAATTTGAGGGACTTGCGTATCTTCTCCACGAGGGAGCCGGGGATGGGTTCTCCACTGCGGTAGTCGTTAGCATAAGCGGCGAGTATTTCGGGCACGAAAGCGAAGTTCTCATTGAACTGGGAGAACATCTCCACAAAGTCGCGGGCTACGGAAGTGCCGCTCACGGACTTGTAGTGGCATTTGGTAAGGAAGCCGTGGAGAGCGTGGCCGAATTCGTGGAAGGCGGTCTGTACGTTGTCAACGGTGAGGAGTGACGGCTGCCCTTCGGCAGGCGCGGGGAAATTGCACACGTTGACAATGACGGGACGGACGTCGGAGCCGTAATTATACTGGTCGCGGAAGTTGTTCATCCACGCGCCGCCCCTCTTTGTGGAGCGAACGTAATAATCGCGGTAGAATATGCCGACCAGGCTGCCGTCGGGTTCCGACAGCTTGTATGCCTTGACCTCGGGATTATAGACCTCAACTTCAGGAGCCTCTTCTATCTTGATGCCGTAAATGCGCTCGGCGGCGCAGAACACGCCCTTCATGACGCTGTCGGCCTGGAAGTAGGGCTTGGTCTGGTTCTCGTCGAGGGAATACTTGAGAGCACGCACCTTCTCGGCATAGTAGCTCCAGTCCCAGGCCTCGATTTCGTGACCGGCAATGGCCTGCATGTCAGCCTTTTCCCGGGCTGCCTGGCGCATGGCTGCATCCATTATCGGCTGCAGGAAATTGTCCACCGTCGCAGGATCCCCGGCCATCTTGTCGGAGAGCTGATAGGCTGCAAAATTGGGATAGCCCAGCAACTGTGCCATCTCGGCGCGCAGCTTGAGTATCTCGAGCACTATGGCGTTGTTGTCGTGCTCTCCTCCGTTGTTGCCACGGTTGGAATAGGCTTTGAAGACCTGCTCGCGCTTGTCGCGGTCGGAGCAGGAAGACATAAAGTCGTAATACTCGCTTACGGTGATTCCTGTGGCCTCCTTGAAGGCGTTGTTCTCGGCAAGCAGGTTCTGTCCGAACTTCTGGCTCAGGCTCGCAAGACGAGTGTTAATCTGGGCAAAACGGGCCTTGGCGTCTGCGGTGAGACCCACGCCGTTGCGCTCAAAAGCCTGATACAGTTTCTTGGTGACCATCTGCTGCTCGCGGGTAAGGGAGCCGGACGCATCGTAAACTGCCTTGACGCGCGCAAAGAGCTCAGGATTCATCAGAATCTCGTTCTCGGCATCGGTGAGCATGGGAATCACCTCTTCTTCGATGGCCTGCATCTCGGGGGTGGAATCGCTCTCGGAGAGATTGAAAAAGACTCCGCTCACTCGGTCCAGTATAGGACTCGCCTGCTCGTAAGCCAGGATGGTGTTGTCGAAATCGGGTGCCTCGGGGCAGGCTATTATGGCCTCGATGTTTTTCTTCTGCTCCTCAAGGCCGGCCTTGAAGGCGGGAAGATAATCCGAAGTGCTTATCTTGGAAAACGGCGCGGTGCCGTAGGGGGTATCCCATTCATGCAGGAAGGGATTGTCATTGCAGGCAGTCATCATAGTCAAAGTCGTCAATACTACCAGTGCTCTTTTCATTTTCAGTTGATTTTCACAGATACGGAAGGCTCATCGACGAGGGTAAACTGCGCATTGCCGTTATATATAGACAATATGCCTGTTATGTCCACTTTGGAACCGGAAAGGATACGCGCATCAAGCTTTTCGTCGGCAAATTTGGCATAACCGCTGGTGCGTACCTGTACATCGGTCTTGCCGAGGTTGAAGTAATGCGACACGTAGTTGGCCGTGGCATAATTCGCCATGATATCCTTGTAAGATCTGTTGATATCGGTGCCGAAACTGTCCAGAACACTGCCGGGAGCCAGATAATCAGCAGGAGTGCCGGTAATGGGCCCGTATCGCGTGGCTCCGCTTCCCACCTCGGCTTTGTCCCAAAGCCCGCTGTATATATAGCTGATATACCCGTTCTTGGAAAGCGCCCAGGTGTCTATGCCCCAGGTGCCGTTGTCGGACAGGAACACGCGGTTCTCGGGATTGCCGCTTTTGTGCGGCATGTTGGGATTCGGATAGAAGAGCGCGAAAATCTCGTGCTTGTACAGCATGCCGGGGACAGTTACAAGTTTGCCCCAAAGCTCACCAGTAAAGCCCTTGGATATGGCGGTCTTGATATCATTCTCGCTGACTACGAGGGGCTGTACCGCAGGAGCATCGGGGCCCTTGAAGATGTGCTGGTCGATGATTGCCTGCACGTCGATGTAAGAGGTCTCATACTCGTTCGTGGGCGTATTGTCGGCCTCCATGCCAAGCTGGGGCATGCCGTTGTAGGCTCCGAGCGTAAGGTTGGCGCAACTCACGTACAGCCACTGGCCAAGCTTGTATTCGCTGTAAAGCGAGGACTTGCCTATCTTGACGTCGATGCCGCCGGTCTCGTCCTGAATATATATTTCGCGATAGATATTGCCGGTAATGTCGGTGGTCGTAACCTGTCCTTTGATCCAGATATTGCTGTTGATGCCGACCGGTCCGTTCTTGTAAAGGGCCTTGAGGTCGTGGATTGTGGTAAAGGTACCGGGGAACCCGAATTCGGACAGGTCGGCCTCTGAATAAACCTTGGCAGGGTCGGGATTGGCGTAGGAGAAGGTGAATACGGGCTGCCACTCCTCTACGAAACTGCGGCATGAGGCAGTGAGCGCAAGCAGGGCCGCAAGGGCTATATATATCTTCTTCATACCTTTAGAATCTGAAATAAATGTTCAACATGTAATTGAAGCCCGCCATATAGAAATACTTGGGGTCGAAACGGTAGAAACGCTCCTTGGAGACGGTGTTGTCCACGATGCGGGTCTGCTCGTATCCACCTGTCTTAACGTTGCGGTTGTTGAGGAGGTTCTTGGCGTTGAAGGAGAAGCCAAGCTGATACTTGCGTTTGATATACCAGGACTTGCCTACGGAAAGGTTCACGAGCCAGGCCGGGTCGAACTTCTCCTGGGAAGTCATGTACTCGATTTCCTCCGGAGTGACGTTGTAGTCGGGACCCGCTGTAGCATAGTCAGTGCGGTACAGAGGATTCATGTCGAGGTAGGAGCGGTCGAAATACTCCACGTCGGCATCGATGAACCAGTAGTTGTAATTATATGCGAGTCCGAGGCTTGCCGCGGTCTGCGGGGTAGAAGGGACATAGTGTTTCTGCCACTTCACTATTTCGTCGGTATAGCTGCCCGAAGCGTCTTTGGCATAAACCGGATTGGACTGCCAGTAAGGCAGGAGCACGTCGGTCATGACAGCCTGTGCGCTGTTGTCGACGGTCTGGGTCATCTCGGGGCTGGAGGTATAGACGTACTCGCCAAGGCTGAGCACTCCCTGCAGCGACAGGTTGTCCACGAAATACAGAGGGGTCTTGAAACCGAGCTCGATGCCCATGTTGCGCTGGTCTATGCCGGTTATGGCAAAGTTGGAGAAAGCGTTCTGGATATCGTCGTAGGCGCTCATGACCTTGCTCTGGTCTTTGATGGTCGCGAAATATGCAGTCGCGCGGATGTTGATTCCGTTGCCGGAATACTGCCAGTTGGCGTCCGATGCAAAGGTCTTGACGGTAGTGATGTCATCTACCATGGTGTTGCGGGTTCGGGGGCTCAGGAATACCTGGTTGAACTTGGGAGCGTCGTTGAAATAGCCCACGTTGGCATAAACCCTCTGGTTTCCGCCGATAACGTAATTGACTCCGAGCTTGGCGGCATAGGTGAAGAACTGAGCCTTCTTGGATACCCACGATGACCATTCGTCGGACTTTTCGATGCCGAGGTCAGCCCAGGCGGCCGCCATGGCAGCATCCTTGGGTGCACCGGGGAAAAGACCCTTGCGCATAAGACCGTGACGCCAGAAGCCCTCGTAACCGGCACGCAGACCGGCATTCAGGCTGAGGTTGCCGAGTACGAAATGGCCGTTGACCCATGCTCCGGCAGTACGCACCTGCGAGAGGTAGTCGTAGCCGTACTTGTCGCCGACCTTGAGTTTGCGGGGCTCGCCGTTGGCCACCCAGTAGTCGAGATCGTTCTGGATTTTCCAAGGCTGAGAACCGTAATCACGCTCGGCAAAATTGTCCACGTCCAGGAAATATTCGCCGCCCAGCAGGTCGGCAATCTTCTTGTAGTTCTCGGTAACGTTAATTCGCCCGTTCAGGCCTCCAGTCACAGTCACCCAGTCGGCTGCGCGCCACTTGGCATTGAGCGCAAGGTTGATGTCGTTCTGATCGACATGACGCTCTTCCTGTACGTACTTGGAACGCCCGCCCGGCTGAATGTAGTTGACATTGTACAGGCGGTCCCAGTTGATATGCGTCAGTTCCGGATACTGGTTTGAATGGGTCCAGATTTCCTGCGACCAGCCGTACTTGTAGTCATTGTGACGGCCAAGGTCGGTATTGGTATCCAGGAAGTAGCTGGGAAGGTTGCGGTAGTAGTCGGGCCTGGGGTCCTGGGCGTCGTACCAGTCGAGAGCAGTGTATCCGTTGCTGCCAAAACGGTACAGCAGGGTGGCTCCCGCCGCGAAAGTGTCGGACGGTGTAAATTCGTAGCGTACGATGGCGACGGGCTCATGCGTCTTGCGCACGCGGGCGTTGCGCACCCGGCCGTTCTGATAACCCCAGTTGGAGTTGTACATATTGTCGCCCACCAGGTCGTAAACCTCCTGGGTAGAAGCGTTCTGCGCTCCCCTCTGGCCGGGCGTGCCGAAGAACACCAGACTCAGCTTATGCTCGGGGCTGAAGACTTTGTCGGCAGCCAGATAGTATGCGAATGAACGGTAGTAAACACCGTCGATCCAGTCGTTGCCGCCAAGACGGGCGGACACGTTCGCGGCAAAGGCCCAGCCGTTGTCCATAAGGCCGGTGGCATAGGAACCCATGACCCTCAGACGGTACAGCTGGCTGTTGGTCAGCACACTGGCCCTCAAGCCCTTGCGCACGTTGGCCGCATTGCCGAAAATGTAAGTCAGACCATTGTATCCGCCGAATCCGAAGTCGGAAACCTCGACGCCGCTCACCGTTTCCTTGGAGCGCATGGCCTCGTTGAGACCGCTCCACAGGGAGAAGGGGCTGTATCCGGTTACGGCGTCGTTCATCTTGACGCCGGCCAGATATACATCCTGGCTTTCGGAGCTGTAGCCTCTTGCGCGGAAACGCACCGACGAGAAATTGTAGCCGGTTATGTTGTTGAATACGTCGTTGGAACCGAACAGGATGGTAGGATTGTCATTGTACCCCGAATCGTCGAGGTCGAATGCTGCAAACGAATCGTCATCGAGATCGGTAAGCTGCTTGACGGCTGTCATGGACAGATTGAACATGTTCTTGACGTAGCCGTCGTTGACCGTAACCTGCACCTGGTTCTCCAGGAAGTCGGGAGCGTTGATGATGAGGGTGTACTGTCCGTTGTCGAGATTGCCGATTTCGAAGGTGCCGTCCTCTGCCGACTCCACCTGGACAATCTGGTTTGCACCCTGCATGAGCGTAAGGGTGGCCTTTTCGACAGGCTCGCGGCCGTTGCGGTTGACCACCGTACCCTTTACGCCTCCGGTGAAATCCTGGGCGGAGAGGGTCGCAGCGGCCAGCAGGAGGGCCAGAGCGGTAAACGTTTTCTTATACATAGGTAAATTTATTTTGCTATTACGATGTATGTAGGATAGTGGTCAGAATAACCGCCCACGAAGGCGCCGCCGGAGAAAGTACGGAACGGGGTGCCTTTGTACTGGCCGCTCTGGTTGGTCATGAAAGGCTTGACGAAGATGCGTCCGTAGTATTTACCCTTGATTATCGGCTGGATCTGCCATGTGCCCGCCTGTGCTTTCGCAAGGCTGTGGTTTACAAGGATGCAGTCGTAGATGTTGCTCTCGCCGCGATAATACAGTGAGCTGTAGCCTGCCTTGAGCATGCTCAGGAACGGAGAGAAGAAGTCGCCCTCGCCCATTTCTTCAATGGTCTGCCGGCCGCGTAGATAAACGGCCATGGAAGGGTCGGTAGGATTGTCGTTCATATCGCCCATGACCACCACCTTGATGCCGGGATACTTCTCCATCATCTTCTCTGCGTGATTGTAAATGATTTCGCCTCCGCGGGCGCGGGTGTCAACGCCCTTGCCGCCGATGCGGGAAGGAAGATGGCAGACGTATATCGCAAAATGTTCGTCACCAATCAGACCGTGGACCATCAATACGTCACGGGTGCGGAAGTTTTCCTGCTGTTCGGGAGTCATCTCGAATTCCACGTTGCTGTTCTCGAAAGTGAAAGGGATGGATTCGCTGTCGAGGAGCTTGAATTTGGTGGGATCGTAAAGCATCGCCACATCTACGCCACGGCGGTCGGGACCGTCGTAATGCACTATCTGATAGTTGGCAGCAGCAATCTCAGGCTCCGTCACGAGGTCTTCCAGGACGTGGCGGTTCTCTATCTCGGAGACTCCGAGCACGGTATGCCACACGCCATTGTCATTCTTCATGGCGGCTATCACGTGCGCCATGTTGGCGAGCTTTTTACGATACTTGGCTTCGGTCCATTGATTTGCCCCGTCGGGAAGGTACTCATAGTCGTTTTTGCCCTCATCGTGGTAGGTGTCGAAGAGGTTCTCGAGGTTATAAAAACCTATGATGTGGGATGTACGGGTCGCAGCGACGCCCGCCTGCCTGGCGGAGCCGCATCCTGCCGCCATGAGCAGAATCAGGACCAGAGGAAGAAAGTATCTTTTCATTGCAGGTTAAATTATCGTTGTCATTTCCACCAGTTTGAAGGAGCTTTGGCCTCCAGCGCGGCAGCCTTGTCATCGCCGACAACAGCGGCGAGATTGGGGAAGAAATCAATACCGGTCTGAGATTCAAGCTCATCGATGGACATTATGTATTCGAGGTAGCTGCCGCCGCTGATTTCTGGAGAGTGAGGCAGCAGGAATCCCGCAGCCATGAAACCCTCTGGAGAAGCATAGGTGGATACTCCCCTGAAAAGCAATGCCTTGAAATAATGGGTGGGCACTTTGACGGCAAAGCCGGAGTTTACACCCGTGTAAGTGGTAGAGTCTTCATACAGGCATCCGGTAACGACATACAGCGTATCGGCCTTGGATGCGTAGGAGCGTACGGCGCCCTCCAGGCTCGCCCAGATGCCGCCGTTGAAGTCCCATTGCTGCGGCGTCATATTGGTGCCGTAGAAAGTCGAGATATTGGCGGAACGTGGACTCAGCCGGTCTGCAGAAGGGAGCTGGTGCCCGCGGGTCCATCCACCTCCGTAAGAGCCGAGCGTAAGGTCGGGCTGTTCCGAAATGGGGACGAGCGGATCCAGCCCCCAAACGTCGGAACGCGACCCGCTGCCCCTGAGGGCATTGTTAAGCGGATAAGCCACCCACTTCGAGAGGTGCTCTTTCGCATCCCAGTACATTGTCCAGTTGCGGACCCCGCTCTTGGCGAAGCTGATGTATTTGCCACCCTCGTAATCGTGGGTGTAAACGGTCAGGCCGTCTCCCGCTTCGGTTGCCGGAAGTTCCAGCCATAAGGCTCTTGCGACGTCGGTGCCGTTCGGGCCGCCGCCCTCATTGCCGCCACCCTGGGAAGAGGAAACGCCTTCCTGGGTAACGACCGCACTTGCAGTGCTGCCGGCAGAAAGCAGCAGAGTCACGCTGCGCGCTTCCTGTCCGGTATTCTCTTCATAGCGCAGACTCACGTCACCCCGGGAGCCTTCTCCCGAAGAGGGAACGATTTTGGCCCATGCGGGAGAGCCTCCGAAGTCGAGGCTTACCGTCCAGGGGCCTCCTGCCGTTACGCTGACCCACACGCTGCCTGAAGACGCGCTCAAAGACGTGGAGCGCGGCGCAATGGCAGCAGTCACCGTATCAGTCTTTTCCTCCTCGCACGAGGCGAGAAGGAGAATGGAAATCATTGCCGTCGCTGCCGGGATTAGGAATCTCCTGAGCATAGCAGACTGTTATTCGTAGATGAGGGTAAGGTTCTGGAACTGAGCGTTCTTATCGTTACATACGACTATACGGTAGGCAACACCGGGCTCGCCGGGAATATCCCACTCGAACTCCGTGCCCTTATTCAGAGCGGAATTGTTGATATTGAGGCGGGTACCGTCAGCCTTGGCAATATCCTCAATCACTGCGGGGGAAGCGTTCGCACCGGTAAGGAAACTGACTTTCACCAGCGACTTGCCCTCGATTGCGGGGAATTCAATATACGAACCGGTCTTGCCGATAAGCAGGTAGAAGGATCCGCTGCTCTCTCCCTGATAATAGGCATCGGCTGCGTGAAGAGTAAATGTATAGCCTTCATACTCGAATGTGCCATCTTTTTGGGCATTCTCCTTTTTCTGTGGCAGGCTCGATATCTTCTTGGTGAAGTCTATGCTGATCGTGACGGCCTCGCCGCTGGACGGCTTGGCCTGCGTGAGCACAACCGTAGCCTCATATCCTGCATCGGGGCAGCTGACCTTGATGTTTGCAACCCTGGGGGCATCGCCTTCGTTGGCGGAGAACTTGACGGTGACGGTGGCGTCACCCTCTCCGGATGCGGGATCGAGGGTGAAGGCCGCATTGTCGGAGACTGCTGTCCAGGCGGCATTGGATGAAATGCTGAACGAAGCCTCGGTGACATCGGCCTTTACGTTGATGTTATCGGTAGATACGCCGCAATATTTAGCGTTGGGGTCGGCGAGTCCGATTCCTGTAACCAGGATATTGATATACTTGTCGCAGTCCTTGTTGGAAGACGTACCAACGAAGTAGCCCTTGACGGTAACCTGCTTGCCCTCGAAGGAATCGACTCCGAGGGATTCGAGAGGTGCCGACAGCGAGCCCTGCACCGTACTGGTGGAGGCGCCGGGAATCTCCAGGTTGTAGTAGTTGCCAGATACCTTGAGGGTGCCGTTGATGCTGACATATTCGGTTACCGACGACGCATATGATGCGGCGGTGGAGGTGATGTCCTTGGCCTCGGGATATGAGAAGCTGCCGGAAGAAAGTACCGTTACAGTGGCTCCGGTGAACTCGGGGACTCCGCCGTAGGTGGTCTTGGTAGCCTCTACCTTCACATTGTCACCAATGTTGACGGAAGGGATGGTCTCGTCCTTCTTGAAATAGAGATATACGGAACCGGTGGCATCGGAAACCACAAAACCGTAGTTGGACTTGCCGGCCACCTGGGCCTGTGCGATGACGACTTTCGTATTGTCGGATGTCGCTATGGTCTGGGCCACAGTGCCGGTGACAGTCTCGGAAGAGGAACTGCCGGTATCGCCGTTGAGGCTGTAGAGGTAGCCGCCGGTGTTCTCGGGAGTGTCGCCGTGATAATTCTGCAACTCGGCGTAGATGACTACGTCGTCGCCGACTTTGATGTCGGTCTTGCCGGCAGTGAATTTGGTACCGCCGAGGTAATCGAGATTGTAGAGAGTAAACTGTTCGGAAGAGGTGGCGCCGTCATCGGAAATGGTGAAACGGGCGTTGCCGTAGTTGCGGCCGTCGGAAATGTTGTAGGTATAGTCCTGGTCGATGGCGGAAACCTTGCCCTTGACGTAGTAGGGACCGACCTTCTGATAGTCGTCCTTGCTTGTCCAGCTGAGGCCGCTGACCGCCTTGACAGCTGCCGCAACATTATACGGATCGGACTGGGTGCCGCTGCCGGAAGGAGTTCCGGGAGTGGGGGCGGGAGTGTCGCTGCCGCCGGTCGTGCCGTTAAGGGAATACAGGTACGCGCTGTTCTGGACAGTCTCGGGGGTATTGCCCTTGTAGTTCACGACGTTGCCGCAGATAATCACATCGTCGCCGACAGCGATGTCGTCACCGGAGGTGTATTTCTTGTTGCCAAGATACTTGATGCGATAGCAGTAGAAATCGGTGGTGTTGACCTCGCCGTTGTCGGACATCCAGAACGTGGCGTTGCCATAGGTTCCCGATGTCTTGAAGGTTTCGTCGCCAAGGCGGCAGACCTTGCCCTTGACATAGACAATACCGGGGCTGTTCACATCTTTGCCAAGAGTCTCGACATAAGCGATGACACCGGCTACCGTGTAAGGATCTTCAAGCGTGCCGGAACCCATCTTGAGCTCTCCCTGGGTGCCTTTCTGATGCACGGTAAGGGCAGCCTTTGCAAGGCCTATGCTGAAAACCACCTCGCCGGTGCGGTCGTAACCGGCATTTGCACTGGCAGAGATGTTTACCTGCTGCGGCTTGCCGGAAGCCTTGCCCTCATTGACGCTCAAGGCAATCCAGTCGGGCTGGCTGGCGATATACCAGTTACGGGTGGCGAGGATTTCGACGGGAGCGGAGCCGTCCGCATCGTCAAGGGTAATTTCTTCCGGAGTAACTGTAATTTTGGGAGTACTCAGGTCTTCGGGTTGTTCGCAGGCACACAGGATTGCTCCTGCAATGGCCAGCGCCGATACGATTCGCTTAAAGTTCATGATTATATGTTTTTTGGCATTATTAACAGTCTTCAAATATAATTATTTTCAGACAAAAGACAAAAAAAGCAGCCGGGCGATAACGTCCGGCTGCAAAATAGGGTTTCCGAATATCGGATTATAACGCTGACTCGTGCGAGAAGTAAATACCGTTGGCTATCTGAGGATTGCCGCTATGGGTTCCCTTGACACCGATTACGGAGAGCTTGTCACCGACCTTGATGCCTGCGGCCTCAAGGAAGTTCTTGCGGTTGTCGCCGCTGGCTCCCCAACCGGGATAGCAACCATAGACATACAGTTCGCCGCTCTCGTCGGTGAGGTAGAGGTTGCCATAAGTGGTATTGGCAATCTCCTTGACGGTACCGGTGGCGATGTAGTAAACGTTGGGATCATCGGCAGCCGCTGCAATTTCGGCAAGGGTCTTGTCCTTGACGGTAGCGATGTGCTCCTCGTAAACTCCGTTTACCATCTGAGGATTGTCCTTGTAAGCTCCGCGCTTTCCGACGACGGTGATGATGTCGCCGATGGCTGCGCCGCTGGCCTTGAAGTCGTCCAGACGGTAAACGAGGGCTTCGCCGGACCAGTCACGGATGTAGAAGCTCTGGCCCTTGCTGTCGTTGTCGTACCCCTTGGAAACGACACCGGTGAGGCGGTACTGAGTGTCACCTACCTCTGCGGCAAGGAACTCGGCTACGGTAACGGCAACGATGGAGCCCTTCTGATTGAGGCCGAGGGTGCAGGAATACTCCTTGCCGTCGGCGGAGGTGGAGAAGGTAACGGTGGTGCCGCGGTCGCCGCCCTCATTTGGATCGGCGGCGAGAGTCACGTAGTCGGAGCCGAAATCGTCGATGTGCAGCCAGCTCTTTGCCTCGGCAGGGATGGAAACATGGAATCCGTTGCCCTTGTTCTTTAGGGAGACCTTGATTGCACCGCCCTCGAGAGGGAAAGTGGTGACGCCGGCGCCCTCTTCGACTCCGAGGAGCTCGACGGTATCGACACCGATGAGGGATTTCTCGATTTCGACGATGACGCACTCTTTCTCCTTGGTTTCGGGCGTTCCGCCGTAGTCCATAAGAGAGCTCTCGATGGTGAGGATGTCACCTACGGCGAATTCGTTACCCTTGATTGCCGCTCCGTTGAGACCGAGGCCGCGATAAACCTGCAGCCAGTTGCAATTGGTCTTGTTGGAACCCACAAAGGAGCCGTCGTCGGAGAGATAATATGTAGCGTTGCCGTACTGGGCGCTCATCTCGCTAATCTTGCACACGACACCCTTAACCCTGTACGTGCCGGGAGCCACCTGCTTGTCGGAGAGAGGCTTGATGATTTCCAGGGCTTCGGCCACGGTCATGGTCTTGAGCTCGGCCTTCTGGGTCTGCTGGATGATGTTGATATTCTGCAGTTTTTCTCCGACGGAAATGGCTACTGTAGCATTGCGGGTATCGGTAGCTGCGCTTGCGGTGAACACGACTTTCTGGTCCTTGCCGGCAGAACCGGACATGGGAGAAGCGGTGAGCCACTCGGGAAGCTGGAGATAGATGGTATTCTTGTCATCGTCCTTCTTGCCGGAATCGACGACGCTGGCGAATGACCAGTCTCCGGTAGTACTGAGGGTAAGTTCCTTGGAACCGCCCTCGGCGGGGAATGAAAGATACGAGGAAGATACCTGGATCTCGCTCAGGTAGTGCTCACCCTCTTCTTTCTGGCAGCCGACGGCCGCAGTGAGGGCCGCGACGGCAATTGCGAATATATACTTGAGTTTCATATTGCTGGCCGGAAATTAGTTGAACATGTACTTGATACCGACGGAAGCATACCAGCACTGGCCAAGGTTGTGGTAAGGCACGAATGTCTGGGTGTTGCCGTTGATGGCAGCGGGAGTGGAGAAGGTTGCGTAGCCCTCGCCGTCCACGCCCTCATACTTGAGGATGCGGGCTTCGGAGCCGATCTCAGGATTGAGATACTTGCTCACGCCCCAGCTGGAGTTGAAGAGGTTGAGCACGTTCTTGATGTCGGCGCTGAGCTGAAGGATGTTTACGCTCTTGCCGATGTTGACCTTGAAGTCGTGCTTGTAGCTGAAGTCGAGGCGGTGGACCCAAGGGGAATACACGCTGTAAGCCTCGGCGTACTTGCCCATGTTCTTGCTCAGATAGCTGTCGTTCTTTGCGAAAGCCATGAAGCGCTCTGCGTCGTCCTTGGAGACGAAACGGAACTCTCCGTTGTCGATCTGCTGCTGGGTGGGGATATAAATGGCGTCGTAGTTATAGCCGTCGCCGTTCATGTCGTTGGAGAGCATGTAGGAGTAGTTGTATCCGCCCCTCCATCCCTCATAGATGAGGCTGTAGTGGCTGCCGCCCTTGTCGTGGAAGGTAAGGGATGCGACTGCACGGTCAGGAGTCACGTACTGTGAGTTGTGCAGAGGAATGTAGTTGGGACCCTCGCTGGTAGGGACATAGGTGAATGCAGACTCGGCTGCGGAGCCGGGCATGCCGGTAACCTCTTTGCTGACTGTATGGGTGTATGCGGCATAGAGGCTGAGGCTCTTGACGGGCTGCATGTTCAAGCTTGCGCTTGCGGACCAGCCGTAACCCTTGTCCGTATTCTCGAGCACGAATGCAGGAGTGTTGGTGCGGAAGTCGGCGGGATAGATGGGACGGTGGTCAACACCGTTGAAGCGTGCGAATCCGCCTACGTCCTTCATACTCCAGTCGGAGATGGAAACCGCGTTGACGGTCTTGTTGTAGATACCTTCGACACTGACCGAGAACGGGAAGGAAGTCGGGAAGGAATAGTCGATGGCGAGGGAACTCTTCCAGACCTGAGGCATCTTGAAGCCGGGATCCACGGCGCTGATGGTGCCGGGGACGGTGCCGTCCTTAGAAGAAACGGTGGTGGGGAATCCGAGTTTGGCGAGATAATCCACGAGGCCCTGTGCGGTCACGTTACCGTTGGCATCTTTTATGAGGCCGTTTGTGAATGTCTTGAGAATATCCGCAGCGCTGGCGAATTTGTCCTTGACCTCCTGGGGATAATTCTTATACTTGGCGTTGGGGCCGATCTGGGCCTGATACTGGACAAGACCTCCGTTGGTAGGCATGTTGGTGAAGAACACGAGAGGCAGACGGCCGCTGAACAGGCCGGTACCGCCGCGGACCTTGAGGCTGTTGTTGCCGAGGACATCCCAGTTGAAGCCAAGACGGGGAGAAATGGTGATGTTGGACTTGGGCCACATACCCGTGTCGATGTTGGTCTTGGCGTAGTTGTGATACTTGGGATAGTATTCGAGCTCCTTGATGGCGGCGTTGGTAATGAGGTCTTTGTTGTCGAAGAACAGACCATCGACGCGGACGCCTGCGGTGAGCTTGAAGTTATCGGAGGGGCTCCATTCATCCTGTGCGTAAATGCCTGCCTTGTAGAACTGTACGCGGGCTGCAGGAGACTTTTCGCCGCCGTAACCGTAGGTGATGTTGACGACCTCGGGGATGCTGGAGAAGAGGGCCGCTGCGTCAAGCACTCCGTCCTTGTACATGTCGTCGGTGATGTTGTAGCGGTAGTATCCGGTACCGTTGCGCATGTACTGGTTGTCGGCCATCTGGTATTCGAAGCTGGCGCCTCCGGTAATCTTGTGGCGGCCTGCGTACCAGGTGATGTCGTCCTTGACGTTGGCTACAGTATTGTGGACGGCGTTGTTCCAGGTGAAGAGCTCGTAGCCGGCGGCAATGTAGTTGTCGTCATCCTTGGTGATGTCGATGAAGGGGAATTCTGCGGAGTTGGAGCCGCGGACGTCATCGAGCTTGGAGTATGTCGCAAGGAACTGGTTGGAGACGTTGTCGCTCAGACGGCTGTTGAGGTCGAGGGACCAGGTGCTCACCAGGTTCTGCATGGAATACATGGAGTTGGCGTACGACATGGAGTAGTCGGATACGCGGTAGTGGCTCATACGGACGCCGGCATCCATGGAAGTGTTGTTGGGATTCTGCCAGTAGTTGTTGAGCGTGTAGTTGTAGCGCAGGGCGAGGTGATGCTTGTCGCTTATGTTCCAGTCGATGCGGGCGAGGGCCTTGATATTGCTCTCGTTGGCGGGGAAATCAGTCCAGGAACCGGTGTCGTAGTTGTAAGTCTTCTTAAGATAATCGGAGACTGCCTTGAGGTCGGCCTGGGTGGTGCGGGAGATGTAGTTGTTGGCGTTCGCCTTGCCGTCCGTGGAGCCCTGCCAGCGGTTGACGATGGTGGGTTTCTTGGAATATTCGGCGTTGACGAAGAAGAACAGCTTGTTCTTGACGATGGGGCCGCCGAGGGTGAAGCCGTATGTGGTATTGCGGTCCACTGCACGGGCGCCGCTGGTAATCTGGTCGCCGTCCACGGTGTCGCCCTTCATGTTCTCGTTGCGGTGGAATACGTAAGCGGTTCCGCGGAAGGTGTTGGTACCGGACTTGGTGATGGCGTTGACACCGCCGCCGATGAAGTTGGTCTGGCGGACGTCATAGGGGCTGATGACGACCTGGAGTTCCTCGAGGGCGTCGATGGAAATCGGGTTGCCGCCGCCGGGAAGCGCGTCGGAGAGGCCGAAGTTGTTGTTGAAGTTGGCACCGTCAACGGTGAAGTTGGCGGTACGTCCGTCAGCACCTGCGAAGCTCATGCCGTTGCCGCCGTAGGGAGAGAGGCGGGTGACGTCGGTGATGGTGCGGTTGACGGTGGGCAGATTGACGATCTGAGCGTTGTTGATGTTGGTGGCGGCGCCGGTCTTCTCGGTTGCAAACTTGGAGGATGCGGTGGAGATTACGACGGCCTCGCTCAGCATCTGCTTGTCATCCTCGAGCTTGGCGTTGAGGGAATAGACCTCGGCAAGCTGCAGGGTGACGTCGGTGTAGGAGACCTTGCGGTAGCCCATGCAGGAGACCTCTACGGTGTAGGGGCCGCCGGAGCGCATACCGGTGATGTTGTAACGGCCTTCGGCATTCGTAAGGCCATAATACTGGGAACCCGAAGGCTGGTGGACGGCAACTACTGCCGCACCAGGGACGGACTCCCCGGAAGCATCGGTGACACGGCCACCGAGAGCTGCGGTTGTAACCTGCGCGTAGGCAGATACAGCAAAAGCCATTGCCGCAATAGACAGCAACAGCGAAAAGAATAATTTTTTCCTCATATTGTTAAAGGTATAAAAATTTCCGACGCAAAGTTATATCAAGAATACTGTTCCGGCAACGAATATGCATTTTATTTATCAACATTTTTTTTGTAACTTTGCACACTTTAACCGCGAGGAGAGATTTGCCCGCTTGCAACCTCGCCCTAAAAAATGCTAAAATGAATTATCTGTTCTCTTCGGAGTCCGTCTCCGAGGGCCATCCCGACAAGGTGGCCGACCAAATTTCCGACGCAATCCTCGACGAGTTCCTCTCCCAGGACCCGGAATCCAAAGTCGCATGCGAAACATTCTGCACCGCCGGCCTCGTAATAGTTGGCGGCGAGGTCCGCTCCGACAACGCCTATGTTGATATCCAGGAAACGGCTCGCCGGGTAATCCGCCGCATCGGCTATACCAAGGCCGAATACGGTTTCGACGCCGCCTCCTGCGGCATCATCAGCACCATTCACGAACAGAGCGCCGACATAAACCGCGGCGTGGTGCGCGCCAGCGAAGACGAGCAGGGAGCCGGCGACCAGGGCATGATGTTCGGATACGCCTGCAAGGATACAGAAGAATATATGCCGCTGGCGCTGTCGCTGTCGCACAGGATGCTGCAAATCCTTTCCGACATAAGGCACAACGAGCCGTCGGTAATGCCGTACCTGCGCCCCGACGCAAAAGCACAGTTCACCGTCGAGTTCTCCTCGCATCACCATCCGGTCCGCGTACATACCATCGTCCTCAGCACCCAGCACGACGAATTCGACACAGACGAGGCCATGCATGAGCGCATCGAGAAAGACGTACGGGAAATAGTGATTCCCAGGCTGATAGCTTCGCTTCCCGAGCGCACCGCCTCCCTTTTCAAAGGCGACTGGATACTGCATGTCAATCCCACCGGCAAGTTCGTAATCGGAGGGCCTGCCGGCGACACCGGTCTTACCGGACGTAAAATAATAGTAGATACTTACGGCGGCCGCGGAGCCCACGGCGGCGGAGCCTTCTCCGGCAAGGACTCCTCCAAGGTTGACCGCAGCGCAGCGTACGCCGCACGTCACATCGCCAAAAACCTCGTGGCGGCAGGAGTGTGCGACGAGGCCCTGGTGCAGCTTGCCTACGCCATAGGCGTCGCAGAGCCGGTGAGCGTGTTCGTAGAAACCTACGGCAGCGCCCACGTCGGCCTTGGCGACGGCGAGATTGCCGCCCGCGTATCAAAGCTGTTCGACCTTCGTCCCGCAGCCATCGTCAGGCGCTTCGGACTCAAGAACCCCATCTTCTCCCCCACTGCAGCCTACGGGCACGTGGGCCGCAAGCCTTATAAAGCAATGGTTTCGGTGTGCGGAGAGCAGCGCGAGGTACAGTTCTTCGGATGGGAGCTTCTGGACATGGTCGAATCCGTCAGAAAAGAATTCGGCCTATGAGTTCCCGCCGCGACAAACCGCACCGCATCCAGATCAACAACAAGCGGGCATCGTTCGACTACGAGTTCATCGAGCAGTACGATGCCGGGATAGTGCTGGTGGGCACGGAAATCAAGTCGCTGCGTGCCGGAAAGGCATCGCTCGCAGACGCCTGGTGCTATTTTGCCGGCGGAGAGCTGTATGTGCGGGGCATGAACATATCCACCTACTTCTGGGCCTCAAAATGGGGCAGCCACGAGCCTGCCCGCGACCGTAAGCTCCTGCTAACCAAGCGCGAACTGCGTCACCTTCAGCAGGCGGTAAAGAACAAGGGCCTTACGATCGTGGCCGTACGCGCCTTCATCTCCGAGGGCGGCTACGCCAAGCTCCATATCGCCCTGGCACGTGGAAAGAAAGAATTCGACAAGCGCGCCAGCATCCGCGAAAAAGACATTCGCCGGGAGATGGAGCGGGAGTAGATGCTCCTAAGGCTCCCCGGCCAGGCTGACGATTATTTCGTCGATTATGGCCATCACTGTGGAATTGGGTCCCGGGATGTTGTTGGTTAGGATGGAGAAGCAGACGGTGCTGCTTTCCTCCTGCCCGGCGGCCGGAAGGATATAGCCCGAGAAACAGCGTATGCCGTTCATGGTGCCGCTTTTCATGCGGATGCGAGACCTCAATTCGTCGGGAACGCCTTTCATGCGGTTCTGCAGCGTACCCTTGCCTCCGGGTACAGGCAGGGAGGCGATATAGGCTTTCCGCGCCTTTGCAGCAAGCATCTTGCGCAAGAAGCGCACAAAGAAATCAGCGTTTACGTAATTATTTCTCGACAGGCCGCTTCCATCGACTAGCACACAGTCGTTTGCCGGGTCCAGCCCCATCGACTTCAGGATTGACTCCTCTGCCAGAGCCGCTTCGCTGCGGTCGGAACTGCCCCGCACATCGAGCCCCAGCGCATAAAAGAGGCTCTCCGCAAAAAAGTTGTTGCTCTCCTTGTTGGTCTGGGCAACTATAGCGGCAAGCGTTGGCGAGAGTTTGTGTCCCAGCACCTGGAGACTGTCGGCCACGGCGGCTGCAACGCCCGGGGCGCGGGGAGAAAGCTCCGTACGGACGTGCCCTGCAGGAGAAATGTCCGCCGGTTCTCCGGAAACGCTTATGCCACTCTCCGACAGGTACTTGCAGAAATAATACGCGTAGGTATAAGGAGCGAAACCATTGGAAGCCTGAAAGGTGTAGGTGTTGCGGTCGGCAGGGAAAGACCCGAAGAATTCTCCATTGGTATCCAGCTCTGAATTGATATAATAAAGGGTGTTGGCCGAACGGGCCTCGGAAGTGGTTGCACTGATGGTCCAGTTCATCCACGGCGTCTCGGGATACACCGGCCGTATGGTCGGAGGCAGCCCGGGAGTAGAAGGGACCACGGCAAAACTCTGGGCGTTCTCGTAGAAGTTGAGTCCCCGGGGACCGGCGCCGTAACTGAATCCAAGGTCTTCGTATTGCCAGAAAGGATGCGCGGCGGGACGGAGCAGGCGGCGGGCGTCGGCAACGACACGCCCCTCTATGCTCTTGATTCCGGCAAATTCGAGCTGCGAGCGGAAGGCTCCGAACACGGCCTCGAGCGGCTCCGCACACTCGCTTGCCGATCCTGTGGTAGGGTCTCCCCCGCCTACGATGTATAGGTCGCCGACCAGCACGCTGTCGCGGATTTCGCCGCTATAGGCCAGAGTCGTACGGAAACGCCAGCCGGCTCCCAGGCGCGTAAGGGCAAGGCCGGTGGTTATGAGCTTGACGTTGGACGCGGGGACGAGCTTGACGCGCCGGTTGAGCTGAACGAGGGTATCCCCGTTCTGCCGGACTGCAAGTACGCCTACAATACCCGAACGCAGAGGCTCTTTTCCGTAGTAATCGGAAACAAGCTTCTGCGTTGCGGTGGGACCTGCCATCAGCGATGTGCCCATGAAGCACAGCACCGCGGCGGCAATTATCTTGGCTGCTGTCCTCAAGCTTTCTTGACTGCTGCGCTGAGCTGCTCGTAGAGAGCGTCAGTCTTCTCGAGGAGCTCCTTGCGAAGGCCGTTGTAATAAGCGCGGGTAGCGCCTTCTGCATGCGCAGCCTTGTCGCGGAGCTCATTGTAAAGGTCGATAGCCTTGTCAAGAAGTTCCTGTGCCTTTTCTTCAGATACTTTGGGATTCACTGCAGAAACGAGGGAGCAATCTTCAATGAAAGCACTGAGAATGTAGTCGATGTCTTTTTTGATGTCTCTAAGATTCATATCTCTCTGGATTTATTCGATGCAAAGATACTAATAATTTTTGATAAAGCGCAGATTACTTCAATCCTGTACAGGTATGCCGGAAAGAATAAGTACCTTCGGTCTGATACCAGTACCAATAGTATGATGTCTGGAGAAGGGTGGCAAGGAGATCGTTCCCGTCGGGACCCCGAATGATATTGTTGATGCCGCGGGTCATCACGATATAATCTCCGTCAAAGACACCGAAATTGTTCCCGCCCCATGTGGGATCGGCGGGGACCCAGCCAAAGCCTGGGACAAAAAACTCGGCCCGCACGTGGTATTCGTCCAGTTTGCCATGCACCATGACAATATGGCGGGCAGGGATACCCTTGGCACGAAGCAGGGAAATAAATACGGAAGAATAGTTTCCGCAGTCTCCTGTCATGCTGTTCATAAGGCTGGCAATGGTATGCAGGCCCGTATTCATATTCCCGTACGTCATATTTGTAGCGGTCCACTGGAAGCATCTGCGGGCATAATCAATGATATCCCCGCCAGCCTTGTCCCAAAGCGTATTGGCGGTAGAGACAATTTTACTGTGGGTGGGGTCGATGAGACCGTTGGCCTCTTTTTGAAGGTACTTCCGGCATTCCTCGGACTGCGGGTCATAGGCCGGGATATCCGTCAGCTGGGTTACGTCCACTACAACACGATATACCTCGGCATCAAAGGTTTCGGAAATGACATAATTCCAGGAAACGGGTATGGAGGGGGCATCCACATCTTTCCAGATATATGAATTGACACCGTCGGGGCATTGCTCTTCTGTGCAGCCGGGTGCCTCCCAATTTGTGATGGTTTGATAGTCGTTGGTCTGAGGGCGTGGCAACACGGCGTAAATCCGGGTAAACTGAGTGCCGGAGTATGTGAGTTTGATGCCGTTGGTAACCTTTCCGGAGGAAGCAACTTTACGGGTAACGAGTTTCGGTTTTTCGGTAACCGTCACCATGCACTGAGACTGTTTGTCCAGGGTGGATACGGTAATGATGGCCGAGCCTGCGGAGTGGGCGGTGACCACACCGTCGGCGACCGAAGCGATGACGGGACTGGATGACTCCCAGTGCAGCGTATAATCACTCACGGCCCCCGGTGAAACGGTGACCTGCAACTGGGTTGAGGACTCCTCGACCAGGCTTACTTGAGTCGGATACAGTTTGATGACAACCTCTTCCGGCTTGGAACAACAAACGAACAGTAGCAAAGATACAAATACTACTTCAATAACCCGTTGATTCATAATCCGATAAATGACATTTATGACACTTCTCTCATTTTCAGCAAATATAGTATATTTGATATCAAAAACAAATAAACCACCCGAAGGTGGCCTATTGTTATCCT
Organism: uncultured Bacteroidales bacterium; assembly: GCA_946539455.1. Taxonomy (GTDB): domain Bacteria; phylum Bacteroidota; class Bacteroidia; order Bacteroidales; family UBA932; genus Cryptobacteroides. Next base: position 88,265 of record CAMNHL010000007.1, read on the forward strand.
TGTGAGACTTGAATGATTACAATTCTTAAAGACCTTTTTTGATGTCTCTGAGATTCATGTCACTTTGTATTAATTCGGTGCAAAGATAGCAATAGCAATTGTATTTGAATGTTTTGGTTACTCCCCCTATTTGTCTTCATAATGGCCATAGGAGGATAACACATACACCTCTACTGTCGAAGCCCAGGTGCGCCTTACGGTCCAATCGCGGGACCGTCGGTAGCGTTTTACCTCCTTTTTCGCGCCTGACGTCCCATCATTTGGACCGTTTGTGACGTCAAAACAACTTCTGTTAT
>CAMNHL010000008.1:0-77649 GCA_946539455.1 uncultured Bacteroidales bacterium
CAGCACCGGTGGAGGAAGGAATGATGTTCTCGAGGATACCGCGGCCGCCTCTCCAGTCCTTCTTGGAAGGACCGTCAACGGTCTTCTGGGTTGCGGTAGCGGCGTGAACGGTGGTCATGAGACCGCGGACGATGCCGAACTTGTCGTTGAGAACCTTGGAAAGGGGAGCAAGGCAGTTGGTGGTGCAGGAAGCGTTGGAGATGATGTCCTGGCCTGCGTAGGTCTCGTGGTTGACACCATAGACGAACATAGGGGTAGCGTCTTTGGAAGGAGCGGACATGATGACCTTCTTTGCGCCGGCCTCGATGTGCTTGCGTGCCTTCTCGTCGGTAAGGAAGAGACCTGTGGACTCGACTACGACCTCTGCGCCGACCTCGTCCCACTTAAGGTTTGCGGGATCCATTTCTGCGGTGAGGCGGATTCTCTTGCCGCCGACGATGAGGTAATTGCCCTCTACTGCAACGTCGTAGTTGAATTTGCCGTGTACGGAGTCGTACTTGAGCATGTATGCGAGATAATCAGGATCGAGAAGATCGTTGATACCTACAACTTCGATGTCATTGGGGAAATTCTCAACAGCTGCGCGGAAAACCATACGGCCGATGCGGCCGAATCCGTTAATACCAAGTTTAACCATTTTTTTGTGTATAAAAGTTTAACAATAACATTTGCTTCAAAGGCGGCGCAAATTTACAAAAATTTGCTTAAAATCAATTATATTTGCACAAATAATTTAAGACTTGACAATGAGAATTCTCGTAACGAACGATGACGGCTACCAGGCTCGCGGCCTGAGAAGCCTGGTGTGGGCACTGCGGCCCTTCGGAGACCTTACCATCATTTCGCCCAAGACTGCACAGAGCGGTATGTCGATGGCTGTGAGCATGGGGTTCAGGCCCATAGCCGTAAAGCACATACAGACTCTCCCGGGGGAGGATTGGTGGTATCTGGACGGCACTCCGGCCAGCTGCGTCAAGTTCGGAATCGACAACATTTTCTTCCCCGAAAAGCCAGACCTGGTGGTCTCCGGAATCAACCACGGCAACAACGCCGCTACAGCGACTCTGTATTCCGGGACCATAGGTGCCACAATGGAAGGAACCCTTAACGGAATCCCTTCGGTTGGCGTGAGCCTGGATACATTTGCCGAGGACGCCGATTTTTCGGCAGTAGAGAAACTTTTCCCCGACATCCTGCGCAAGCTTCTCGCCAACTTCAATACCAGAAAGGGTTCCTTCTATAATGTGAACTTCCCCAATCTTCCCGCCGACGAAATCAAGGGCATCAAGCCCGCCAGGGTGGGATACGCACACTGGGAGAGGGAATACGTCCCCTACGAGGCGGAGTTCCTGGCATCCCGCGGCCTGGGGCAGTCTTTTGCAGCAAGGGCCTACGCCGACACCAAACAGCCCGATGAAGAACTGTATGTGATGGCCGGCGACTTCGTAAGCGAACCCGACAACCTCCCCGACGCAGACCATCTGCTTATGGGACAGGGCTATATAACGATTACTCCCCAGAATATCTACAACACCGATCTTCCGGAACTGGAGCGCTTATGCGATATTATCTGATAGCAGGAGAGGCTTCAGGCGACCTGCACGGCGGCAATCTTATCCGGGGCCTCAGAAAGGCCGACCCGGAAGCCGTCTTCCGTTTCTTCGGAGGCGACTGCATGTCTGCAGCCTCGCAGGTCCCGCCTGTCGTCCATTATCGCGACGGCGCCGTAATGGGACCGACCGACATTCTCGCCAAGGCCGGCAAATTGCTTCAGAACCTTTCCCTCTGCAAGAAAGACATCGTCTCATGGGCTCCCGATGCGGTCATCCTAATCGACTATCCCGGCTTCAACCTCAAGATAGCGCGTTTCTGCCATTCGAGGGGGTTGCGGGTATTCTATTACATAGCTCCCAAGACCTGGGCGTCACGGGAGAACCGCAACGCGGCCCTCAAGGCCTGGGTGGACCGGCTCTTCATAGTCTTTCCTTTTGAAGTACCGTATTTCACCAAGGCGGGTGTGCCTTTCGTTTACAAGGGCAATCCGCTCGTTGACGCAATAGATTCCCACGTATTCCGCCGTCCGTTCGACGGCCGTTACATAGCGGTGCTGCCCGGTTCCCGCAAGGGCGAGATAAGCCGGACCATGCCCGTATGCATGGAGGTGGCCGACCGCCTTGGGGTGGACGTACTCGTAGCGGGCGCGCCTTCCAGGACAGAGGCCGACTACGACATCGATTCGCATTCCAACGTGCACCTGATGTTTGACAGGACCTACGATATACTCAGGTATGCCGACGCCGCCATAATCAATTCCGGTACAGCATCTTTGGAGGCGGCACTTATAGGAACGCCTCAGGTGGTTTGCTGGAATGCTTCGGCATTTGCATGGTGGTATGCGAACAAAATCCTAAAAGTTGCGGACCATATCCCTTTCATCTCCCTCGGCAACCTGTGCCTTGGGCGCGAAGCCTTCCGCGAACTGCTTCAGGACCAGTTTACTCCGGAGGCGGTGCTGGAGGAAACCAGACGCCTGACAACCGACCTTGCATATCGCAAAAGAATGCTTGCGGACTATGCCGAAATCCGGGAATGCCTCGGTGACGGGGGAGCATCCGAGGCCGTAGCGCATGCCATGATAGAAGAAATCAATAACACCAGAATATGAAAAGACTGATAATCATCCTCACTGCAGCCAGCCTGCTTTGCAGCTGTTCCATCCTTTCGGGAATCAACTGGAGTGCCGAAGGCCTGGCCTCTGCAGCCGGCAAGGCCATGACAGCAGCCAACATCACGGACGAAATGGTAGTCGAGCTCAGCCGGCAGACCATCGCCCAGCTGGATGCCCAGAACACCATCGACAACGGCTCCTACAAGCGCAGGCTTGAAAGGGTCATGGCGGGTGTGGACAATATCGACGGCATCCCCATCAACATGAAAGTCTACAAGACAGACGAAATCAACGCATTCGCCTGCGGAGACGGCTCCATAAGGGTATATACCGGCCTGATGGACGTCATGGACGACGACGAACTGGTGGCGATCATAGGCCACGAGCTCGGCCATGTCCACAATCAGGATACCAAACGCTCCATCAAGAGTGCCTACCTTGCCTCCGCCGCCCGCGACGTGGTGGCGTCGGCAGGCAATTACGGCGCCCTGGCGGCATATCTTCTGGGTGACGTAGGGGAGGCTTTTGTAAGCGCCCAGTATTCCCAGCAGCATGAGTACCGCGCCGACCAGCACGGTTGCCAGTTTGCCATCGACCGCGGCAGAAGCCCCTACAGTATGTACAATGCCCTGCAAAAGCTTATGCAGCTCTCACAGGACAACAGTACTTCCATTATTGCGCACATGTTCGCCGACCATCCCAAAACGGAGCTCCGTGCCCAGAGAATGAAAAAGATGGCCGACGAGTACGTGTCTAAATCTTCAAAATAGCGTATATCAAATTCTTGACTACATAGAGCGTCAAGGTCAACAGGACGACGAGCGACCAGTTGAGAGAGCATACGACGCATACAAGGATGGCTGCAAGCACCAGTAACGCTAAGGCCATCCTTTTTATTTTGAGTGGCTTGGGGTCATCGGAGTGGAACTTGAGCGAAAACATGGGAATCTCGCTTACGAGCAGCCCGGAAAGGCAGACGCTGAGAAGGGGAATGAAGACCGGGCCGGCGCACCATTCTGCAAGGAAGCTTGAAGGGTCGGACGCTACGTAATAGCATAGGGAACCGACAAGAAGGGCGCATGCCGGAGTGGGAAGTCCGAGAAAGCTGCTCGTCTGGCGTGTATCGACATTGAACTTGGCGAGCCTGAGTCCGCTGGCAAGCGTGATTATCAGGGGAATCCAGCATATCCAGCTCTCCGAGAACATGCACACCTTGGAGAGGTTGTAGAGCATGACGGAGGGAAGGACTCCGAAGGAAACCAGGTCGGACAGGGAGTCGAGTTCCTTGCCCAGGTCGGAATATGCATTGAGCGCACGTGCGGCCAATCCGTCGAGGAAATCGGCCACTGAGGCTCCGAGCATGAGCAGGAAAGCGATATCGATCCTGCCCTTGAAAGCGAAAACAACCCCGATGATCCCACAGAGGAGATTCATCGAGGTTATACAGTCGGGGATATACTTTTTCATCAGTAACTATTTGATACCGAGCTTTGCCTTGAGATCCTTGGGAAGAGCGTCCTTGTGGATCATGTAGTCGAGGCTCTGGCCTTTGACGAAGGCTTCGGTAGCATACCAGATGCCTTTGTACTTGCCGCTCTCGCCCCAGGAATTCTTGACCATGTAGTACTTCTTGCCGTCCTGGTCTTTGGCAATGCCGTAAATGTGCATGCCGTGGTCGTCGGTCATGGTCTTGTTGTCGAATTCGGACTGGCGGACCTCCTGGGTCGCCTCCCTTTCGACTACCGATACGGGAGCGGGCTTGCCTTCTTCCTTGCCTACCCAGTGCTCGCGGTCGGAACCTGCCGAATTGCTTGCGGCGAGGTCAACGTAAATCGCAAGGCCGTCGCGGGTGAAGCCGGGAGTGCTGACGTCTGCGCCCCATGCTACGGTGTAACCGTTGTTGATGGCATTGTCGAGGACCGACATGAACTCGTCGATGGGGACATTGTATGCCTCGTCCCAGCGCCAGTTGTCGCATACCTCGATGGCGAACTTGGTGTAGAACGGATGGTGGGTGAAGCTGGTGAGAGTCACGTAGTCGGAGGGGTTGATCTTGAGGGCGTCGCGGTACGAGGCGGGAGAGTACTGCTTGCCGTCGACGGTGAAGCTCTCGGGGTATTTGCCGAGATACTCGTCAAGTACGGCCTGTACGGCACGCTGCCAGGCTGTGGAGAGCTTGCGGTTGGGGTTCTTGACGACTGCCTCCACAATGTTCTTGAGAACGGCGTCGAGCTCGCCCTGAACGGGAAGGGGAGTACCGTAGTTCATTCCGGTCATGGCTTCGTTGGGGACGATGCCGTAGTCGTTGATGACGTGCAGCACGTCGTCGGCCTCGGAGCCTGCGCCGAAGGTGAGGTTGCCGTCGAGGCGGACGTATTTGACGGCCCTGTCGTAGTAGGAATGGCTCACGACAAAGAATTCCGAGAAGTCGGGATACTTGAGAGTATCGGTGATCTTGCCAAGCCTGATGGCCTCGGACTCAAAGAACGAGATGGCAGAAAAGGCCCAGCAGGTTCCGCTGTTGAACTGGTTTTTGACAGATGTGACCGGATTGGCCTTTACAGTGGTAAACTGATACTCCGGGAACTTTACGGCCTGACGAGGCTGAGCCGCAGCGGATGCGGACACGACAGCCAGAGAGAGGATAAACAAGAACTTCTTCATATCGCGTGATTCTTAACAGAGACAAATATAAGGAAAAACAGAAAAAAATGGCTACTTTTGTAAAATAATTGATTGCCTTTATGCGAAGAATCCTATTGCCAATGCTTGCAGTGCTGCTTGCCGCCGTCTCCTGCGGCCCCAGGCAGCGGTCCGGTCGCGAGGCCATTTCCCTGGTGTACGACATAGTTACGGGCTCCGACGCCCGGGGCTCCAGGATCATGTCCGAATTCGGCAATCCCGCCTCGGGCGGAGAAATCTACATAGCGGGTTCGCCCATATTCACCCGTCCGCTGGCAGCCCGCTTCCTGGAGTGCGACATTGCCGACAATGTGCGTGGACGCAAATGGTCCGACGGGCTCAAGGATTTCGCAGGGGAGACTTTCTGCTGCATGATAGACGAGGCCTTCCCGCCTTATTCCAGATTCGCCTCCACTCCGGATTCCCTGCGGGAACTTGCGGTCCGTTACTTGCTTGCCGCACTGGATACGCGCTGCAACGTGAGCATTTACGACCTCGACGGCAATGCGGAAAAGTCCTCGGCGAAGATAATGGTCCTGTCCGACCCCTGGCTCCTGCGCTATGGCAAGTTCGACATAGATACCCTTCAGACGCTTACGGGAGGTACCGTACCGGTGATTTCGCCGCAGGCGCTGATGCTTGAGGCCGTCCTGGCCGCCGATACCAAATCGTTCAATGTCGGAATTATATGCGATTCGTCATGCGTCAGTAGCGGTATTTATCCCGAACTGTTCAGGCATGCCTGCTCAAAATACGATGTGGTGGGTGCAAAGTGCACGGTAGGCTCCGGGAGCCTTTACGACTTTCTTGATTCCTATCTTCTCGGCGGAAACGCCAGGCCGCTCGACGCGATTCTCTTGGACGACCCCGCAGCCGACATGGATGCCTTCGAGGAACAGCTCAAGGCAATCCGCGACTTCAGCCGCGAAGAGTACATGAAATATGGACGCTGCGTCTCGCAATCCCTGAGGCTTGTCAGTTCCAGCGCCCTAACGATGGAGGAATGCTATCGGATCCTGAGGTCCAGGAGCCTCTTCACCCATAAGATAGCGCAGCCTGTGTTAAAGAATTATACTGTGAAGCTGCACCCTTGGGGCGCCGACATGCAGTTCCTCCTCATACCCGAATAGAATGTTCAAAATAAGCATAGCTCCTGAAGAAATAGACTCTCTGCCGCTCGGAGCCTTCCCGGGCGAAATCAAGGTCATAGACAAGCCTGGCCTCGAGTACGAAAAGGCAATATTCTACCTTCGCCGGCAGAAGGTCCTCGGGTTCGATACCGAGAGCCGCCCCGTCTTCAGCCCCGGTCATCACAACAACGGTGTCGCGCTGCTGCAGCTGTCCGGCCCCAAGCGGGCTTATCTTTTCAGGGTACAGACCCTCGGGATGCGGCGCTCGCTCTGCTCCATACTGGCCAGTGAAAAGATAACCAAAGTCGGAGCCGCAGCCCTGGATGACATACGCGGCCTGCAGAGGCTGCATGGTTTTACGGCCGCCGGCTTCGTAGACCTGCAGAAGATAGCCTGGGAGTGGGGCATACGCGACAAGAGCGTCAAGAAGCTCGCTGCGAACATACTCGGCTGCAGGATATCCAAGGCCCAGCAGCTCAGCAACTGGGAAGCCACTTCACTCACCGAGGCCCAGTGCCGTTATGCGGCAACCGACGCCTGGGTCTGCAGGGAGATGTATCTGAAGCTTCTGGGCTCCGAGCGCCATCCGCTGACCCCCGAGGAATTGCTGCCTCCGCAGGACCAGCAGGCCCATCAGCAGGCGCAGGCCCGCAAGGAGGCTGCCCAGAAGAAGCAGGAAGAAGAACAGAAAGCGGCCCGCGCACGTCGGGCACGCCGCAGGAAAAAGAAGAAATCCCATGATAAAACTGATACTGAAAAAGGGCAGGGATGAGTCCCTGCGGCGCTTCCATCCCTGGGTCTTCTCCGGCGCGATAGCCCAGATACAGGGCTCGCCCAGGGAAGGGGACCTTGTTGCCGTACACGACTGCGAGGGCAATTATCTTGCATGCGGTCATTATCAGGTGGGCTCGATAGCGGTGCGCATACTCAGCTTCACCGCAGATCCCAAGTCCCCGTCGTTCTGGAAAGACGCCATCGCCAGGGCTTTTGCCGAGCGGCAGGCCCTCGGGCTTCCGTCTCCGCAGACCAATTGCTTCCGCCTGGTACATGGCGAGGGCGACGGCCTTCCCGGTCTTATCATCGACTGGTACGACGGTGTATGCGTCATGCAGGCTCACAGCGTAGGAATGTTCCGTGCCAAGTCCCGCATCTGCGAGGCTCTGCAGGAAGTTTTCGGCGATTCGCTCAAGGCTGTGTACGACAAAAGTTCCGGTACCGCGCCCTTCAAGGCCGGCCTGGAACTGATAGACGGATTCCTTTACAGGGCACCGGGCTTCGCTTCCAACGAGCTCACGGTCCTGGAAAACGGACACAGTTTTATCGTTAACTGGGTGGAAGGACAGAAAACCGGATTCTTCCTCGACCAGCGGGAGAACCGGGCCCTTGTAGGGCGTTATGCCTCTTCGCGCAGCGTCCTGAACCTCTTTTGCTATACCGGAGGATTCAGCATATACGCACTTGCGGCAGGAGCCCGCTGCGTTGACAGCGTAGATTCATCGGCACGCGCCATGGCCCTGGTGGACCGCAACGTGGAAGCCAACGGATTCAGCGATCGCCACAAGAGTCTCTGTTGCGATGCGATCGACTATCTTTCGAGTGTTCCCGAGGGCAAGTACGACCTCATAATCGTTGATCCTCCGGCATTTGCCAAGCACAGGGGAGTGCTCAAGAACGCGCTCCGCGCATACCAGAGGCTCAATGCCGCAGCAATATCGAAGGTCGCTCCGGGAGGACTGGTCTTTACCTTCAGCTGTTCGCAGGTGGTGGACAAGACGGCATTTGCCGAGCTTGTGTTCAGCGCCGCCGCCCAGACCGGAAGGAGCGTGAGGATACTCGACCGCCTGTGCCAGGGCGGCGACCACCCCGTCAGCATCTATCATCCCGAGGGAGAATACCTCAAGGGACTCTTACTGTACGTCGAGTGATATAAGCTCCAGCAGCTTGTCGATGGCCTCGTAATCGGGTATGTGCCTGAGTACGGGCTGCCCCTTACGGTATATCGACACTCGTCCTCCGCCTTCTCCGACATAACCCCAGTCGGCGTCCGCCATTTCGCCCGGGCCGTTCACAATGCAGCCCATGACGGCGATTACCATGCCCTTGAGGTGGGCTGTGCGCCGCTTGACCTGTTCAAAAGTCTCTTCGAGATTGTACATCGTACGTCCGCAGCCGGGGCAGGCTATGTACTCGGGGCGGTAGAAGCGCCGGCGTGCGGCTTGCATGATCTCGTCTTCGAGGTGGGAATCTATCCCGGCAGCAGGAGGAATCGCATCGATTTCGCGGTCCAGCAGGCGCGGCCCCCATTCTATGGCAGCATCGAGCACGGGATCGTGCCGTGACACTCCGCCGGGGCTGAAACTGTCTGCAAGATAAGAAGCTACCGGCAGTTCATTGACCGGAGGCTCGGTTAGCGACACCCTTATGGTATCGCCTATGCCTTCCCTGAGAAGCGAGGCTATGCCGACGCAGGATTTTATGCGGCCGGCCTCGCCGTTGCCGGCTTCCGTTACGCCCAGATGCATGGGGAATACGACACCGTATTCTTTCATCATGCGTGCGAGCTCCCTGTAAGCCTGCACCATCACCACGGTGTTCGAAGCCTTGAGTGACACGACTACATTGAAGAAGGACGCATCGATGCACATCTGCAGCCACTCCATTGCGGCTTTTGCCATGGCCTGCGGCGTATTGCCGTACAACTCGGTTATATACTTGCCAAGTGAGCCGTGATTGAGCCCTACGCGGACAGCCGTTCCGTGGGTGCGGCAGACTTCCAGGAATTCGGCGAACTTGCGGCGCGCGACCATGTGGTCCGGATGAAAATTGCCGGGGTTTATCCTGACTTTTTCCACTATACGGGCGCATGCGATCGCAGTGTCTGACGAAAAATGGATGTCGGCTACCAGAGGCACCATGCACCCGGCTTCGCGGAGGCGCGAATGGATCTCTTCAAGCGCGGGGACGTCCTGCAGTCCAGGCACCGTCACCCTTATCATTTCGGCTCCCGCGGCGGCAAGCTGGCGACATTGCGCCAGCGTCGCGTCTACGTCGCCAGTGTGGGTGTTGCACATGGTCTGCACGACGATGGGATGGCCACCGCCGATGACGAGCCTGTCACCGACCCGTACCTCAATTGTCTTGATTCTCTCCATAGACTATGGCTCTTGCTTCCTGCCGCAACTGTCTGTTCGTGCGGCCGGTACGTTTGGTAAGCTGGAAATATACTCCAAAAGTAACGGAAATGTCGATAGGATTGGCGAAGCGGTAATAGTAGGTGTTGTACGGGTGGAATACGGAGTTCTCGTAATCGGGCTCGTAGAGGTTCTGCAGGCTCCATCGGCCGAGAACATTGAGATGCAGCTCGACCGGGTCGAACATGTATCCCAGGCCCACACCTCCTATGATTCCGTAATCGAAGCGCCTTTCGTAGTCGCGGAACTTGTTCTGGAATTCCTCGTCGAGATAAATGCCGCTTCTGGTTACTGACAGCCTGTATCCCACATATCCTCCCAGGTTCGCAAGGACCTTGAAGGGATACGAATCCACATGGATCTGCATCATCGCCGGCATCTCCACGGTTTCCATCGACTGGTAAGTGGCTCCGTCAATGTAGCCCTGGGGCAGGCCGGTCTCGGGATTGTCCTTGAACCTGGCTCCGGAATGCGAGTACGACAGTCCGATGGTAAGCCCGAAATAGGGGATATAGTTGAACATCTTTTCGTGATGCGTGTACATCACGGAAAAGTATGTGGGATTGAAGATGAAGTCGGTGCCCATCTTGTAGGGATTGAAGAAGATGGTGGAGAAAGTCGCGCCGTAATTGACTCCGATGAGGGAATAATCGTTGATCGCGCCCCGGGTAAGCTGGTTGTAGTCCAGCGAGTCGAGGTACTCCGTGGAATACTCCAGGGTGTCGGTCTGCGCACCAAGGCGCGTCAAGGCCGCACACAGCAACAAGGTTATAGTGAGGAACTTTCTCATAGGACTTCGAGAAGGCGTTGGATGTCAATGGGCTGTTCTATTTCCGCTCCCTCGGGGATGTCCAGGAAGTCTTCTTCGCCGAAGGTCGCATATATGACCGCCTCGGGCTGACGGCGTTCCAGCAGGGAACCTGTATCTACTATGGAGTTCCGGTTGCCGTCGTCGGTAATCCTGATGGAGTACTTGCCTGCCTTGAGATAGGGGAAAACCAGGGTGGTGTCGGAATTGATGATGTAGGAACGGAGCACGTCCTGACGTTTTTCGTCCTGTAGATCGACTATTATCTTGCGGTCCACTCCCGAGAAGGGTATGGAAAGGGTGCTGAGCTTGTCGTCGGACGGAAGCATGACCTTGACGCGCGTACTGTCGGAATAGAAGCCGCCGATGTCGCGGAATGCCCTGTGCGGTATCCTGAGCGTGTATTCATATCCGGGCAGCATCTTTTCTGCAGGCCGTATGATGTACTGCCTGATGTTCATGCTGTCCCGCTCCACCGTGACCTTGCCCTTGAATTCCTTCTGCTTGGGATTGAGGTAGCGGAAGTCCAGGGAATCGAAATTCTCGTAGATGATGGGATTGGAGAATTCCAGCAGGAAGCCGTTCTGCTCCACCGTCTCGGGGGTGGCGGTAAGCTTGAAGACGCAGGTAGTGTCTTCGTGCTTGATATCCTTGCGGCGCATGCGCTTGAGGACTTTCTTGCCCTCTGGCATGGGAAGCTTGAGATGCTCCAGGCTCGGCGTGAACTTGCCGGTGGAATCGGTCATCCTGTAATTTACAAAGAGATGCAGTGTGTCGGGGGCGGGTTTACGGTTGTTTATCCAAATCTCGAGACTGTCCTGCAGGATGTTGAACTGCGAGATGATCTCGCCCGATTTGTAGCCGCGTACCCACAGGGAGTCAATCCAAACGTATGGGGCGTGGAATGTGATGTATGCCGACCTGTCGGCGGTACGTACCCGGTTCACGAGGTATTGCCTGGAAGGCTTCTCCCGGAAGAGGCGCATTTTGTAATCTACCCGGCGTGCCTCGCACATGAGGGTGTCGAGCATATCGTACTTGAGCATCTCGGGAAGGGTGTCGGCTACGTGTACGACGGGGCGCACCAGCGAATCCACGAATGCGACCAGGTCGTTCTCGGGATCGTAGATGTTGTCGCCGGCCTGGTCCTTGATGGCATACAGCCTGTATGTCGTGTCCTGCAGGTAGGGAAGACAGAAATAGCCCCAGTCGTCGGTCTTTACAGCGGCTACAGGCCTCTTGAGGAAGAGTGCCGAATCGGAGTGGTCCTTATACAGCATCGCCGTCACTCCCTTGACAGGTTTGAGCGTGTTGCAGTCGAGGATCTTGCCGGTCAGCAGCAGCGAGTCTATGGAATTCCCGGTAGAGAATACATAGGTGTATCCGGGGAACATGTTGCCCTCGTTGTTGTCGGCAATGGCGTCGGAAAGGTTTATCGTGTATGTCGTGTTGGAATCCAGCGGCTCTTCGAACTGCACGATGAGGGATTTCCCCCTGATTCTCGCCTTGGGAGACTTCTCCTGCGGCGGGGACAGGAAGATGTTCTTCATGTTCTTTATCGTGACATATTCGTCGAACACGAATTCTATCTTGGTCTTTTCTCGGGGCACGTTGACTGTCCCGGGGAAGGGCTTGATGTCCACGATGAGAGGGGGGAGCGTATCCTTGTCGCCGCCGGTGGGAGACTGCGTGGTGTTCGCGCATGAATGCACGAATAACATAGGCAGGAATATCGCGGCTGCGACAATCTCTGGTATGTATCTCTTCATCATAATTCGCTGATCACTACATCATCTATGCCGTCAATCTGACGGAGTGCGTTTTCTATGTCTTCCAGAAGGCCCGGCCGGTTGGAGCCTTGGAGCGAGACCCGCAGGGTAATGTCGCTCTTGCGGCTGTCTTCCATGTCTTTGAGGAAAGCCTCGCCGCGGTTGAACTGTTCGTCGCCGGCGGATTTGAGGAACTCGAGGACCTTCCGCCTTGCGTGGCGCGTCTGCAGGAAAGAAAGCCATTCCGGCTTGGGGCTCGAGCGGCGCGCTGTAAGTATTTCGACCAGGTCCCCGTTCCGCAGTTTGCGCGAAAGGGGAACCAGCTTCATGTTGACCTTCGCGGCGATTGCCTGGTTGCCGATTCCGGTATGCACGGTGTATGCAAAATCCAGCACCGTGGAGCCCTTGGGGATGCTGCGCTGCTCTCCGGCAGGAGTGAATACCACGATGCTCTTTGTGGAGAGTTCGTCCTGGATTATGTCGAGCAGGTCGAGGGAATCGACGTCGTCGCTGCTTATTATCTCCTGGACCTTCTTGAGCCAGCGGTCAACCTGGGTGTCGTTCTCCGAGAGGTAGCCGTCCTGCTTGTAGCTCCAATGGGCTGCGATACCTTTTTCTGCGATGTCGTCCATCCTGCGGGAACGTATCTGGACTTCCACCCAGATTCCGGCCTTGCTCATTACGGTGCAGTGCAGGGCCTCGTAACCGTTGGGCTTGGGCTGGCGTATCCAGTTCCTGAGCCGGTTGGGCTTGTCGGGGTACATGGAGATAATGGTCTGGTATATTTCGAAGGCGGTGCGCCGTTCGGCGTCCGGGTCCCGCTGCCCAAGGTCGAAAATGATGCGGACGGCGTACAGGTCGTAAATCTGCTCGAAGCTGACGTGCTTGGTGAGCATCTTGTGCCAGATGGAGTACGGCGTCTTGATGCGCTTCTTTATTTCGAAGGAGAGCCCGGATGCGGTAAGCGCCTCGCTCACCGGTTCGATGAATTCGTCTATGTCTCTCGACCTCTGGGCGACGTCCCTGTCGATGCGTCTTTCGATCTCCTGGTATTCCTCGGGGTGCTTGTAGCGCAGCCAGATGTTTTCCAGCTCCGATTTGACGGTGTACAGACCGAGCCTGTGCGCAAGCGGGATGAAGATCCCTTTTATTTCGTCCAGATATTTGTGGGCCTTGGCGGCGGTGTAAACGTCGATGTGGCGGCATTTGTCGAGCCTGTCGGCAAGTTTGATGAGCACCACCCTTACGTCGTCTCCCATGGTCAGGAGAACCCTCTTGAAATTCTCCGCCTGCAAGTCCTCGCCGGACTCTTCCTCCTTGGGCGTCTCGGACGTGTCGAGGATTTTCCTCATCTGGGCGAGGCCGTCAACCAGTTGGGCTACCTTGTTGCCGAACAGGTTGCGTATGGCGTCGGGGGCGTTGTCCACAAAAGCCGGAACGTCGATAAGCAGGGAAGCGCAGATTGACTTGTATCCGAGTCCTATTGCCGAAACTACGATGGTCGCGATGCGTATGGGATGCAGGATGTACGTTTCTCCGTTGCCGAGTGCAGAGTCCTTATATGCTTCGCAGGCGTAATCGTACGCCTTGCGTATCATGGCGATTTCGTCTTCCCCTTTGCATCGCGTGGCGGCAATGGAAAGGAGATTCTCGTATTCCTTTTTTACTGTTCTTTCGTCGCTCATTTCTTGATTCTCCGTTTTCTTGCAGGCTCATCCGGAAGGGTGAGGCCATAGCTTCGGACATTCTGGAAACTGTATGTCAGTTCCGCCCCGTAGATGATTATCTGCCAGCTGAAGTTGAGCCAGATAAGGAAGAGCGGCACTGCAGCCAGGACTCCGTAAACAGCGTTGAGCCTGGCAACGAATACCTGGGTTTCGAGGTAGAGGTACTGGAAAACGACGAAGACGATTCCGGCTATCAGCGCCGAGCGCAGCGCATGTCGGTATTGCACCTGCGTGGCCGGAATGAACTTGTACATGGCCGACAGCGTAAACACAGTCACGATGTAGAAACCTATGTAACCCAGCAGTTTGGTGATGAACCTGAGGTCGGAAACGTCGAGACCCAGATATTTGGTGGCATTGGTGTAATATGCGATTCCGGCACCGAACAGCACCACTATGAAAGGGGTCAGCAGCAAGATGAGGAAGTAGAAGCCGAAGCGTTTGTAAATCTTGCGGGGAATCTTGCGTATGCCCCAGACGTTGTTGAAAACCCTTTCTACCTGGAACAGCATCCACAATATGGTCCAGAGGAACATGAGCGCCGAAACCAGTCCCACGCCGCCGCTCTGGGCTACCTTGAGGATGTTGACGGCCTTTTCTTCGATGATGTTCAGGAGGGCAGGGTCAACCTGGGTGTTGAATGACTGCAGGAACGCCATGAAATATTCGTCGAGCCCCAGACCGCCTGTAACCGCGAAGGCGAAAGCCATGAGCGGGATGATGGCGAGGGCCACGAAGTAGCTGAGCGCCACGCACTGGAAGCCCATGCGGTTTTCGGCGAAAGTGTTGACGGTTATGCGGATTATCTTTACAAGGCTCACGGCACGCCTGTACCACTTCGACGTTTTGCCGGTGTCGATTGTCCAGAGTCGGTCGGAGAAGAGGTCTGCGAGTTTTCCCATCAGAATAAAGTCAATTGGTTATCTTCCTCACCCGGCAGGGCGCCGTCGGGCAGCATGCTGCGGAATTCTTCCTCGCTGACGACAGGAATGCCCAGCTTGGAACACTTGGCAAGTTTCTCGGGACCGCTCTTGCTGCCGGCGAGCAGGAAACTGGTCTTGCCGGTGACGCCGGAAGTGCACTTGCCGCCGTGCGAGGCGATGAGTTCTTTCATGGCGTCACGCGAAATGGAAAAATTGCCCGAAATCACGATGGTCTTGCCTTCCAGGGCGTTGGATACCGCTTGAGCGGGAGCCTCCGTGCTGAAGCGCAGGCCGGCGGCGCGCAGGCGGGCAATCTCTTCGAGGTGCACGGGGGTGCGGAGGTATTCCCAGACGCTGCGGGCTATGACCTCGCCTACGTCGCCGACTTCCAGCAGCTGCTGCTCGTCGGCAGCGCATACCGCATCTATGTCACCGAAATGCCGGGCGACGTCGCGGGCGGTCTTTTCTCCGACGTATCTTATCCCGAGTGCGAACAGCACGCGTTCGAAGGGAACGTTGCGGGACTCTGCAAGGCTGTCAAGGAAGCGCTGCGCAGATTTGTCCTGCCAGCCCTCGAGGCTGAGAAGCTGATATTTGTTTATCGAATACAGGTCTGCCGGCGTACGGACAAGACCGGCAGAATAGAACTGCTCGACAGTAGATTCACCGGCGAGGATGTTCATGGCGCGGCGCCCCATGAAATGCAGGATGCGGGTCTTGATCTGCGTAGGACATCCGTCGGCGTTGGGGCAGAACCATTTGGCCTCTCCCTCGGCGCGGAGCAGGGGGGTGCCGCAGTCGGGGCATACCCTGGGAAAGACGGGCTTGGGGATGCCGGAAGGCCTGAGGGCGAGATTGACGCCGGTAATCTTGGGGATGATCTCTCCTCCCTTCTCGACATACACGAAGTCGCCGACCCTTATGTCGAGCGCTTCCATCTGGTCGGCATTGACGAGGGTGGCGCGTTTTACCGTGGTGCCTCCGAGCTGTACGGGACTGAGGTTTGCCACAGGGGTCACTGCGCCTGTCCTGCCCACCTGATAGTCTATGCTGAGCAGCTCCGTGCAGGCCTGTTCGGCCTTGAATTTATACGCTACCGCCCAGCGGGGCGATTTTGCGGTGTATCCCAGCAGGCGCTGCGCCTGTAGTTCGTTGATTTTGATGACTATGCCGTCGGTGGCATAAGGAAGGTCGTGGCGTGCGCCGTCCCAGTAGTCTATGAATTCGCGTATCTGGGCGATGTCGCGGCAGAGCCTGCGGTGCTCCGATACCGGCAGCCCCCAGGACGCCGCCTTGGACAGTGCGTCGTAATGGGTCTCGAAGGGTACGCTCTGGGCCGGAATATGGTACAGGGTGCACCAGAGACCGCGTCGCGCCACTTCGTCGGGGTCTCCGAGCTTGAGCGAACCCGAGGCCGCGTTGCGTGGGTTGGCGAACGGAGCATCCCCTTCGTCCTCCCTTTCTTTGTTGAGTGCCTCGAAAGAGGCGTACGGCATGAGGACCTCGCCCCGTATCTCGAATTCGGAAGGGTAATCTCCGTGCAGGACATGCGGAATGTTGGAGATGCGGCGGGCGTTTGCAGTGACGTCGTCGCCCTGGATGCCGTCTCCGCGGGTGAGGGCCTGCACCAGGCGGCCGTCACGGTACGTAAGGCAGATTGCCGTACCGTCGAACTTGAGCTCGCAGCAGTAGGTAAACGCTTCCTGGAGGTTCTTGTCGGCCCGGGCGGCAAACTCTTCCACTTCTGAGATGCTGTAAGTGTTTGCCAGAGAGAGCATGGGATAGCGGTGCGGGCGCTTTACGAAGTCGGCTCCTGCGGCGCTTTCGGCATTTTCGCCGAAGGGGGAGTCGAGGTCGCTGCCGACCGTGCGGGAAGGGGAGTCGGGCGCTGCGAATTCGGGGTATTCCGCCTCGAGGGCCTCGAGCTCGTGCATCAGGAAGTCGTATTCCTGGTCGGACATGGTCGGGGCGTTGTCAACGTAGTATTTCCGGCTGTTCTCGCGGAGTATTTCCGTGAGCTCCGATATCCTTTTGCGGGCTTCTTCTCGGGTTTTCATATAGCTTACAAAGATAACTAAAATCCTCCAATTTTGTAAGGCTCGAAGTTTTTTATTAAATTCGCGGGCTTTTTGGCAATTAACTTTTTTACAATATGAAAGATTCCATCATCATCCTTTGCGGCGGCGGCCCCGCACCGGGCATGAACACCGTCGTCTTCTCAGTAGCCAAGACATTCATTTCCGGCGGATACCGCGTCATCGGTCTTCACGGCGGCTACAGCGGCCTGTTCAATGAGAATCCCCGCATCGAGGATATCGATTTCTTCAAGGCGGACGCCTATTTCAACAGGGGTGGTTCATACCTGCAGATGAGCCGCTTCAAACCCACTGACGAGGACTTTGAGAAGCGTTTCAACCTCGGACTGTTCCAGCAGAACAACATCAAGCTTCTGGTTACCGTCGGCGGCGACGACACTGCATCTACCGCAAACCGCATCGCCAAGTTCCTCGAGGCCCGAAAGTACCCCATCGCCAATATCCACGTCCCCAAGACCATCGACAACGACCTTCCCCTCCCGAACAACACCCCGACCTTCGGATTCAACTCCGCAAAACAGGAGGGCGCACATCTTGCACGCACCATTTACGAAGACGCACGTACGTCCGGCAACTGGCTGCTTGTCAGTGCAATGGGCCGCAGCGCCGGTCATCTGGCACTCGGAATCGGCGAAGCTACGCATTGCCCCATGACCATCATCCCCGAGATGTTCAACAAGACCGACATCACCATCGATAAGATTATCAAGCTCACCCTTTCAGCCATCATCAAGCGCAAGATCATGGGTGTGGACTACGGCACCGTAGTGGTTGCAGAGGGCGTGTTCCACGACCTGGCCGCAGACGATATACGTCAGACCGGCGTGCATATCACCTACGATGAGCACGGCCATCCCGAGCTTGGCAAGATCAGCAAGGCTGTCCTCTTCAACGAACTGCTGGAGAAGGAGTTCAAGAAGGTCGGCATCAAGGTGAAGACCCGTCCTGTCGAAATCGGCTACGACGTGCGCTGCCAGGATCCCATCGCCTTCGACCTTACCTACTGCTCGGAACTGGCAATGGGTGTTTACCAGCTGTTCCTCAAGGGCGAGACCGGCTGCATGGTATATGTTGACGCCTGGGGCAACGCATCTCCCCTGTATCTGCACGACCTCCAGAACGAGGAAGGCAAGATTCCTCCCCGCAGGGTGGACATCAACGGCGGCATTGCTCAGAACTACTACAAGTATATCAGCCACTATATCACTCCTGCCGATTATGAGGCTGCCAGGAAGTATGTCCCCAATCCCGAGGATTACGACTTCAAGAAGATACTCTGCTGGTAAGAGACAGAGTTCGGACAATAAAAAAACCGGCCCGCGAGGGTCGGTTTTTTTGTGTCCGAGAAAGAAGATTAGTCCAGTTCCTCAACAATGGGAGACTCGGGGGCGTTCTTCTGGACGGAGGCGATGCCGGCTTTCATGGTGCGCTCGGAAGCGTACATCTGGCTTGCTCCGATGACCTGTCCGTTGGAAGCCTTGAGATTGAAGAAAGGCTTGCCGTTCTTGGCTACCTTGACCTCGAAGCGCTCCGCGATGGGGGCGTTCTTTCTGACTGACTCTACGCCGTTAAGGCAAGCTGTCTTGGTGGTGTAGCCCTCGCTGGTAAGGATTACCTGGCCGTTTGTGGCCTTGAGGTTGAACTGGAATTCTCCATTCTTGCGGAGAGAGATAACAAACTTTCCCATTTCTGAATAATTGATGTTTTGGCAAACATAACAAGTTTTTGTTAAATTTGCAATATATTTTTAAACTATGCTCACGAATGCCGAAATCAAGCGCCTGCGCTCCCTCCGCGAAAAGAAATTCCGCGAAGAATGGGGCGAATTCCTCGTAGAAGGCGAAAAGATGGTGCAGGAGGCTCTGGATTCCGGATTCGAGGTCCTTCAGGTCATACGCGAAGACGAGCAGACCATGTCCCGCATCTCGGCCCTGAGCACGGCTCCGCCCGTAGCCGCCGTAGTGCGCAAGCCTGCACCCCGCAAGCTCGAACTCGGCCGCAGCCTTTACCTGGGGCTTGATTCCGTACGCGATCCGGGCAATATGGGTACGATCCTGCGTCTTGCAGACTGGTTCGGCATAAGCACCATATTCGCCAGCATGGACTGCGTGGAGATATTCAATCCCAAGGTAGTTCAGGCCTCTATGGGTTCAATCTTCCGGGTCGCCTGCGTGTATTGCGACCTCCCGGAGATATGCCGGCGTTTCCGTCAGCAGGATATGCCTGTTTACGGCACCTTCCTCAATGGTTCCGATATCTATTCTCAACAGCTTGCGAGCGAGGGACTTATTATAGTAGGAAATGAGTCTAACGGCATCTCCGGCGAGGTAGCCGGGCAGGTGAGCACCCGTCTCACGATACCGTCATTCGCCGCTGGCGGACGCGGTCCCGAATCACTCAACGTCGCCACTGCTACCGCCGTGGTGCTTTCAGAATTCCGCCGCAGATGAGAAGCTTCTCCCGCCTGATACTTGCGGCTGCTGCCGTATTGCTCTGTGCCTGCAGCACTACCAGGGTGCTTGCTCCGGGGGAGTACAGGCTTGCGCGCAACACGGTGAAGGTGCAAGACAAAAAATCAGGCGTATCCGCATCCGACCTTTCGTCGTATGTGCGCCAGAAAGCCAACTCTTATTTCATTTTCGGCTGGAACCCTGGCCTGAACATCTACAACTGGTCTGACCCTGCAAAGGACAACTGGATCAACAACGCCCTCCGCACGATAGGCACGGCGCCGGTAGTGTTCAACGGCATGCAGGTTCCGAGTTCCTGCGACAACATCGCAAAACACCTTGACTATCTGGGATATTACAATTCCAAGGTTACATCAAAAGTAGATACCGTACGCCGCCTGGTGAACGTCAGCTATGACGTCGTCCCGGGGAAGCGCAGCCGGATAGACAGCATAGTGTACCGTGTGCCCGGAGGAGAATTCGAGGAGGAATTCCGCAAAGACCTGCGCCGCACCCTGATACATCCCGGCGATTATCTCAGCGAAAAGGCTCTCGAGGCAGAGAGCGTCCGCGGTGCCACCTTCTTCAGGAACAGGGGCTATTACGACCTCACCAAGCACAATTACGTTTTCGAGGCCGACACCCTCGGCGATAAGAACATCCTCACTTACCGCATACAGGAGTACAGCCGAAACGAACCCAGTATCGCCGCGACGCCCCTTCGCAAATACCACATAGGCAAGGTGAGCATAGAACATTCCGCCGACGTTCCGTTCCGGGAGAGCGTGCTTCGTGGCGTCAATGTGATTCATCCGGGCGACCTGTACAGCGAAGCCCTCATCAACCGCAGCTACAACCGCCTCGCCTCGCTTCGCGTCTTCAACAACGTTGGAGTGGAACTGGTGCCAGTGGATACGGCGACTGTGGACTGCCGCATCACCATGGGGGAGAGCAAGCTGCAGGGATTCAAACTCAACCTCGAGGCTTCCACCAATTCCTCCGGGCTGCTGGGAGTGTCACCCAAGGTCAATTTCTACAACAAGAATATCTTCCATGGCGGGGAATGGCTCAGCCTGGGCTTCTCCGGGAACTTCCAGTGGCAGCCAGGAACCGATACCAGGGCTAACGAATTCGGTGTGAACGCCTCGCTCAGCTTCCCCCGTTTCCTGGGGCTGCCGTACAGCGCGTTCCGCGGTGCCAACATCCCCCGTACGGAGATTCAGGCGTCGCTCAACTACCAGAACCGTCCGGAATTCCTTCGCTGGATAGGTACCCTTTCGTATGGTTATTCGGGCCGCAGCCGAAATTTCCAGTATCAGGTTTATCCGCTGCACGCCACGGTAATCAAGGTCGGCAATATGACCGACAAGTTTGCCTTGTCCCTGCTCCGCAACATCTACCTGTGGGACAGCTTTTCCGATCATATCGACGCCGGCTTGAGCGGCCAGATTTACTGGAGCTCCTCGAACGAAATCGTTCCGCAGGGGCGCTTTTCCTACGTGAGGCTGGGACTCGACAGCTCCGGCAACATCATTTCCATATTCAACAAGCTGCTGCCGGTCGATGAATACGGAGCACCTGTTATCTTCGGACTCTCGTATTCGCGTTATACCAGGCTGGCCCTTCAATTCGGCCACAGCTTCGTCTTCGGCCCTTCCACCAGACTCGCCCTCCATTTCGACGGCGGAGCGGGACGTGCATACGGAAACTCTTCGGCGATGCCTTTCGAAAAGAGTTTCTTTGCCGGCGGCGCCAGCAGCATGCGAGGCTGGCAGGCCCGTTCGCTGGGACCCGGAGACGACGAACTGATGGATTTCTTTACGATACCCAGCCAGTCCGGCGACTGGAAGCTGGAGGTCGGTGCCGAACTGAGGCAGCATCTGTTCTGGAAGATTGAAGGGGCCCTTTTTGCAGAAGCCGGAAACGTATGGAGCTTCGATGACCGCTATCCCGACTGGCCTTCTACGATTGCCGCCGACTGGGGCCTCGGCATCAGGCTTAATCTGTCTTTCATTCTGCTCCGTCTCGACTTGGGCATAAAACTTTATGAGCCCTGCCAGCCCGAGGGGTCCCGCCTGCGCATGCCCGACCAGTGGCTGCAAAGTGGCGGAAGCGCCTTGCACTTCGGCGTGGGCTATCCTTTCTGATGAATAAGAAACTCATTATTTACCAGGTCCTTACCCGCTTGTGGGGAGATGGACGTTTTGACTCCTGGCAAGACCCCGCATTCGATTATCTTCGTGGCCTTGGTGTAGATTATATATGGTTCACCGGCATTCCGCGGCATGCAACGCAGAAAGATTTTGTCAAAGGCAATCCCGGCTCTCCATACGCCATAAGCGACTGGTACGACGTCAATCCCTATCTCGCAAGCAAGCCCGAAGCCCGTATGGAGGAGTTCCGGCAGCTGGTAGGACGCTGCCATGACGCAGGGTTCAAATGCCTTGTGGATTTCATTCCCAATCATGTCGCCTGCGACTACAAGGGAAAACTGGGCCTGTACGGCTGGCACGACGGCGACTGGACAGATACCGTCAAGGTGGATTGGTCTTCGCCCCAAACCATGCAGGAAATGGAGAAAATACTGCGTTTCTGGGCAGGTCTCGGCGTGGATGGTTTCCGCTGCGACATGGTAGAGCTCGTGCCTGCAGCAAAACTGGGCGCAGTGATTGCGAACGTTAAAAAAGAATATCCTGATTTACTGTTTGTTGCAGAGGCTTATCAAAAGGAGAACTATAGTATTTGTCTGGATCTTGCCGGCTTTGATCTTCTGTACGATAAATCGGGCTCTTACGACATATTGAGGGGCATACTTGCCGGTCAGCGGAGTGCACGCGAGCTGAGCTGGAACTGGCAGTGGCTGGGCGAGCGTCAGGGCAGGATGCTGAACTTCCTTGAGAATCATGACGAACAGAGGCTCGCCAGCAAGTGGTTTGCATCTTCTCCGGAGCGCAGCTGGGCAGCCATGGCTTTCAGTTTGCTTTTCAATCAGGCCTCATTCATGTATTATGCCGGCCAGGAAGTCGGCGAAGATGCCGCAGAAGGTCACGAAGGGCGTACATCCATATTCGACTGGTGCCATCCGCGGAGCATGGTTTCTCTGCAGGAGTATATCCACAGCGGTAAAGGACTCGACCGCATGCAGCGTCACGTGCTGTCGCGCTACCGCGAAATGGCGCAGCTCGCCTGCCGTCCGGTTTTCCGAGAGGGGGGAGTATGGGATCTGTGCTATTGCCAAGGCCCCGGCTTCGATGCCGACAGGCATTTCTGCTTCGTGCGTTTCGATTCTCGGGAAGCATGGCTTGTCGTCTGCAACTTTTCCGACGCTCCTCTCAATCTCAATGTGGCACTTCCGGAAGAATTGCGCAGTGCCTCGGGTATAAAAACGAATGAAGCGGCCATACAGACCGCTCCATTCGACTATTCTGTTAAAAAAATCAGATAGCAAGCGTAAGCATCAGTGCGCCTACGAGTCCAAGAATCGCATAGAATTCGGGAAGGGCTGCGTAGATGAGCGTATTGGTCTGTACGTCATGTCCCTGGCTGATTCCTATGATACCGTTGGCGCAAACCTGGCCCTGACGGATAGCGGAGAACAGGCAGACGAGGCCGACGCTTAGGCCGACACCGAAGAGGAGAGGACCGTTGGCGGCGAAATCGAATTTATAAACGAGCAGCCACATGAAGAATCCTACGAATCCATAGATTCCCTGAGTAGCGGGAAGGGCGGAAAGGATAAGATAGCTGCTGGATTTTTCGGGTGCTTTCTTAAGAGCGCCTTCTGCAGCGTTGCCTGCGATAGTAGTGCCGTATGCACTGCCGATTCCGGCGAGACCGAGCATCAGTCCGAGACCGAGATAACCAAGAATTTCGTTCATAACTATTTTGTTTTAGATTTTAATTTAAAGGTTGATACGTGCGGCCCTTGCCGTCATAGCCAGAATTCTTGAAGAACTCCAGGAAATTGAGACGCAGGGGGTGGACAAAGGCTCCGAGACAGCACATTGCGAAGTTTAGAGCATGTCCGATTATTAAGATTACAACGAAAGCCAGCCAGCCGAAGCCGAAAGATCCGTCGCCGAGAGTCATGACGGCGATGTCGTTGAAGGCTTTGCCGAGCATGCCGCCGGCGAGGCCGAGGGCGTACAGACGCAGGTAGCTCAGTACGTCACCAAGCAAGCCGGTGACGGTGTTGTAAGTTTCCCACAGGCCGGATCCGATGTTTTTGAGAGGATTGCGGTGAATGTCGTTGAAGAGGAAAATACCAAGTGCCGAAATCACTCCGAGCGCAATAACAATCCACTTTATCGCAGCTGCCGGCAGGAGTTTGAACATAGCCAGGGCAGCTATTATTACGCCTCCGACTATCAGGAGGGTCCAGCCCCAGACTCCCAGGGAGCCGAGGAAACCCTTGTTGCGGGTTGCATACACGGTCTTGACGACCATGGCGAGGCAGAGGTGGACTACGCCGATAATCAGTGAAATGACCATCTGAGCCTCGAATCCGCCTATCGTTCCTGTAATCATCACTGCCTTGAGCCAGGAAGGAATCCACGGCAGCGCGGAAATATCTACTCCGAAGAAGGTGTGCATAAGGATGCCGCAGAGAAGGGTTCCGACACCCAGTATCGTCACAAGGGGGGCGAGGTTTTTCATGCTCTCCACCTTGCGGAGCAAAATACCGCCGATGATCAGCAGCAGGCCGTATCCTGCGTCGCCCATGCACATCGCAAAGAAGAGCAGGAAGAAGATCGATAAGTACGGAGTCGGGTCGAATTCGTTATAATCGGGCCTTCCGTACATGTCTGTAAGGACTTCGAAATTGCGTACGAACTTATTGTTCTTCAGCTTTATAGGTGGATTATCCTCTACGGTTGCTTCAGATGCGGTCCATACGCACGGCAGCTGGTCGAAAGCGCTTGCGAGACGCTCCGATTCTTCTGTCGGGGCGAAGCCTTCGAAGACCGTAAGGCCTCCGTCGGCAGCGGATTCTCCGGAAACCGAAGCGAGGTACATGCTGAGCTGCCTGCGGGCGGAAGACATCTCATCCCTAAGAGAAGGAAGAGTCTGCCGGAGTTCCGACAGATGCTCCTTGTATTCCTGCACCTCTGCGGTTTTGGCATCCAGTGCGCTCTGTACTTCGGCCACGCTGCGTTCCGGGGAAGGAAGGGGAGTGAACGGCAGAGGTGCGTCGCCGAGTGTGACGAACCATACCTTTCCCTTGCTGCGCGCCACTTCGCAAATGGCGGCCTGCTCCTGCAGACTCGGCTCGAATTTCTTCTCCGGAATGCACCAGAAACGCATCTGGAGTCCGAGCTGCTGGATTTTGCTGCGGTCGAATTCGCCCCAGACCTTTACGGCCTCGAGTTCGTTCTCCAATGCGGTGCGTTCCGTCTCCAG
Organism: uncultured Bacteroidales bacterium; assembly: GCA_946539455.1. GTDB lineage: Bacteria > Bacteroidota > Bacteroidia > Bacteroidales > UBA932 > Cryptobacteroides. The sequence continues at coordinate 24,845 of CAMNHL010000008.1, forward strand.
CTCTTTGAGCGTGGAATCGGTGCCCCTTTCGATGCGTGTAATTTCCGAGCCTATGGCATCTATGCGGGAGAGCATTCCGGAGGATTTTTCATCCACCGGCTTGGACGACCTTGTAATATCCATCACGCCGAGCGCCCCCAGGGACTCGAGGAATGAATCCCGGTCTGCGCTGAGCAGGATAAAGTCGTAGCGTGTCATTTTATCTATCATAACTGCTCCTCCTCCGCTTCTGCCGCTGCGTGGCGGTTCTTTACTATTTTGGACGAAGCCTTGGAAAGGTTTTCTTCGTCTTCCATGTAACGTTTGATTTTGCGTATCGCTTCTTGGTAACCGGGAATCTGGACCTTCTCGTAAAGGTTGACCTTCTGAGTGGTCTTTTTGCGGTTGAATTCCAGGATACGCCTCCTTTCTTCACTGATTTCGGACTCTATGCCCAAGGTGCTCAGTTCCTGCAATATACGCACGCCGTCGGCATACCAGGCCGGCTTGGCGAAGGCGTTGAAGGCCTTGAGCTCGAAGTCGATTCCGTCGAGCTGCGGCGCATTTACGCCGGCAATCTTGACGGTCTTGAGCCGGACGTCGCGGATACTGATGAGGCCGGGTTCGAATTCATTCCACAGGGCGGCCAGATAGTCGTACTCCTGCAGTTTGCTTTCGAGCTCGGCAGCCTGCGCCTGTGCCTGGTTCTTGGCGGCAATGACGCTCACGCGCAGGGCGGACTCCTTGTTCTTGAGGGTAGGGAGTGCGTTCTGGCGGACCTTGAGCTGCTTGCCCAGTGCTGTCAGTGAAGTTTTGTTGTATTGAAACTTGACTGCCATCAGGCTATCCAATATTTGTCTATAAGTGACTGTTTGATACCCGTTTCGGCGGGAGAGAAGTACTTGGCGAAGAGCGACCATGCGGTATCGAGCATCTCTTCGATGCTGATGTTGACGTCGATGCTCAGCAGGCGGGTGGCATAGTCTTTTGCGTAATCCAGGCAGCGGAGATCGTAGTCGGAGAGGTCGAAACCGTTTTGGAGCTTGGTCTTGGCGTTCTGGGCATCGGCGTAAAGGCGCACGCCGGCATTCATCACCTGACTGTGGTCCTCGCGGGTTTTCTTGCCCTGGACGAGCTGCTTGAGTCGGCTCAGACTGCGGAAAGGATCAACGATGACCTTGCCGGAATCGGAATCGGCACGCAGGAAGATCTGTCCTTCGGTAATGTATCCAGTGTTGTCGGGGATTGCATGAGTGATATCGCCGTCGTTGAGCGTGGTGACCGCGATGATGGTTATGGAACCGCCGTCGGGAAGCTGCACAGCCTTTTCGTATATCTTTGCCAGGTCGGAGTAGAGCGAACCTGGCATGGAGTCCTTGGAAGGAATCTGGTCCATACGGTTGCTTACGATCGACAGGGCGTCGGCGTACAGGGTCATATCTGTCAGCAGCACAAGCACTTTCTCATTCTTGTCAACCGCAAAGTACTCGGCGGCGGTAAGTGCCATGTCGGGTATGAGCAGGCGCTCCACGGGCGGTTCCTCGGTGGTGTTGACGAAGGATACGATTCGGTCGAGGGCTCCGGCGCTCTCGAAAGCGTGACGGAAGAAAAGATAGTCGTCGTTGGTCAGTCCCATGCCTCCCAGGATGATCTTGTCCACATCGGCTCGCAGGGCGACGTCGGCCATTACCTGGTTGTAGGGCTGGTCGGGGTCTGCGAAGAACGGAATCTTCTGGCCCGACACAAGGGTGTTGTTGAGATCGATGCCGGCGATGCCGGTGGGAATCAACTCGCTGGGCTGGCGGCGCTTGTAGGGGTTGACGGAAGGTCCGCCGGCCTCGCGCTCAATGCCTTCCACCTCGGGGCCGCCGTCGATGGGCTTGCCGTATGCATTGAAGAAACGGCCCGACAGCTGCTCGCTGACCTTCAGGGTAGGAGGGGCTCCGAAGAAAGATACCTCCGCATCGGTAGGTACGCCCTCCGTGCCGGAGAACACCTGCAGGGTGACGCGGTCGCCGCTGGTCTTGACGACCTGGGCGAGCCTGCCGCCGACGGATGCGAGTTCGTCGTTGGCCACGCCCTTGGCATCGAGCGAAACGGTCGCCTTTGTGATGGACTGCAGCTTTGTATATGTACGTTGATATGCTTTAGTTGCCATAGTCGCTGATGAGTTTGTTGATGGATTCGCGGTAATTCTTGAATGCTTCGGACTCGAATTCTGAGTAATTCATCTGGCGCATTACATTGATGAGCTGCTTGAAGAATGCGCTGCATTTCTCGTAATCGTCGAAATTGAAGCTGCGGTCGCATATATCCAGTATGAGGTTCAGCATAAAGCGCTGACGCTCAATGGGGCATACGGAGTCCACCGCGTCGAAGGCATCCTGCTGGAGAAAGGCGAAGTCTATCAGTTCGCTCTTCCAGAAAGCCTCGTGGTAGCTCATGGGGACGCCGTCGTCGCCCAGGATGTTGATCTGCTCGGCCATCTCTTTGCCTCGGCGCACATAGTTCTTCGCCTTAAGCACCAGCTCTATCCAGCCTTTCTGAATCATTGCTTCAAGTGACTCCTGTATCTCTGGATATTCCAGATATTTGGAATAGGACTCAACAGGGTTGACAGCAGGGTAGCGCTTCTGGTCGGCTCGGTTCTGCTCGAGGGCGTAGAAGCAGCGAGCGGCTTTCTTGGTGCTCTCGGTCACAGGCTCCTTGAGGTTGCCGCCGGCAGGGGAGACGGTGCCTATGAAGGTAACCGATCCGGTCTGTCCGTTGCCAAGCACGACCTGGCCGGCGCGAGCGTAGAAGTTGGAAATGATGGCGGACAGATCGACAGGGAAGGCGTCCTGTCCGGGGAGTTCCTCCATGCGGTTGGACATCTCGCGAAGGGCCTGCGCCCAGCGGGATGTGGAGTCAGCAAGCAGCAGGCAGCGGTAACCCATGGCCCTGTAGTATTCGCAGATGGTCATGGCGGTATAGACCGATGCCTCACGTGCCGCTACCGGCATGTTGGAGGTATTGCAGATGATAACCGTGCGCTCCATGAGCTTGCGGCCGGTATGGGGGTCGATGAGCTCGGGGTATTCGGTGAAGATTTCCACGACCTCGTTGGCACGCTCGCCGCAGGCAGCCATGACTACGATGTCGGCCTCTCCCTGCTTTGCGATTGCGTGCTGCAGCACGGTCTTTCCGCAGCCGAAAGGACCGGGGATGAATCCCGTACCGCCTTCCGCTATGGGGTTGAAGGTATCGATGATGCGGACGCCGGTCTCCATTATCTTGGACGGACGGGGCTTCTCCCTGTAACCGCGTACGGCGACCTTTACCGGCCATTTCTGTACCATGGTTACGGGATGGTCCTCTCCGTCGGCATCGGTAAGGACGGCAATCGTGTGGTCGATGTTATAAGATCCGGCGGGCGCCAGTTCCTTGACGGTATATTCGCCTTCGAAACTGAACGGGACCATGATTTTGTGAGGCAGCCAGCCTTCCATCACCTCTCCCAGCCAGTCGGCGGCACGGACGCTGTCTCCGACTGCGGCAAGGGGCTTGAAGTCCCATAATTGCTTGTGGTCCAGAGGGTCCGTGTATTCGCCCCGTTTGAGGAATACGCCCTCCATGGTGGTAAGGTCATTCTGGAGTCCGTCGTAAATGCCGGAGAGAAGACCCGGGCCAAGACTTGCCTCCAGCATCCTGCCGAGGAAGGTGACCTTGTCTGAATTCTTGAGCCCGCGTGTGCTTTCAAACACCTGGACGGAAGCCTTGTCGCCGGTAACCTTGATTACCTCGGCGAGCAGGAGCGTGCCGTCCAAGTCGATGTGGCAGAGTTCGTTTTCCCCGACGGGGCCGTCCACCTTGACGGTCACGAGGTTGGAAACTATGCCAGTGACTATGCCGGTTGTTGCCATATATTATCTGCTTTTTCTGATTTCTTCTACTAATTTGCGGAACATCGCCCGGCCCGATTCGGGATCGAGCTTGTTCCAGCGGTCGGTTATCTTAATTTTAGCGATGAATGCCAGGATGATGTCGATGTCGAACAGATGAAGGGTGGTGAGTTCCTCCGCTTTTTCCCACATGAGGTCGTCCAGGCCGCGTTCCCGTTTGAGTATGTCCGTCTGCTCGAGCACTGCGCTCACCAGAGGCTTTTCGTCGAACTCGACGGCTTCGGGCAGGTCGATGACATCCTCGGAGAGGGGACGTCCGAGTTTGGCGTTCAGGTATTCCGTCTTGGTATTCCGAACCCTGAGGTCCCACAGGAAGTATTCCCTCAGGAAAGCGTTTTTACTGCAGATGGCGCCGGAATAGAATTCCGGAGTGAGCCGGTCTGCGACAAATCCGTCCATCAGGGTGTCAATCAGGACGTTGTCGGACTTGGAACACTGACTGCGAATGGCTTCCACGAGTCCGTCGGCATCCAATGTGCCGGCAGCCTTCGGAACGGGAAGGGACGCTATTATGTATTCGTAATTATTCACCGAAAAGAAGTTTGCGGGTAACGGGACGGAGATATTCGCAGATAAGCGAGTCAAAGGTCTTGTCGGTCATGCTCACAAAGTAGCTGCCGTCTTTGGGACCGATGGTGAAACCGCCTGCGATTTTCTTGCTGAAGCTTGCCTGGACAGGGGAGCCGAGCGCCTTCGACAGGCTGGCGGACACCCAGGGCTCAAGCTGCTCCTTGAGGCTTTCCGGCAGCACCAGGGCGATGTCGGCGCCTTCTGTCGCGCTGAAGCGTTCGGCAACCTTCAGGATGATTTCCTTAAGGAAGTCGGGATTCGATGTAAAGTTCTGCGATGCGATTTTGGCAACGAGCAGATTCTCGATGTCGGAACGGGTTGCCTGGAGCGCCTGGGCGGATGCCATGCGCACATCGGCTTCGGCCTTCTGGAGCAGGGATTCGGCTGTCTTCTTGGCTTCTGCGACGATGCCCTCTGCCTCGTTGCGGGCGGAGCTGACTATGCTCTCCGCCTGCTCGCGGGCCTGTGCGAGAATGCGGTCGCCTTCTTCGCGTCCCTTGGCAAGACCTTGATTGTAGAGTTGGTCGGTTAGTTCCTGTAATTTGTTCTGCATAATTATATATTGTATCAATTGTTATCCCAGGAAGCCCAGCAGTATGCCTGCAGCTACCGCGGAGCCGATTACGCCGGCGACGTTGGGTGCCATGGCGTGCATCAGGAGATGATTCTTGGGGTTGGCCTCGCGTCCTGCCATTTCCGATACTCTCGCACTGTCGGGGACGGCGGAAACTCCGGCGTTTCCGATGAGCGGATTGATCTTGCGTTCGGGACGTAGGAACAAGTTCCAAATCTTAACAAAAAGTACGCCGCTGGTAGTGGCGATTATGAAAGAAATCAGGCCGAGAAGGAATATTTTCACGGAATTCCCGGTAAGGAACTGGTCGGCCTGCGTGGACGCTCCGACGGTAATGCCTATGAGCATGGTGACCACGTCGATCATAGGGCCGGCGGCGGTATTGGCGAGGCGGCGGGTAACACCCGACTCCTTGAGAAGATTGCCGAAAAACAGCATGCCGAGCAGGGGGAGTCCGGAAGGTACGATGAACGCAGTGCAGATGAAGCCGACGATGGGGAAGATAATCTTCTCTTTCTGACTGACTTCACGCGGCTTGGGCATTTCTATCAGGCGCTCCTTCTTGGTGGTGAGCAGGCGCATGATAGGTTTCTGGATGACAGGAACGAGGGCCATGTAGGAATACGCGCTCACGGCAATAGCGCCCATGAGTTCGGGAGCGAGCTTGGAACTCAGGAAGATGGCGGTCGGTCCGTCGGCTCCACCGATGATGCCTATCGCACCTGCTTCGCTGGGAGAGAATCCGAAGGCGAGGGCAAGCATGTAGGCCCCGAAAATGCCCATCTGGGCTGCGGCGCCGATGAGCATCAGTCGCGGCTGCGAGATGAGGGCGGAAAAGTCCGTCATGGCACCGATTCCCAGGAATATAAGCGGGGGATACCATCCTTGCCGGACACCCTGGTAGAGGATGTTGAGTACGGACCCTTGTTCGTAAATGCCTATGTTGAGACCCTGAAAAATGGGAATGTTGCCTATGATGATGCCGAAACCTATGGGTACCAGCAGCATGGGCTCCCATTCCTTTACTATGCCCAGGGTGATGAAGACTATTCCGATCAGTATCATTACCAGATGCTGCCAGGTGCAGTTGGCGAATCCGGTAAACTGCCAGAATTGAGCGAGTGAATCTATAACCTGCTCCATCAGCTTAATCTCACAAGTTCCGCTCCTTCCAGTACGGAATCACCTTTGTGCACGAGGATGGCGGCTACGGTGCCGTCTGTCTCCGCCTGGATCTCATTTTCCATCTTCATCGCCTCGAGAACCGCAATCTTCTGGCCTTTCTTGACAGCCTCGCCTTCCTTGACGTCGATGCTGATTATGACACCGGGAAGGGGAGAACATACTGTAGTGCCGGCCCCGGAAGGCGCTGCCGCAGGTGCAGAAGCAGCCGCGGGTGCAGGAGAAGACGGTGCCGGCGCGGGCTGCTGGGCCTGGACAGGTGCCGCCGGAGCCTGACGGGGAGCATCTGAGAGTTCTACTGTATATGACACGCCGTTGACGCTCACGTTTGCCGTGCGCTCCTCGATGCCGAGGATATCCACTGCGTATTCTTTGCCGTTTAAGCTAAACTTGTAACTTTTCATTTTGTAAGTGGTTTCTTTCTGAGGTTAAGGGACTTGTCGGACCATGACGAGGGGAGGTCACGCCTTATTGTAATGAACCCTGGTTCATAGTCATGAACAGATTGGGAAAGGTACATGTGCAGGGCGGTTGCGATAACCGCAGCCACTTCTTCCGTGTCGTCGTCGGACAGGCAACGGTCGAGCGCAAGGGCTATCACCGCGGCCGTCTCGGGGTCCGGGTTGCCGGAGGGCTTTCTTTTTTTGCGCTGCAGTTTCCCCGTGAAGATGGCTCCCGACAATGAATACAGTCCGTAGAGAATGAGGAGAGCGGAGAAAACTACAGTCACGGCTACGATGGTCAATGTCAGGCCGTGCGGGTCGTTGAGCATTTCAAGAATCATCATAACGGCATGTTATCGTGTTTCTTGGCCGGTATCTCCTGACGTTTTCCTTCAAGTACTTCGAAGGCTCTGGCAACGCGGAATCGGGTGTTGGCCGGCTCGATGACGTCTTCGATGTAACCCTTCTGGGCTGCCTGGTAGGGGTTGCAGAACAGGTCGTTGTATTCTTGCTTTTTGCGCTCGATTAGTTCGGCCTGCTTCGTCGGGTCTTCTTCTGCCTTGATTTCTTTGGCGTACAGGACTCCGACAGCCCCGTCCGCGCCCATCACGGCGATGTTGGCAGAAGGCCATGCGTAGTTGATATCACCGCGCAATTGCTTGCAGCTCATGACTATATGTGCTCCTCCGTAACTCTTGCGCAGGGTCACGGTCACTTTGGGCACGGTAGCTTCGCCGTATGCATAAAGGAGTTTGGCTCCATTGCTTATGACTCCGCCGTATTCCTGCTGGGTCCCGCAAAGAAAGCCAGGTACGTCCACAAGTGTCAGCAGGGGGATGTTGAACGCATCGCAGAACCTCACGAAACGGGCACCCTTGCGGCTGGCGTTTATGTCGAGCACGCCGGCAAGCACACCGGGCTGATTGGCGACTACGCCTATGCTGCGGCCGCAGACGTGGGCAAAGCCCACTATAATATTCTTCGCAAAGTCTTTGTGGACCTCGAAGAAATCGCCGTCATCGACGACTGAACGTATTACGGCATACATGTCGTAGGCCTTGTTGGGGCTGTCGGGTATGATGCCGTTCAGGCTTTCATCGGTGCGGCCTGCAGGGTCGTCCGTAGGACGGATGGGGGAGGAGCCGAGGTTGTTCTGCGGCAGGAAGCTCAACAGACGCTTGATGCTCTCTATCGCCTCTTCCTCTGACTGGGCGGTAAAATGCGCTACGCCCGACTTGGCGGCATGAATCCGGGATCCTCCGAGTTCTTCTTGGGTAACGGATTCTCCTGTAACGGATTTCACAACGGCAGGGCCGGTGAGGAACATGTAGCTCGTTTTGTCCACCATCAGCGTAAAGTCGGTGAGCGCAGGGGAGTACACGGCACCGCCGGCGCAGGGGCCCATTATCAGGCTTATCTGCGGAATCACGCCGCTGCTCAGGATGTTGCGCTCGAATATTTCGGCATATCCGGCAAGAGCGTCGATGCCTTCCTGTATGCGCGCGCCGCCGGAATCGTTGAGCCCTATGACGGGAGCTCCGACTTTGAGGGCAGTGTCCATGACCTTGCAGATCTTCTCCGACATGGTTTTGCTAAGAGAACCTCCGTTCACTGTAAAGTCCTGTGCGTAAACGAAAACCAGCCTGCCATCTATAGTGCCCTGGCCGGTGACTACTCCATCGCCGTCGGTATGTGTTGCGTCCATGCCGAAGTTGGTGCAGCGATGCTGGACGAACATGTCGAATTCTTCAAAACTGCCGGGATCAAGGAGCAGGGCCAGACGCTCGCGCGCCGTCAGCTTGCCTTTTGCGTGCTGTGCGTCTATCCGCTTCTGACCTCCGCCGAGGCGGGCAGCCTCCCGCCGTTCTACAAGTTGTTCTATTTGTTTACTCTGTATGCTCATGCGAAAAATATATTATTCAAAGAGGTTGCCGGATGTCCAGCCGACAGAGATTCCGTATTCGCCGTGTTCGTTGGGAGCGACTACGAAATCGACATATCTGGACTCGCCGGTCCCGGGAGTCTGCCAGGGGAGGCCTTCATTGACGGCTGTAATCGTACGCTTCCAGAATTCGGAACTGCTGCTGAGTTTTTCACCGTCGATGCTGGCCCAATTGAGGCGTACTCCGTCGGAAGGTGTCGTGAAAGTTATTTCGACGTCGAACGTTATGCCCTTATCGCGGCCAAGAATAGGCCTTGTTATTGTACTTTGAAGCTTCGTAGCCCGGAATGCCGCCTTGTAATGACCGTCGCCGGGCAGCCAGGAGAATGTGAGGGTATCGCTGGGGATCTCTTTGTCGAAGCGGATTTCGGACCTGCGGTTGGAACGGTCGCGGAGCTGGCAGTTCACAAGAATGTACTCCTTAACGTCCGACCTGCAGACTACCTGGACATTTATTTTGCCGTCTGTCGAAGGGGGGACCGATATGACTCTTCCTGCCGGCTCGTCGATGCCTGCCCGCTCGACGCAGGAGACCGCAAAAAGGGTCAAAATAGCGGCAAAAATCGACTTAACAAAAATGTTATAATGCATTACAAAAATGTTTCTTATTCTTATTTGCAATTATTTAGGTAATTGTTTATATTTTCGAGCAAAAAGGCGAGTGCGCGCTCTGCAAAACGCCTGATATTGGCACTTCTGCCATTATTGTAGTGGTATAAAAGGGTGTTCGTACCGCCAGGTCCGCTGACTCCTATCCATACCGTGCCCTCGGGATAGCGCTCGTCTCCGCCCTCGGCAAGACCCGTCGTCGAGACGGCGAAAGTGCTGCCCGTCACACGGCGTACTCCTTCTGCCATGGCGGCGGCCACCTCGGAACTTACGACCCCGCAGGAAGCGATGGTCTGTGGCGGCACACCCAGGATGTTCTCTTTTAGGGAAACGGAGTAAGATGTCACGGAACCCAGGTACCAGGCGGATGAACCCGACACCAGGGTCAGCAGGTGAGATATCTGCCCTCCGGTGCAAGATTCCGCTGCGCTCAGGGTCATTCCTGTGCCGGATAGAACGCCGGCTATTTTTTCCTGGATTCTCATTTTGCTCTGGATGAAAGGTGTTTGAGTATTTTACCGACCAGCCGGGGGCCTTCGCGGACGAGTCCCATGCGGACTTCGACCAGAGAAGCTCCATTGTCGAGGGCTTCGGCTGCCTGCTGTGGCGTTTTAATATGGCAATTAGCGATAATTGGCAAACGGCCTTTGGTATAATCGCGTATAAAGCTGATCTGCTTGATGCTGCGGGCCTCGATTCCATCTATGCTGTTGAGCATGCAGTAATCGCAGATTTCTTCGATCTGGTCGGCGGACAGGACCTCGGGTATCTTGACTACGATGGGCTTGTAATCTTCGTATGTAAGCCTGGCGTCGAGTATATCGTCAAAGATCTCCATGTCCGGATTGTCGGAGATGTCGATTACAAAGAAATCACAGAAGTCGTAGGCGAGGCAGAACGCACGAAAGTAATCACCCGATATGCATGGGGCCAGGATGTCGTTCTGCGGGTCTTTCTGGAGGTGGGAGAGAGCCTTGCGCAACGATGCCAGATCAGCGAACGGGCCGGTCTCTACAAAGCTGAATCCCAAATCGTTGAGATCGTTGTACAGCTCTCCTTTGACATCCAGTCCGGCACCGAGTCCGACGGGATTGTAGAACTGCAGGCCGAATACCTCGCGTTCCAGTCCGGCAGGGCGGTTGCCATGGATCAGGCGGTTCACAAAACGGCCGCCGGGGATTTTTCCTTCGAATTTGAAATAACCCAGAGCGATAGCACTCGCCTTCTCGTTGTCGGCGATGCGCTTTGTTATTGGCCTGATAAGCAAACTGTACATATGCAGACCACAAATATAACGAAAATTACTTGAATTCCCTGTATGTTCCGTCGTCGAAAAAGACGACTATGCGGTCGATTGACGGGGCGGACGCGATTTCTTGCTGAAAGAGGCTTCCAAGACTCTCTCCGGCGCTTTCCTCTGCGGGAGACTGACGGTACATGCGGCCCTTGCCGGTAATCAGCCACTCCAGGCTCAGGGAAGGGTAGCAGCGCGCAAGGTTCTCGAAGAAATCGTAGCCGGGTTTGTTGCGTCCCGACAGGATATGTGAGATGCTGGCGCGGGATGCGCCAAGAGTGTCCGCAAGCTGCGACTGGGTGATATTTTCGGCCGAGAGAAACTTCAGCAAACGATCGTTCATATGCAGTCCGTTGTTTTTACAAAAGTAAAACAAATAATGAAAAATATCAAATGTTTGCTTGACAAGTTATCAACAAACAGATGTTTAAATATAGGGGGATTTTATCTAAAAATAACTTCATTTGAATATACTTAAATAGTTGATATATAAGTATTAAATTGGTGGTGATATAGCCCTTTGCCGGCCTGCGGCAGGGGAGAGAAGGCGTAAAACGCGGGTCAGCTGTTTGAGCTGTGAATTAGTTAAACTATATAAGTTACTGATTTATCGGGCATTATATTTTATTATCATTTGTTATAAGATTTTCTTATATCGTTTTGAACGGCGCCTGTTGAAGATAGGTCGAATCAGTGTTGATATTTTACAAATGTAACTTAATGTTTACTGTATTTTATTTCATTTTGTAAAACCAATTATTTGTAACTTTGCATCCAAGAAATTACACCGACAATGATTCCGGACATAAGTATAAAAGATTTCGATTACCAGCTTCCCGACTCGAGAATTGCAAAATATCCGTTGGAGCGCCGAGATGCGTCAAAATTGCTTGTATATAAGGATGGCGACTGCTCCGATCATATTTTCAGAGATATTCCTTCTCTTCTGCCTGCCGGAGCCCTTATGATATTCAATGACACCAAGGTTGTTCCCGCACGCTTGTTTTTTCGGCGCGAGAGTGGCGCTCACATTGAAATTTTTTGCCTGCAGCCGGTGGAGCCTTCGGAATACGTGAAGGCTTTCGACACCGTCGGAAAATGCTCATGGAAGTGCGTAATCGGCAATTCAAAGCGCTGGAAAGACGATGTCCTCACGCTCGATACCGATGATCCTGAGCTGCTTTCGGTCGCTTTGCGGGCACGCCTCATCGAACGGCAGGACCGTACCGGCACGGTTGAATTTACCTGGGAGGGCGATGTCCCGTTCTCCAGGATATTGGAAATGTGCGGCAGAATACCGATTCCACCCTATCTTGGACGGGAAACAGAAGCAATCGACCTGGAACGTTATCAGACCGAATACGCCCATGTAAGGGGCTCCGTCGCCGCTCCTACGGCAGGACTCCACTTTACCCGGGAGATCCTCGGGCAGATATCGGCAAGCGGTATCGAAACCGATAACGTGTGCCTGCATGTCGGCGCCGGCACTTTCCTCCCCGTAAAGAGCGAGAAGATATCCGGCCATCCGATGCACAGGGAGCCGTTCGTAGTGAGCAGGGAGCTCCTGGTAAAACTCGCGCGCCGGGACAGGCCTGTCGTTGCCGTAGGAACCACATCTATACGCACCTTGGAGTCACTGTATTACGCAGGGGCCTGCTGCATCGAAAACGGCTTCCCGGACGACGTTGGCCAGTGGGCTCCATACGAAAGGGACTGGACTTACAGCACGCAGGAGACACTGACGGCCATCATCGATTACCTCGACCGCAACGGCCTTTCCGAATTCAAGACAGGAACCCGTATAATAATAGTACCGGGGTTCAAATTCCGCATCGTCGATGCTCTTGTGACCAATTTCCATCAGCCCCAGAGCACTTTGTTGCTGCTGGTCAGCGCTTTTGTAGCAGGGGACTGGAAAACCATCTACTCCCACGCGTTGGAAGGCGGATATCGTTTCCTGAGTTACGGCGATTCTTCGTTGCTATTCAGAAGATAATTTCGTAATTTTGTGGTTGCACACATAAGTAATCAGCCATGAGCGATCTTTCCGAATTTGAGGATATACGTCCCTATAGTGACGAAGAAGCAGTTAAGGCGCTGGACAGAGTGTCCCGCCATCCGATGCTCCCCATCATATCTAAGTACCTGTTCCCGAAAAGCAGTGTCGATACGCTTGCCCAGACCCTGAGAAGCGTGCGAAGCATTGATGAGTTCCAGGCGATTGTCATGATCGACGTCATCAACGCCGTTCTCGCCAGGACCTCCGAGGGCTTCACTTTCAGCGGCATGGACAATCTGTCCGGAATCGACGGCAAGTTCCTCGCAGTCTCCAATCACCGCGACATCGTACTGGATCCCGCGCTCATCCTCTACGCCATGCACGCATCCGGACTGCCTTTCGCCGAATTGTGCGTCGGCAGCAACCTTCTCTCCAGCCGCTTGGTGGAGGACCTCATGAAATCCAACCGCATGATCAAGGTCATCCGCGGAATCAGCGCCCGCCAGATGTACCTCAATTCCCATACCCTTTCCAAGTATATACGCCTATCCATTACGTCCGGCACCTCCTCAATATGGGTCGCCCAGAAAGAAGGACGCGCCAAAAACGGTCTGGATAAAACCGAGCAGGGTCTTCTCAAAATGTTCGACATGAGCGGAGAAAGGGGCTTCGAAGAGAATTTCCGGGAGCTGAACATAGTTCCCATGAGCATATCCTACGAATACGAACCGTGCGACAGCCGCAAGGCCAGGGAACTCCTGATAAGCCGTGAAGGACCTTACGTAAAGAAGCCCAAGGAAGACCTGCACAGCATTCTTACCGGCATACGCCAGAACAAAGGACATATCCACCTTAACGTTGGAAAGCCCCTCACGGGTGAGGAAATCGCAGAGGCCGCGGCACTGAACGGAAACGACCGCTATCAGCATCTTCGCGGCATACTCGACGAACGCATCCGCGGCGGTTACAAGCTGTGGAAAACCAATTACATGGGCTACGACCTCATGAACGGCACGACACGCTTCCTTGGCGTAAAATACCTTCCCGAGGATCTTGATGCGTTCCGTAAATATACGGAGCACAAGCTCCAGAAACTCGAAAGGCGCCTCGATCGAGACGCCCTCCGGGATATATTCTGGCATATCTACGGGAACCCCGTAGAGTCCGTAATCAAATAACGATAGACAATCCGGCGTTGATGACCGTAGAGACAGCCTTCTGAGGAATGTGTGTCTCGGGGTGAGGGTTGGCCAGCAGGTTGTCCACTCCTACATGGAGATTGAATATGGGCAGCCTGAGATTGAGTGCTGCTCCGAAGTCGGCTCCGTATGTGCCGTATGCAGCGGAGGCTGCAATGCTCAGGAGCTTGAAAGGAGTGAAGTCAATGCCAAAGCGGCCCTCTGAATAATTCTTCTGGAAAGTTCCGAGAAGACCCACGCTAAGTCCGTCATAGAAAGGCATGCGGTACTTGGTACCTGCGTGAATGGTATAGAGGAGAGGGCTGGAGTAGCGGTCTTTTTCGGTAGCCTTTATGGCAAGAGCCGTGGAATAGTCATCACCGTCAACTTCGCCCTTGAAATCCCACTCGCCAATGAATGCGCCGTTCCATGAGATGAATCCCAGGTCGGTGACGGAGGCGCTGATGCTCAGTCCGTCGAGAGGCTCGAGGGTAACACCGAAGTCTCCGGCAAGTCCCCAGCCGGCAATTGACTTGGGACCGAGGGATTTCCAATCCATGCCGCTCTCGCCCAGGCCTCTTATATTGCGGAGAAGCTCTTCGGCATCATAATACTTGCCGCCATCCTGGGTGTAAGAAGGAATATCGCTAAGTCCGAACGGCAATGCCGCCTGTATGGATGCATGGGTTTCCGCGCTGACGTCCTTGACTGAGCCGGGCTTGACGGAGAGGTCCCAATCCATATTGGCACCCGCAAGACCGACGAGACCCTTGATCCGGGCTCCGACTGTTACGAGGTCGCCGATTTTTTGCGAATAACCGAAGGCGACCTCAGAATAAGTCTGAGTACCGAAATTCAGTCCGGAGAAATTGTAAGTGCCTTCAAAGTTTCCTTCCTCCAGGGAAGTAAGTCCGCGCTTGATGAATCTGAATCCGTCGAGGGGGACGTTGGCGGCAATGTTTGACCTCAGATTGAGTTCCACGCTCCAGCGGTTGTTTTCGTTTTGGCGTCCGAATGCCAGGAGATTCTCGTTGAGCCCAAAATTGAGCCGATTGTCGGGCAGAAGCCCGGCAAGTGCCTCATCCATGGTGAACTCGTTGTTTACAAACGGAAAAACTACGCCGGAACCACTTTTCGCGGGTGCGATCAGGGAGCTCATCGGGAAATTGCTGTCAACTCCGACGGTTACATTTCCGATTCCGAGGCTGAGGAAGAAATATGAGTCTCCCTCAATGACTGCCGCAGGGTTGAGCCGGTAACCGTAAACGTAATTGTCGAGGAAATAAGCCGTCTTTAAATCCTGGGCCACCGCTGAGGAAAAAGCAGCGGTGGTTACCAGGGCAAGGGATATAAACAGTCTTTTCATTTACTTGACATTGACTATCTTGTCGACAGTAATCTCGAAGGGTGATGAACTCGTGAGCTCTGCCCCGTCCTTGGCGGAAGTCAGCACAAGGGTGAGATCTGCGCTTTCGATGTGGTTGACCTTTAGGCCGGACTTGTCTTCGACGCGCAATACGACGGAAGACTTGACGGGATTCTCGGGGGTACCTGCCTTTGCCGCATTCTGAGAGTTAGCGGTTATGCCGTCTTCATTCTTGGCTGAAGCCTGAATCTCGAAGGGGAGGGGATTGGTGATGGTGAGATACACATCGTATTTATCGAACATGTACTCGCTGAGACGGTCGAGATTAAGGTTCATATCGTGGAACGAACGATGGATGGTGATTTTAGTGCCCTTGGGGAAGACGAGTGCGGAGCAGTACTTGGCGCTTATTGTGAAATCGCCGCTTGCAGCTGCAGGTGCCGCTCCCTTGGTAGCCTCGGATACCTTGAACTCAAAAAGATCGATAGTATTGAATTTGCCGCCGATACGATCGTTCTGGAGAATGCTGGGAGCAAATACTTCGTCAGGCTTTTCGGTGCAGGGGATGTCCTTGTCTTTCTTGCCAATGAAAACGGTCTTGGTAGAAGCGGCGGGGATCTCAAACACCGGGAGCTTTTCCTCCGACAGATCGTCAATCTTGACCTTGGCCTCGAAGAGAACGGGTTTGTCGAGAGGGTTCTTGACGGTGAAGGCTATACCTGCATTCTCTGCGCTGCCTTCCATGGGCTTTACTATCTCGGGAAGTGATTCACCCTTGATTTCCAAGGTCTTGGAAAAAGTGGAACCGAGGCTTACATTCTCGGTGATTTGGCCGGCCTCGATTTCGATGATGTCCTTCTTGTCAAAGGAGAGCGCAGCTGAAGGGATACCCTTGAGTCCGACAAACTCCTTGGACGTTACGTTGGCAGTCTCATCAACTTTGACTTCCTGTCCGTTGAGAGAGTTCTTGAAAATTTCGCAGGACGTTGCCGCAAATAATACGGCAGCTGCAGCAAATAAGAATGACTTTTTCATAAAGGTATGATTGGTTTAAAATTAATTCGTCCCTAATTGTTGCAAATATACAATTATTTCTTAATCAGCATATAGTTAAAAGTAACTATTTCGCAGCTATTTTAATCTATTTTGCCACTTTGTGGCTTTTGTTATACAATTTATATTATGTTAATATGGATATATCGAAGACTGCCCTCCTCAAATAACTTACGAACAAGACCGAATTTTTTGTATATTTGTCAGCTATGCCGAGAAACAAAAAACTTGACATCGTCGTAAACGACGTAGTAATCGAAAACATCGCCGCCGAGGGCAAGGCAATTTCGCACGTCCGCCTTCCCGAGGACGACCCGCAGTCTGCCGGCAGGATTCTCTTTGTCGAGTTCGCCGTGCCCGGTGACGTTGTCGATGTACGTATAACCCGCAAGAAAAAGAGTTTTCTTGAAGGGCGCATCGTAAATATAAAAAAGCCTTCTGCTGACCGTCTGGAGCCATTCTGCAGTCATTTTGGAATCTGCGGCGGCTGTCGCTGGCAGCCTCTTCCCTACGCTATCCAGCTTGCAGCAAAACAGCGCCAGGTCTATGACCAGCTGACCCGCATCGGCCACCTGCAAGTCCCGGAATTCAATCCCATCATAGGCTCCGAAAAGACCATCGAATACCGTAACAAGCTGGAATTCAGCGCTTCCAATAAACGATGGATACTCCCCGGCGAAGATCCTGAGAATCTTTCGGAGGAACAGAAATGCGGGCTTGGATTTCATGTCGGCAAGTTTTTCGACAAGGTTCTCGATATAGACCGCTGCTATCTTCAGCGGGAACCGACCAACGAGATCCGGCTTTTCATAAAGGATTACGCAATACGCAACGGTCTGTCTTTCTACGATTTAAGAGAAAATAAAGGGCTTCTGCGCAACATGTTCGTGCGTACGGCAGTTGACGGCCAGGTGATGCTGATAGTGTGTTTTGGCGAGGACTCCCCTGCCATAAAGGGACTTCTGGACGCGATCTGCGAAAGATTCCCCGCTCTTACATCCCTTTATTACGTAATCAACACAAAAGGCAACGACAGCATCTCCGACCAGGAATGCATTCTGTATCACGGCCAGGAGGCGATTTATGAACGTATGGAGAACCTGCGTTTCCGGATTGGCCCCAAATCCTTCTATCAGACCAATACAGGGCAAGCCCTCGAACTATATCGCAAGGCACGCGAATTCGCCGGCCTCACCGGGACGGAAACCGTTTACGACCTCTATACCGGCACAGGCACCATAGCACAGTTCGTAAGCGCCGGCGCATCAAAAGTCATCGGCATCGAATATGTTCCCGAGGCCATCGAAGACGCCCGGCAGAATGCCAGCGCCAACGGCATCGGCAACTGTGAATTCTTTGCCGGAGACATGAAAGACATTCTGACCGATTCTTTCATCGCGGAACATGGTTCGCCCGATGTGATGATAGTCGATCCGCCCCGCGCCGGCATGCACCCTGACGTTATTAAAACCATTCTGCGTGCCCGCCCGCGCCGCATTGTGTATGTAAGTTGCAATCCCGCTTCGCAGGCAAGGGACATCGCCGCCATGTCTGAGCGGTACAAAATCACCGCCGTGCAGCCGGTGGACATGTTCCCGCATACGATGCACGTAGAAAATATCTGTAAACTCGATTATTGTCATGCTGACTGATATACTTTTACTTCTTCTCGGACTTGCCCTCATCATTTCCGGCGCTGAATGGCTCGTGGACGGAGCGTCTGCAATCGCACGCAAACTTCGCGTGAGCGAATTCGTAATCGGTCTCACCATCGTAGGTTTCGGAACTTCCTGCCCCGAACTGGTCGTGAGCCTCACGGGAGCAATCGCCGGCAATTCCGATATCTCCGTTGGTAATGTAATAGGTTCCAATATCTTCAATACCCTGCTGATTCTTGGAGTTACCGCCCTTCTCGCGCCTATAGCAATTACCCGGAACAACCGCATGCGCGACATTCCCATGACCGTCCTCGTGAGTTTCCTGCTGGTATTCTGCGGCATGAGCCACTCCCTTTTCGGCTGGGGTGCGACAGATGGTCTTTCGAGAGTGGAAGGGATTGTGTTTCTTGTGCTTTTCGCCATTTACATATATTACTGCTTCAAGAATGATGACGGCTCTTCACAAGAAGACGGGAGTGCCAGGGAACGGACTATGTTCATCGCCATAGTGCTTACTCTCGCCGGTCTTGCAGGACTGGTATTCGGAGGACGCTGGTTCGTCAATTCAGCCGTGCGCATAGCCGGAGCACTCGGCGTCAGCGACAAGTTCATCGCGATAACGCTGCTTGCCGGCGGCACTTCCCTTCCCGAACTGGCAGCCTGCGTAGTCGCCGCAGCCCGCAAGAAAGGACAACTCGCCCTTGGCAATATATTGGGGTCCAACATCTTTAACATACTTCTCATTCTTGGTGTCTCGGCAACAGTCAATCCCATCTCCTTCTCCGGTATCTCGATTGTTGACGTAGCTGTGCTCCTGTTGAGCGTAGTCATGGTCTGGCTCAGTTCCTACACTTTCAAGAAGGACCAGATAGACCGCTGGGAGGGAGCCATCTTTATTTCCACATTCATAGCATACTACGTTTGGCTTTTTATAAATCTCTGATACAATGCAACTTCTGAAATTCAAGCCCACAGAATACCGCCTGCAGAACGTAAAGACGGGACGGATTTTCGACGATGGTGGCTGGACTCTCTCCGACCCTGAATGTCTGGATCCGTCGCTGGTCCGTGCCGTTTATTCCGAGAGGATGTTCACTCCCCGCCACGAACTCAGGGGCCTGTACAGATACGCATCCTGGATGCCCATAAAGCGCACACTGCACGGATCTGCAGCTCCCGTCACATACAAATCCAAGGGTTTGGCCAAGTTCCTGGGACTCAATAACCTGTATATAACTTTCTCGGGTTACGCCCCCAAGATTGGAGCCAAGATGAAAACCTGCTCCTTCAAGGAGACCGAGGCCTATTCGGTCTGCGCAAGGATAGACCGCAAGGAGAAGCGGACCCTCATAGTGCAGTCCGCCGGCAACACGGCGCGGGCTTTTGCGCAGGTCTGCTCAGACAACGACATTCCGGTCGTAATCTGCATCCCCGAGGACAACAAGCACGACCTCTGGTTCCATCATCGCCTGAACAGATGCGTAAAGGTTATTTCCGTTCCTCACGGCTGCGATTATTTCGACGCCATCACTCTTGGCGAAAAGCTCGCCACCAGCCCTGACTTTTTCCTGGAAGGCGGAGCTAAAAACATCGCCAGACGCGACGGCATGGGCACTACCCTGCTGAGCTTCGCAGAAAAAACCGGACGTATCCCCGACGCATATTTTCAGGCTGTCGGCTCAGGAACCGGCGCAATAGCGGCATGGGAAAACGCCCGTCGCCTTGAAGAGGACGGACGCTTCGGAGAGAACAAGATGCGCATCTACGTATCCCAGAACTCCCCTTTCACCCTGATTTACGATTCCTGGAAGGCAGGGACACGCTCCCTTGCCGACCTTTCGCCGGAGGTGGGCCGCCGCAACTCGGAAGTCATTCTGGCAAAAGTCCTGTCGAACCGCAAACCGCCCTACGGCATAGCAGGAGGCTTGTTTGACGTCCTCAGCGAAAGCCACGGCGACGTGTTCCTCGCATCCAACGACGACATCGTATATTGGCTGCTGCAGTTCCGCAACCTGGAAGGCTACGACCTGCTTCCCGCAGCCTGCGTTGCCGTGTCATCGCTTGCCCAGGCCGTCAGGGATGGTATCGTCGGCAAGGACGAATGCATAATGCTAAACTGCACGGGCGGAGGCATCCTTTCTTCCATGGGGCGCGGATACGTCCTCAAGGAGCCCGACCTTGTGCTCAGCCCGGATCTGCCTTCGGAAGAAATCGTAAGGCGGGTAAAGGCGATACTTTAGAAATTAATCGCGAATCCGAGGTTTATCCCCCAATATTCGGCAAGGTTCCTTACTATTTGCGAAGCCTCTACACGGGCCCCGGTATCGGGGTCCGTTATCGTTTCGTGGTCGAGGGTCAGTACGAACGAAGCCAGGAAATCCACGCTGAGATGTTTGTAAACACCGACCCTGTAACCGCCCCCGAGATTGAGGCGCGCAGAAACGTCCAGCGGCTCCCGCACGGGAAAAGCAGCTGCAACGCCACCGTGGACCAGGGGCCCGGTCTTTTCGAGTCCCATCGGACACCAGCGTGTACGGAGTTCAGCCGGAATCATCCAGCGGCGTGAATACACTCCGATAAGCCCGGAATACAGAGAAAGATTGACCTTGCTGCCGATATCTATTCCGGCGTTTGCAAGCACGCCACCGTTTGAATAATACCACCATTCGGAGTCGTTTTCTATTATTCTCGAGCCGGCGCTGTAGATATAGTTGTGCTGATAGGTGCGCAGAAAAGTACCCGTATAACCCCATTCCAGGCCATAGGAGAACCGCGGGGTCCATGCCATCGTGGCAAGCGGCACCAGCAAAACGGCCGCAAGCATTAGGATTCGTTTGGTCATAGGCGGAACAGGACGGTCAATTGCGGATACAGCAGCTGCATCCACCCATTGTTGAAAATACTTACGCTCGGGGCGAAATATCCGGATTCTTTTTCGTTGCGCCTCATGTGCACGCCAAGGTCGCCG
This sequence comes from uncultured Bacteroidales bacterium, assembly GCA_946539455.1. GTDB lineage: Bacteria > Bacteroidota > Bacteroidia > Bacteroidales > UBA932 > Cryptobacteroides. The sequence continues at coordinate 45,601 of CAMNHL010000008.1, forward strand.
GCAAAGGAAAGGTCGAGGCTGACAGGGCCGCCGAAGGAAAGGCGGCAGCCGGTATTGACGCTTACCGCCGCCATGATGCCTTCGTTGTCAGATACAAGGGAAACCAGGTCTATGCCACGCCCCTTGTCGTGGTCGCGCACATATCCGGCGGACACCCCGGGGCCGGCATAGAAGGTGAATCCGACGTCTCCCCTGCTGAAACGGCGCAGGACATACTCCCTGGAGACGTTGATGCGGAAGCCAGGATTGGAACAGCGGCCTGTAGCCACACCGTAAATATCGACGTACGCAGTGGCAGTGTGGAAGACATTCTGATGCTCCGCAAAGACTACGGAAGCGCCAACGCCCTTTATCGAATTGAACAGACCGGCCGACACCTGAGCCCCCGCTGTAAGCTCGGAAAGGCCCAGGAACAGAACAAGCATGGCGGTATGAAGCTTGCCGTACACATCACGAAGGTACAGAAAACTTTGATTATATCCAATAAAAAGTCTATCTTAGCGGATGCAATTAAACCGATAACCTATGTCAATCGAGATAAGAAAAATCGAGAGCCGCCGACAGCTGCGCGCCTTCGTGAATTTCCCCGAAAAGTTATACAGAAACAATCCTTATTATGTCCCGCCGCTGGTCTTCGACCAGATGGACACCCTGGACCAGAAGAAAGGCGCCGCGCAGGAATTCTGCAAATCGGCCCTTTATATGGCATACAAGGACGGTGAACCCGCAGGCCGCATCGCTGCGATCGTAAACTTCAAGGCAAACGAGCAGTGGAACCACAAGGAAGTGCGTTTCGGCTGGTTCGACTTCATCGACGACGCCGCCGTCGCCGACGCCCTCATGGAAAAGGTTTACGAATTCGGGCGCGAGTATGGGATGGAATCTGTCGTCGGGCCGCTCGGCTTTACCGATTTCGACCCCGAAGGCATGCTTATCGCCGGTTACGACCGCCTGAGCACCATGGCGCTCATATACAACTATCCCTACTACAACGAACATCTGGAGCGGATGGGCTTCGGCAAGGATACCGACTGGGTCGAATACAAGCTGTTCATGGAAGAGAACCTTCCGGAACGTATGGAAAGAATCGCCAAGATCGTCCAGCAGCGCACCAACGTCCACGTCAAGAAGCTCGACCGCAGGATAGTGAAGAAGGAAGACTATGGCACCAAGCTTTTCAGGCTCATCAACGAATGTTATAAAGACCTCTATAACTTTACCGTCCTGCCCGACCACATGGCGAAAAAGTATCTCGACTTCTACCTCAGCATGCTCGATCTGCGCTATGTAGTGATGCTCGAGAACGACAAGGACGAACTCGTAGCCTTCGGCATCTCAATGCCCTCCATCGCCAGGGCGCTGCAGAAAAGCCGCGGCCGCCTGTTCCCGTTCGGATGGTGGCATCTGCTCAAATCCCTCTTCTGGAAGCATGAGGAGGGTGTTGAAATGCTGCTGATAGGCGTACGTCCCGACTATCAGAACACCGGCATCAATACGCTCCTGTTCTACAATCTGTTCCCCTTCTACAAATCGCAGGGAGTTAAGTGGGCGGAGACTAATGCCGTTCTGGAGACCAATGTCAAGAATCAGGGGCAGATGGAACAGTTCTCGCACGAGTGCGTCAAACGCCGCCGTTCGTATATCAAGAAACTTGTCTGACGATGCCTCAGACCTCCTACAGCACCCCTGGTATTCCGCTTCCGGAGAGGATGCGCCCCTACAAGCTGTCCGATTATGTAGGTCAGCAGCACCTTGTGGGGCCGGGATGCGTGCTGCGCAACATGATCGACAGCGGCAACCTGTCGTCTTTCATACTCTGGGGTCCTCCCGGAGTGGGTAAAACCACTCTGGCCAGCATCATAGCGCATACCCTCGACCGCGAGTTCTATACTCTCTCGGCCGTCACTTCGGGCGTCAAAGACGTAAGGGAGGTCATCGACAAGGCAAAGAACAAATCCCTCTTCTCTTCTGCCGCCGCCCCCATACTGTTCATCGACGAAATCCACAGGTTCAACAAAGCCCAGCAGGACGCTTTGCTGGGGGCCGTCGAAGCGGGAACCGTAGTGCTTGTCGGCGCGACTACCGAGAACCCTTCGTTCGAGGTTATCTCGCCCCTTCTGTCGCGTTGCCAGGTATTTGTGCTAAAGTCTCTTGGGGCAGATGACCTTAAAGAACTATTGAACCGCGCCACAAGTACCGACCCCATTCTACGCGAAAAGCATGTAGTCCTCTCGCAGACCGATGCCCTGCTGCGGCAGAGCGGCGGAGACGCACGCAAGCTGCTCAACATACTCGAAATCGTTGCGGATGCCACCCCTGCGTCTGCAGACGGATCCGTGGTCATCGACAACAATGCCGTCAACGATTGCCTCCAGGAGAATATGGCAGTCTATGACAAGGACGGCGAGATGCACTACGACATCATATCCGCATTCATCAAATCCGTGCGCGGCTCCGACCCCAACGCCGCCGTGTATTGGATGGCGAGGATGCTTTCCGGAGGCGAAGACCCGCTTTTCATCGCCAGGCGTCTCTGCATCCTTGCCGCAGAAGATATAGGTCTGGCAAATCCAAACGCGCTCCTGCTTGCGGACGCCACATTCCGTATCGTCCACTCCATAGGAATGCCCGAGGCGCGCATTCCCTTGAGCGAATGTGCCGTATATCTCGCCTCCTCCCCCAAGAGCAATTCTGCCTACATGGCCATCGACAGTGCGATGAGTGCAGTACAGGAAGACAAGACAGCACCTGTTCCCCTGTACCTGCGCAACGCACCCACTTCCCTTATGAAGGAACTTGGCTATGCCGACGGTTATAAATATGCACACGACTTCCAGGGCCACTTCGTAGATCAGGAATTCATGCCCGAAAGCATGAGCGGCCGGGTGTTCTACGAGCCCCAGCCAAACGCCCAGGAAGATCGTCTGAAATCGTATCTGCAGGCCTGCTGGCCAAAATATTATACCAAGAAATGAATCCCGGGCCATCCACTCACGAGGTACTCGAAACAGCATCGCTGGCAGGACATATCCTGCTGGAAAACGGTGCGGAAATAGCCCGCGTGGAAGAAACGATGGAGCGTATATCGGGTCACTACGACATAGGTTCCAGCAACTTCTTCGTACTGTCCAACGGCATTTTCACAACGGGGCACGACAATTTCGCGAAGGTTGAATTCATTCCGTTCAAAGGTGCCCAGCTCGAGCGTGTCGTGGCGGTCAATCAAGTGTCCCGCGACATCTGTGCCGACAAGTTCGAAAGCCTCGCGCAGGCAAGGGAGCGTCTTCAGTCCATCCGTTCCACGCGGAAGTCTCCCCTGGAGCAGATCATCGGCTCTGCGATAGGCAGCGCCGGTTTCTGCGTCATATTCGGAGGTTCGCTTTTCGACGCCGCAGCCGCCTTTGTAATCGGTGCCCTGCTGTGGGTTTTCGTGCTTCTTGTTTCTGCGCCCTACATGACAAAACTGGTGGGCAATATAGCGGGAGGCGCCTTTGGCACGATGCTCTGCATCATTTTCCACCACTTGGGTTTTGGTCAGAGCCTCGGCAACATGATAGTCGGTTCACTGATTCCCCTCATCCCCGGAGTCTCCTTCGTGAACGGAATCAGAGACCTTGCCAACGAAGACTACATCGCCGGAATAACACGCATAGAAGATGCGATACTGGTGTTCCTGAGCATCGCCATGGGAGTAACGCTTACCTTCCTGGCGGACAGTTGGATAGAGGGTGCGATGCTGGTAGTGAACGGCACGGAACCCGATGCCTTCACCTCATCTCTCCCCTGCCAGATGACGGCTGCCTTCCTGGGAGCGCTCGGGTTTGCCATTCTCTTCGGCGTTCCACGAAAGTACTACGTCTCCAGTTCGCTGAGCGCTACGCTCGGCTGGGCATTGATAATCATTTCACTGCCTCTCGGCTGGGGCACGGCGACATTTATCGGAGCAATCGCGGTTGCCGTCAGTTCGCGTTTCCTTGCGGTCTGGTTCAAGGCTCCCGAAACCATATTCCTCATTACCGGCATCTTCCCGATGGTGCCGGGAGGCGGCATATTCTGGACAGCCCTGTTCATTGTGACGACACGTATGCACGACGCCCTGGCTTCGGGGTGGCTTGCACTCAAGATAATGGTAGCGATAGTGCTGGCGATAGTTTTGGTATCCCAAATACCTTCCGGAGTATTCCGGATATTCAGTCCAAAGTCAAAAGTATGAATGTCATAAAAACTCCCATCCCCGGACTTGTAATCATTGAGCCAAGCGTTTTCAAGGACGAGCGCGGCTATTTCTTCGAAAGTTTTTCTCAGAGACGTTTCTGCGAGATGGTTGCCCCCATCGAATTCGTGCAGGACAACGAAAGCAAATCTGTACGCAATGTGGTGCGCGGTTTGCACTTCCAGAAACCTCCCTACGCCCAGTCCAAACTGGTCCGTTGCGTACGGGGCCGGGTTCTCGATGTGGTTGTGGACATACGCAGGGACTCTCCCACTTTCGGCAAGCATTTCGGTGCGGTTCTGAGCGAGGAGAATCACCTTCAACTGTTTATTCCAAAGGGTTTTGCACATGGATTCGCAGTGCTCAGCGACACCGCCGTGTTCCAATACAAGTGCGATGAGTATTACCACCCCGAATCCGAATCCGGAATCCAGGCGCTCGACCCTGCCCTTGGTATTGATTGGCTGATTCCGGCAGACGAAGCTATCCTGTCCGAAAAAGACCGGGTGCGCCCCTGCCTGACTCCCGACGACGCAATCTAGTTTAATACTGCCTTTCTCCGAATATGGCTGTGCCTATCCGGACGATGGTGGCACCGTATTCAAGCGCAATGCGCCAGTCTCCCGACATGCCGATAGACAGCTCCCTGAAATCGGCATTCTCGGGGAAAAGGTCGCGCAGATAGTCCCAAAAGGCTTTTATCCGCCCAAAATCGGCACGTATGTCTTCTTCGTTGTCGGTATTGGTGGCCATTCCCATGAGGCCGCAGAAGCGGATGTTCCTGAATGATGAAGACCGGAACAGGATATCGAGTATCTCTTCCTCGTAAAACCCTTGTTTGCTTTCTTCTGCGGCGACATGCAGCTCGAGCAGGACTGGTATAGTCCTGTCGTTCTTTGCCCCCCAATCGTTTATGGCATCGAGAAGGTGCGCAGAATCGACTGATTGTACAAGGTCGGCATACGGGAGGACCATCTTGAGCTTGTTCGTCTGCAGATGACCTATGAAATGCCACTCTATTCCCCTGCCGCTGAGGGCAATTGCCTTCTTTTCGAACTCCTGCGGGCGGTTTTCGCCGAAAACGCTCTGACCTGCGGAAATAGCCTCCTCGATGGCCTCTGCAGGGTGAAACTTCGAAACTGCCACCAGCTTTACGGCTGATGGCAGTTCGTTCTTGATTTGTAGCAAGTTGCTTGTGATGCTCACGACAGAAGGATATTATCTGCGGTTTTTCTGTTGTGCACGCATCTGCTGTTCCTGAAGCTTCTGCGCTTCTTCGAGTCTCTGCTGCCACTTGGACTTGGGAAGGGGCTTACCCTCGCTGGCTTTTACTTTGGCAAGTATCTCCTCGGGGTGAACGAAGAATTTCTTGATTACCCAAGTCTGGATGATGGCGATCAACTGTGAAAGCAAATAGTAATAACTGAGTGCCGCCGACAGGTTGTTGCAGATGAAGAACATCATGATAGGCATCATCCAAAGGGTCATGAACTTCATCGAAGAAGCCGTGGGGTCGTTGGATGCCGTCTGGTTGGCGGTCGTTATCTTGCTGTAAACCCACATGACGACGGCCATAAGCAATGCAAACAGGGAGAGATGGTCTCCAAGGAGCGGAATGCGGAAGCCGAAGTCGAGGATCGAATCGTACGCACTGAGGTCGTCGCACCACAGGAAAGGCTGCTGGCGCAATTCGATGGACGCCGGGAAGAAGCGGAACATGGCCCACAGTATAGGGAAAGTGAGCAGCGTAGGCAGGCATCCGCCCATCGTATTCACCCCTGCCCTCCTGTAAAGGTCCATGGTGGCCTGCTGCTTTTTCATTGCGTCTTCCTGCTTGGGGTACTTGGCGTTGATCTTCTCGATTTCGGGCTTGAGAGCCTGCATCTTGGCGGAAGACGAGAACGACTTGTACGTGAGCGGGAATACCACAAGCTTGATGACCAGGGTCATAAGCAGGATTATCAGACCGAAGTTGGAGATGAAACGGCTGAAGAAGTTGAACATCGGGATGATGGCGTAGCGGGTAAACCAGCCGACGAGCCAACCGCCCAACGGAATGATCTTCTCGTACTTGTGTCCGTACGACTTGAGGGTATTGAAGTGATTGGGGCCGAAGTAGAATTCGTACGGCACGCTCACCGAAGGGGCGATCCTGAAGTCTGAACGCATCTTGGCGCTGCATGCCATCAGGTTGTTGGACGGGTCGTTCTCGGGAACGAAATTGACCGAAAGCTCGCCGTTTGAGAATTCCTGAGGGGCCCTCATTATCGCAGAGAAGAACTGCTGCTGGAAAGCGACCCAGCTCAGACGCGAGCCTATGCTCTTGGATGCGCTGCGGCCACGGCCGATTTCGGCGGGTTTCTTCTCCCCTTCGAAATAATAGTCGAGCTTGGAATACTGGGATTCGTTCTTGTAGCCTTTTTCCAGCCTGGGTATCGTGACGTTGTAATCGATGTCATAATTGCCCACGTTGCGGGGAATCACATTGTCCAGACCTACGAAAGACAGCAGGTTGTCGACGCTGTAGCTGTCGGGATGGATGGTGTAGCTCTGCTCGATATAGCCGCCGCCGGAAAAAGGCAGACGGTAAACAAGGGAGGTGTCGGTCTTGGCGAAAAGCTGGAAATTGAAATCGGAGGTACTAATGTACTGACCTGCATAAATGCTGATCGCATACTCGGAATCCCCGCCGCGGAAGAGCATGAGGTCTCCCCCGCCATAGCTTGAGTATTTCTTTAGCTGAGCGCTGTAAGGCTGTGCGCCTTTGGAGGTAAACTCAACACGCATGAGCTCATTCTCGAGCACCTCTATGCCGGCCTCGGCATTGTAGGACGACTCCAGGAGGGAATCGGCGTAAATGGTCTGGGCGGCAACGGCCGGTGCGGCGGGCGCCTGTCCGTCAGCGGCAAAAGCCTCCGCAGCCCCGGTGGCAAGAGTGTCACGGGGCATGGCGGCAAGTGCTATCGAGTCGCGGATGCGCTGCTCCTCAGCCTGTTTGCGGCTCTGTGAAGACTGGTAGAAGGTAAAGCCGAAAAGGATGACGGCAATGAGTATGAATCCGATAACTGAATTCTTATCCATTACTGCTCGCCCTCCCCGGCCTGGCGTATCTTCTGCTCAAGTTCTTTCAATTCTGCCTTGGCCTTGTCTATCCGTTCCTGCATCTGCTTGATGAGGGGCTCGGAATTCTTGGAAGCCGAGAAGAAGCCTATGTTGTTCTCGTAAGTTGCAACATCCTGCTGGAGAGCACGATATTTGTCCATGAGGATATCCCTTTCGCTGCGGGGAGCCTTGGACGAAGGGCGGGATGAGCCGCGGTGCTCCTGAGACTGGAAGGGGAATTTCTCCTTGAGGGCGTCGCGCCACGCGGAGTTGACTGCATCCTTTTCCTTGAAAGGCACGTGGCCGATTGCCTGCCAGCGTTCCGTAAAGGATGCGAGGGCCTCTGAATTGGCGGCCTGGTCTTCTGCGGGAACATACGCCTGAAGCTCTGCTATAAGCGCTTTCTTGGCGCGCAGGTTGCCGTAGAAGTCGTTTTCGGGCTTGTTGTTCTTGTCCCTTTCGGCAAAGAATTCATCGCAGGCGGCACGGAAACGCTTCCAGATCTGCTCGCTCTTCTTGCGGGGGACGGTTCCGATTTCTTTCCACTGTTTCTGGAGTTCGATGAACTGGTCGGTGGCCTTCTTCCACTCGGTGCTGTTCTTGAGGGCCTCGGCCTTTTCGATGATTGACATCTTCTTTTCCAGATTGGAATTCATCGTATCCTTGAACCCGGCATAATAGTCGCGTTTGCGGGCGTAGAAGGTATCGCAGGCCGCACGGAAACGGTCGTAAATCTTCTGGTTCTCCTTGCGGGTGGCGAAACCGATCTTGCGCCAGCGTGCCTGAATGTCTTCTATCTGGGCCGAGAGCTCATTCCACTCGCCGGAAGATGTGACTTCCTTGGCGGCGATGGCTTCCACCTCTTCGCAGAGGGCCTGCTTGGCGACCAGATTGGCTGCCTGCTGCTCCTTCTGGCCCTCGAAATGAGCCTGGTAGCGCTTGTTGATGACTGCGGTTGCAGCCTTGAAGCGGTTCCAGATGTCTTCCCTCTTCTCCTTTGCGACGGGGCCGAACTCCTTCCACTGCTCGTGGAGCTTCTGGAGTTCGTGGAAGGCACCGACTACGTTCTCGTCTTCCGCGAGCTTTTCGGCGGCCTCGCAGAAAGCCTCCTTGGCCTCAAGGTTCTTCTGGAAGTCCAGGTCGCGCAGGTCGCGGCTGATTTTCACCATGTCGTAGAACTTTTCGACATAGTATTGGTATGAATCGTTGATGTCGCGGAATGCATTCGCCGGGACGGGACCTGCCTCTCTCCAGCGTGCCTGCAGCTGGCGGAATGCGGGGAACGAAGCACTGGCGTCTTCGTTGTTCTCCACGATGGCCTTGAGCTCTTCTATGATGCCCTTCTTGACGGCGAGGTTCTCCTCCCGCTGGGCTTCCTGCTGCTTATTGAATTCTGCGCGCTCTTTTTTATAGTCTGCGTAAACCGCTTTGAAGTTCTCTTCCACGGCCTCGAAGGGGTTGGAAACTGCATTGGCGGAATCGGGGTTGTCTGATTTGAGTTTGGAGAGCAGTTTATAAAATGCGGACTTGATGTTCTCGGCCTCCTTGGAGCGCAGCATGCTGTCGGCTCCCTGCTTGAGGTTCTGGAACATCTCGGACAGCTCGGCGAGAGTCTTGTCGGCAAGATTCTCGACTTTCTGAGCCGCCTGCTGTTCTTCTGCTTCTGCCTGATTAACCGGCTCGGAGACCGGAGTGTTTTTTTCTTCTACGTCCGGAGCCGCCATTACGGTGCTTTCGGGAATATTGTTTTCACTCATATTTGTGAGATTTAAATAATTCAACTTACAAATATAATAAATTATTTGTCTTTAAGTTCTATTTCGTACAATCTCGGCCAATTCTTTCCGGTAAGGAAAATCCGGCCGTCCAAGACGGCTATTCCGTTGAGTACGTCGGTGTCCCTCCGGCGCAGGCCCGCGGGCAGCAGTCCGGTGCAATCGACCGTGGCTTCTACGATTCCGGTCCCGGGATTGATGATTACTATCATGTCGGTCGTATATACATTGGCCCAGACCTTGCCGTCAATCCATTCCAGTTCGTTGAGATATCGCACGGGGCGTCCGTTAAGGGTGACTTTGACCGCTTTCTGGAGGCGGAATTCCCCGTCGAGGAAATACAGGCTGGAAGACCCGTCCGAGGCGATGAGGCTCTTGCCGTCGGTCGTGAGTCCCCATCCTTCCCTGGGATACGAATAAGACTTGATGTATTCCAGCGAAGCTGCGTCATAGACGAACGCCACCTTGCTCGTCCAGGTGAGCATGTACATGCGTCCGTCGAGAATGACAGACCCCTCGCCGAAATATTTGCGGTTAAGCTCCAGCTTGCGGAGCACTTTGCCGGTGCCGAGATCCACTTTGCGGAAAGAACTCTGCCCGGTCTGACCGGTGCTTTCGTACAGCTGTCCTCCTTCGAAGAACAGACCCTGGGTGTAGGCTCCCCTGTCGTGCGGATATTCCTTCACGACCCTTACCGAGTATTGTTTTGGCGCGGGTGCCGAGCAGGCGGAAAGGCATGCCAGACAAGCCGCAAACGACATAATCAAGCGTTTCATAGACTACAAATTTAGCAAAAAAAACTATATTTGTACGCAATGATGAGAATCGACATATTGAGCGTGGTTCCCGAACTTCTCGAGAGCCCCCTCGCCCACTCCATAGTAGGAAGGGCAATCCGCAAGGGCCTGGTCGATATCCGGGTCCACAATCTGAGGAAATACGGCATCGGACCGAGACGCAACGTAGACGACTACAGCTATGGCGGCGATGCCGGCATGGTCATGATGGTCGAGCCCGTTTACAAGATGATAGAAGAGCTGCGCAGCGAACGGGAATACGACGAGGTGATATACCTTTCTCCAGATGGAGAAAGACTTCAGCAAAGCATATCCAACGAATTATCCCTCAAAACGAACCTTATACTGCTATGTGGACATTATAAGGGTATTGACCACCGCATCCGGGAGCATCTGGTTACCCGCGAGATATCGGTGGGCGACTATGTGGTGAGCGGCGGTGAGATACCCGCTGCCCTGCTTGCAGACTCCATAGTCCGCCTGATTCCGGGCGCCCTCACCGACGAAACCTCCGCCCTCTCCGACTCGTTCCAGGACAATCTCTTATCTCCTCCCGTATATACCCGTCCCGCCGAGTTCAACGGCTGGAAAGTCCCCGACGTTTTGCTTAGCGGCAATCCCAAACTAATACGAGAATGGCAAGATAATCAAGCACTTGAGAGAACACGGCTGCTTCGCCCCGAACTTTTGGAGGAGAATTAATAAAAATTTTTAAAAACGAAAAATTGTTTTTTCAAAAATTTTCGCAAAAATGCTTGCCAATTGAAATATTTGGTTTATATTTGCAATCGGAAATCAACAACTATTCTAACCAACAATAATTAACCTTCAATAAGGTATACACTACTAACTAACCGTTAAAGCCCGCTGTGAAGCGGGCTTTAGTCGTATTTAGAGCCCGGCCGGCTTTTACAATATGAATGAAATCACTATATTTGTACAACTTAGTTTTTAACCATTAGTACGGATATGAAAGCAGCGATAGTCGGCGCCAGCGGCGCCGTAGGACAAGAATTACTCCGGGTACTCGAGCAACGTAATTTTCCCGCAGACTCCCTTGTGCTTTTCGGCTCAGAGCGCAGCGCCGGCAAAAAATACTTATTCAGAGGCAAAGAACTTGAAGTCAAGCTTCTCCAGCACAACGACGACTTCCGGGATATAGACTATGCCTTTACCTCCGCAGGAGCATCCACGTCCCGCGAGTTCGCCTCCACAATCACCCGCTACGGAACCGTGATGATAGACAATTCCTCCGCCTTCCGCATGGACGAAGACGTCCCGCTGGTGGTTCCTGAATGCAATGCGGAAGACGCCCTCAGGCATCCCAGGGGCATCATCGCCAATCCCAACTGCACCACTATCATGATGGTGGTCGTTCTCAAGCCTATCGAAAGGCTTTCGCATATCCGCCGGGTACACGTGGCCACTTACCAGTCGGCCTCGGGCGCTGGGGCCAGGGCTATGGCAGAATTGCAGGAGCAGTATCGCCAGATAGTATGCGGAGAGCCCGTGAGCGTGGAGCGTTTCCCCTATCAGCTTGCATACAACGTCATTCCGCAGATCGATGTCTTTACCGACAACGACTATACCAAGGAAGAAATGAAGATGTGGGCCGAGACCCGCAAGATACTTCACTCCGACATCGATTGCAGCGCGATGTGCGTCCGCATTTCCGCCCTTCGCTCCCATTCGGAGGCGGTATGGCTGGAAACAGAGGACGCGCTGGAAGTTTCCGCCGTACGCGAAGCCCTTGCCGCGGCTCCTGGAGTGACTGTACTCGACGATCCTTCGTCGGCTACCTATCCCATGCCTCTGTTTACTGCCGGCAAAGACGATGTCTTCGTAGGTCGTATCCGCAAGGACCTGTCCAGCCCCAACGGCATCACGCTCTGGCTCTCCGGAGACCAGATCCGCAAAGGTGCGGCCCTCAATGCTGTGCAGATAGCGGAATTTTTGCTAACTTGCGGCTCGAAATGAACCAAGGATGTCCGAAGAACTGAATCTGGTGGCTGACCTGGCGGTCATTCTGATAGCCGCCGGCATATTTACCGTCATATCGAAGGCTCTCAAGCAGCCTTTGATTCTCGGTTATATCATCGCCGGTTTCATAGTCAGCCCCCACCTAGGTCTGATTCCCGCCATTTCCAGCACCGAATCAGTCAGCCAGTGGTCCGAGATCGGCATTATCTTCCTGCTTTTCGCCCTCGGACTGGAATTCAGTTTCAAGAAATTGCTAAAGGTCGGCAGCAGCGCGCTCATAACGGCCGGCACAATATGTATCGGCATGTTCATCACCGGCATGGTCGCCGGCAACGCCTTTGGCTGGGCGCGCATGGAAAGCCTTTTCCTCGGCGGCCTGCTCTCCATGAGCTCCACCACCGTTATCATCAAAGCCTACGACGACATGGGCCTCAAGAAGAGGCCTTATGCGCCGCTGATATTCGGAACCCTGGTGGTCGAAGACCTCATTGCCGTCATAATGATGGTCCTGCTTTCCACCCTGGCTGTCTCCAAGCAGTTCTCCGGAGGCCAGATGCTCATGAGCCTCGCCCGCCTGGCGTTCTTCCTTATATTATGGTTCCTTGTCGGTCTCTACGTCATACCAATAGTGCTCAAAAAAGCGCGCAAATACCTAAATGACGAGATACTCCTCATCATATCCATAGGTTTGTGCTTCGGTATGGTCGCGCTCGCTTCCTTTGCCGGTTTTTCCTCCGCGCTGGGCGCTTTCGTCATGGGCTCCATACTTGCAGAGACTGTGGAGGGCGAACGCATCGGGCACCTGCTCACCGGCATAAAGAACCTTTTCGGAGCTATCTTCTTTGTGTCCGTAGGTATGATGATAGATCCGGCAATAATCGGCCAGCATTGGGCTACGATACTGATTATCGCACTGATAGCCGTCACCGGCATACTTCTCTTCTCCACGACTGGAGCACTGCTCGCCGGACAGGGGCTGGACAATTCCGTCCACGTTGGCTTTACGATGGCCCAGCTGGGCGAATTCTCATTCATCATAGCGAGCCTGGGCTGCAGTCTCGGCGTCATGCGGCCGTTCATATACCCTGTCATTATCGCCGTATCCGTGATTACCACGTTTACGGCTCCCTACATGATCAAAGCCGGCGACCCGGCCAGCAAATGGCTTTCCGCACACCTGCCCAACAGGATCCTCGACCGCATAAATCCCCAGCAGGGCGAGGGTGGCGTCAATTCTTCCGCAGAAAAGAACGAATGGACGGAACTTATCAAGAGTTATGTCATCCGCGTCGTCCTCTACGGAGTCATACTCGTGGCCATACTCCTGGCGTCGAGGTTGCTGCTCGGCAATCTGGCCGCAAAGCTGCTCCCCTTCCTGGGAGATGATTTGCGCAAGCTGATATGCCTTGGCGTGACCCTCGCCGTGATGCTTCCTTTCCTGTATGGCCTCGCCATCGCAAACGGTTCCATCAACGTACACGCACCCAAACTCCTCAAGGAACGGGCTGCCAACCGCTGGCCTATCCTTTCGCTGATGATTTTCCGCATACTCATCGCAGTCGGATTCATTCTCGCAGCCATCACCAGCTATTTCAGGCTGGGCGGTTGGGGCGTCATTGCCGTAATCGCAGCGGGACTCCTGTTCTTCATCTTCGCCAAGAGCGCCTTCAAGAGCATCTCAGGCCTGGAGAAGCGCTTCATGGAGAATTTCAACGCCCGCGAGGAGCAGGAACGCCGGGCAATGCCCATCGCATCCACCGTCCGCGACAATCTCTCAGAATACGATATCCACACGCAGTCAATCGAGGTATCCCCCGACTTCGTGTTTGCCGGAAAGAGCCTGCGCGATATGCCTTTCCGCAAGAATTCCGGCATCAACATCATAAAGATACAGCGTGGCAGTCACTCCATACTCATACCCTCGGGAGATGAGCCGATATTTCCGCACGACAAAATAATCGCTGTAGGTACGAGCGCTCAACTATCGGCATTTGAGCAGGTTATGAAAGACAATACGGCTTCGGAGCCAGAGGATACAGCGCAAGGGTTCACCCTTATAAACGCCGTACTCCAGAAAGATTCCTACCTCACCGGCAAGACGCTCCGCGAGGCCGACATGAGAAAGAGCGGATGCATGATAATAAGCGTACTGCATTCCGGACAGCTGATTACCAACCCAGGAGCCGACTTCCGGTTCAATGAAGGCGATACGGTGTGGATTGCAGGAGAAGAAAGTTCGTGTAACTGGTTTATACAATAATTTACATCATACATGGCAAATAAGATTATACTCACAGGCGACCGTCCTACAGGCAAGCTCCATCTGGGGCACTATGTAGGCTCGCTCCGCCGCAGGGTCGAGCTTCAGCAGCAAGGCGGTTTCGACAAGATTTTCATCATGATAGCCGACGCCCAGGCCCTTACAGACAACGCAGACAATCCCGAGAAAGTCCGTCAGAATATAATACAGGTGGCTCTGGACTACCTCTCTGCTGGGCTTGACCCTTCTAAGGTCAACATTTTCATCCAGTCTATGGTGCCCCAGCTCACCGAGCTGACCTTCTATTACATGAATCTGGTCACCGTGCAGCGCCTTCAGCGCAATCCCACTGTAAAACAGGAGATCAAGCTGCGCGGATTCTCCGAAACCGAAGACGGCTCCGACAACAAGGCAGGCACCCCCGTGGGCTTCTTCTGCTACCCTATCAGCCAGGCTGCCGACATTACGGCCTTCCGGGCGACCACCGTTCCCGTAGGAGAAGACCAGGAACCCATGATCGAGCAATGCCGCGAAATAGTGCGCAAATTCAACGCGGTTTACGGCGAGACCCTCGTAGAACCCGAAATCCTTCTTCCCGATAATGCAGCCTGCATGCGCCTTCCCGGCACAGACGGAAAGGCAAAGATGAGTAAATCTCTCGGTAACTGCATTTACCTTTCCGACAGCAAGGAAGATGTAGAGAAGAAAGTACGCGGGATGTACACGGATCCCGGACACCTGCAGGTAAGCGATCCGGGTAAAGTCGAAGGCAACACGGTCTTCACCTACCTCGACGCCTTCTGCCGCCCCGAGCATTTCGAGCGCTTCGGTTCATGCTTCGTAGGACGCAAATCCAGTTTCACCTTCAACAATCTCGACGAGGTGAAGGCCCAGTACCGCGCCGGAGGTCTGGGAGACGTCATGCTCAAGAGTTTCCTCGCCGCGATACTCAACGATATCCTCGAACCTATCCGGGCTCGCCGCGCTGAACTGGAGAAGGATATTCCGGCAGTCTGGGAAATCCTGCGCAAAGGGACCGATGCAGCCATCGAGGTCGCCCAGTCCACCCTCGACGACGTCAGACATGCGATGCGCATCGATTATTTTAACGACAAAGCCCTGATTGAAGGAGGAAAATAGGGGTTAACAAAAATGTTAACCATTGTAACATTTTAGTTTTATAGTGTATTTTTCAATAATTTACTAATATGAGACTCGACGGAAGACGCCAAAGCACAAATGTT
This sequence comes from uncultured Bacteroidales bacterium, assembly GCA_946539455.1. Classification (GTDB taxonomy): domain Bacteria; phylum Bacteroidota; class Bacteroidia; order Bacteroidales; family UBA932; genus Cryptobacteroides. The sequence continues at coordinate 60,972 of CAMNHL010000008.1, forward strand.
GAAGACAGACGCGGCCGAACGGTAGGAAAAGCCGGTGGGCTAAGCCTCGGAGGCCTCCTGATTGCAGGAATTCTGTACCTCGTATTCGGAATCGACGCAACTCCCGTCCTGCAGCAGGCCGGCAATATGGGCGGCGCTGTGCAGACGGAAACCGAATACACTCCTTCCGCCCAGGAAGAAGAACTCGCGGTTTTCACAAAACAGATTCTCGCAGGAACCGAGGATGTCTGGACCCGGATCTTCAAGGAAAGCGGACTCAAATACGAAGCTCCCAAGCTGGTACTCTACAACGATTACGTACAGACATCCACAGGAACAGCCTCCGCACAGGTCGGGCCTTTCTACAACAGTGCCGACCAGACGGTGTATCTCGATCTCTCCTTCTTCAGCAACATGAAGAAAGATATCGGAGCCGACGGCGATTTTGCATATGCTTACGTCATAGCGCACGAAATCGGCCACCATGTACAGTACCTGCTTGGCACACTGAATGACGCACACGCCAAAATGGCGCGCATGAGCGAGAAGGAAGCCAACAAGATGAGCGTACGGATTGAGCTCCAGGCCGACTTCTATGCAGGAATCTGGGCCCATTACGACAACAAGTTCTTCGGTTCTCTCGACGATTCCGACTTCGAAGAAGGCGTAGCGGCGGCAAACAAAATCGGTGACGACTATCTCCAGAAAAAATCATACGGTTACACCGTTCCCGACGCTTTCACCCATGGCACCGCCGCCCAGCGTGTACGCTGGCTCAAAAAGGGCTTTACAAGCGGAGACCCTTCCCAGGGAGACACCTTCTCAATTTCATATAACAGCCTATGACATACGACATTGCACTCCCGCTCTCTGCCGAATGGATACGCGAAGAAGAGCGCTATGAGGAACTGGAAAACGCCCTCATAACACACCTGGAATGCCATCTTCCCTCTGCCGAAGAAGGTAAATACGAGGCCGTACTCGACCTCTATGTCGGCGACCTTCCGTCCGATACCACGGCAGAAGACGAAGCCTATGCCAACTACGCAGAAATCATTGGCTGGGACGAAGAAGACGAAGAAGAGGATCCTATTGCCGAATGGACTTTCCAGAAAAAGAAAGCCTACGGATTCACTGGAGAATGTGAAGACGGCTCCATCATGCTCCTTATGTGCGTGGAGATAGTCAAGCGCGGACTGCTGATATGTTCGGTGATTGCACCCGACGATGCGGCCGTCTCAAAATGGGCGAAATACCTTGAAGCCAACCTTAAGGTAAAGGCAGTTAACTAACGTATTTTCCGTGACAGAAGCGGTATGACAGACCGCTTCCGCAGGGACAGGGATCATCGGGCGGCACAGGCCGTACGCGGTTGGCTCTGTCGAAGTACTGCATCATTTCCTCGCCATAATTGAGGTTCTCCTCAAACTCCTCCCTGAAGTAATCTTCGGGGAGTGAGTATATCATGAGCCCCGTCTCGTCTGCGCTGTGCCCCTTGAGCAGCCACTTTGGGATGGAATTGGCATATCGGATAATGATGTTGGCAAACTCGGTGAACTCCTCGTATGTTTCTACATAGGAGTCCTTCTGCGTAATGGGGGAAAGCAGGAGGTCGAGATTCTTCTCGTCGGGTTCATACTGGGCGTTGATCCATACGGAATGGGCTGCATACTCCAGTTCTTCGCCTTCGTAGCCGGTTTTCTCCAGCATGTCGAGAAGGGCCTGACCCTCACGCGTATGGACTCCGTAAAAGCAGAAAGGCGAGTTCTCCCCTGCCGCACGCAGGTCCTCCAGCTCCAGCGAGGCATAGCGCCGCACGCCTTTGTAGAGCTTGCCGCGTTTACGCATCACTTCTTCCAGATTCTCAATGTCGGGAGTGACCATGTAGGCGACACCCTTATATTCTTCCTGATAAAGACGGAATACCGGACAACTCGCGAGGTTTGCCGCAAAAGCATGCATGGCCTCGGCGTCGGTGAAATCTGCAAAGACAGTATCGACGAATGTTGACAGCGGCACTGCGCCAAATGCGTTCATAGCACCAAGCGCAAGGTGCTCGACCTCGAAGGTTCCATCTTTCTCTTTCCTTTCGATTACGGCATCTATATCATTATGGATAAGGTCGTAAAACACAGTAGGAATACTGACAGAAACGAGGTCTTCTGTATTTGGCGACTTGTCGAACACCGCAATATGCAGCACCTCGATGACCATGGGATAATCGGTCGGGATGAGTTCTACCGGGACTTCCGGACCTGCCGCGCAGAGGCGCTTCAGGACGCGGAGGTCGCCTTCCATCAAACGGTCGAGCCATCGGGCGGGTTCCGTGAACAGGTTCGCGAGAGCCTTTACGAGATCCTCCTTGCGGTGAGCGAAACGGGGATACGCGTCAAAATAATCGAGGGTTGCCTCGATCTCTTCCAGCGTACGCTGTTTCAGCAAATCTTTTATTGCAGTGTCCATTGAGCCGCGAATTTAATACTTTTCTGCAGACTTCACAAACAAGATGCCGTCTTGCACATTGAATTTTATTTCCCAGCCGCCGAAACTCATGCCGTACAGACGGCCGGGGTCTTCTTGATAACGTGGCCGCGGGTCCTGGGAAAGGACCTGAAGAAGTGCTTGAGCCTGATCTGGTGGCATCTTGTCTATCAGATGCTTGGGGAAATCAACCTTCAGCGGGGTCCATTGAGCGGAATCCACAAAACCGTTGCGTACGCCGCTCTTGCTGTCGGCGTATTCGACATAAGGCTTGACATCATAAATCGGAGTCCCGTCCGCAAGGTCGGCGCCGTAAACCTTCAGCACGCCAGCCTCTACGCTTCCGATCCTCACGCAGGAGAGCCCCAGAGGATTGGGGCGAAAAGGAGAGCGGGACGCAAAAACTCCCACGCGCTCATTCCCGCCAAGCCGGGGAGGACGGACAGTAAGATGCCGGGGATCGGAAGGATTGAGCGAAAATCCCCATATCAGCCAGCAGTAGTCGAATCCTTCCAGGCCGCGTACGGCCTCGGGAGCATCGTAAGGCGGCACGAAACGGACCTCCCCGGCAAGGTCCGGAGCAAGGCCGGATTGCCTGGGGATTCCGAATTTGCCGTCAAGCGGAGAACGGAAATAAGCTACCGGTTCTATGTTCATCGGTCCTGACTGCCTATCGAAAGGGTGTCCAGATACGCCTTATACAGCTTGCCAAGCGAATCCAGATTCTCGCTCTTCAGCGGCTCGGAAGGAGGCGAAATCATCGAAAGCGGGTCGATGGCGGTTCCGTCTTTCCAGACGCGGAAATCAAGGTGCGGTCCGGTTGCATGGCCGGTGGCACCCACGTATCCTATAACCTGCCCCTGCGCGACACGCACGCCCTGCCGGATGCCGGAGGCGAACTTGGAAAGGTGCATGTAGCAGGTTTCGTAGCCATTCATGTGCCTGATCCTGACGCGGTTTCCTCCGCCGGAGCCGTCCCAGCCGCAAAGCGTGACCGTACCGTCTCCAATGGAATGGACGGGTGTCCCGGTAGGCGCCGCATAGTCCACTGCGGTGTGAGGGCGCACCTTACCGGTAATGGGATGCTTGCGATGATAGGTGAAACGGCTGCTTATACGCGTGAATTGAAGTGGTGCCTTGAGGAAGGCCTTGCGCATGCTCTCCCCTTTCTCATTCCAATACTTGCCGCCGCCGTCACCCTGGTCGAAACGTATTGCGCTGGCGGTAAACTTGCCGCTGTTGTATATCGCAAAGTCGATTCCGTCGATGCTGATGACCTCTCCTTCGCTCTCGGTCTGATTGTATATGACCCGGAAGCGGTCGCCGTCCTGCAGGCCGAAGAAATTGACGGTCCAGGCATATATGTCGGACAGCTCGACAATCAGCAGCGGAGACACGCCGGCTGCCACCATATCGTTCCACAGGGAGCTGTGTATGGTAATGTCGGCGGTCTTTCGTACGTGCTCGACAGGGCGCATGCACACCCAGCCGCAAAGGGAATCACGGCACTGGAAGACGGTAGATTTGATGCGGTCGTTGTGATAGACGACGTACTCTATGCGGCGTCCGGTGGAATCCGGAGAGTAATACGCTTCCAGAGAATTGCCGGCACGCAGACGGCGCACGTCGAATATGCTGTCGCAGCGCTCCACGAGGGTATATGCATCCGCAGCACCAAGGCCCAGACGCCCCATCATGCCGGTAAAGGTTTCGCCGTCGCGCACTTTGGTGGAATCCACCGCATAGGCATCGGTACGGAAGCCAAGGAGCAGTATGGTATCTTTCTGGACCGGAGCCTGAGCGTCATTGCCGCTGCCGCCGCCCCGTACGCACGAGAGCAGCACTTCGCAGGCAAGGCACAAGAGTATTATCTGCCTGATTCTCATTTGATGAGGCTTCCAAGGATACTGCGTGCCAGAGTGCGGATTGCAGAAGAAGCCGCGCTCGAAACAGCCTTGCCGGCAGCCGTCTGCGTGCCTTTTTTCTTCTTGCCGTTTGCGGTCTTGCTGCCCGTGAGGGAATCAGCCGCTGCCTTGCCGGCACTGCGGGAAAGGCTCGATACGGCGGCTCCGATGGCAGCTCCCATGACGATGGAACCAAGGCCTTTGGACTTCTTGCCGGCCTGCTGTTGCGCGCGTGCCTCTGCCGCCTGCTGCTTTTCAAGAGCGGCGCGCTCCCTTTCGGCAAGCCGTTCCTGCTCGGCGCGGGCCTTCTGCTCTTCTATCAGCTGCTGCTGGCGTTCCTGCTCCTGCTCCGCACGCTGCTGGTCTGCAAGCAGAATCTCGAATGCGGATTCGCGGTCGATGACAGTGTCGTACTTGCCCTTGAGCGGTGAAGAGTTGCGTATGTCGAGGCGCTGGCCTTCGGAAATCGCTCCTATCTGGCTGAGAGGGAAAAGGATACGCGCACGCTGAACTATGGAGGGCGCACCCTTTTCGTCCAGGAAGCTGACAAGGGCCTCTCCGGTCTCGAGGTTGGTTATGGCGTCGGCCGTCTTGAAGGCGGGATTGGGACGGAAGGTCTCTGCAGCGCTGCGGACTGCCTTCTGGTCCTTGGGAGTATAAGCGCGAAGGGCATGCTGGATGCGGTTGCCCAGCTGGCCGAGTATGCTTTCGGGGATGTCGGTAGGGTTCTGAGTTACAAAGTAAACGCCGACGCCCTTGCTTCGGATGAGGCGTACGACCTGCTCTATCTTGGTCACCAGCGCAGGTGCCGTGTCGGTAAAGAGGGTATGGGCCTCGTCGAAGAAGAACACCAGTTTGGGCAGATCGCAGTCGCCGACCTCCGGCAGACGCGCGTAGATATCCGAAAGCAGCCACAGCAGGAAGGTGGAATAGAGCTTGGGATTCATCATGAGGCGGTCTGCGGCGAGCACGCTCATGACGCCACGGCCGTTTGCATCGACTGCGAAGAGGTCTTCTATGTCGAATGAAGGCTCAGCGAAGAATTTCTCCGCACCCTCGTTCTCGAGGCCGAGCAGGGCGCGCTGTATGGCTCCTACCGATGCCGCAGTGACGGAACCGTATTCTACCCGCAGCTCGCTCGCATGTTCGTTGACGTAGGCAAGCATGGAACGCAGGTCCTTGAGGTCAATCAGAAGCAGGCCCCTCTCGTCGGCAATCTTGAACACTATGTCCATGATTCCCGACTGTACTTCGTTGAGTCCCATAAGACGGCTCATGAGAGCGGGACCCATGTTGGATATGGTGGTGCGCATCGGATGGCCCTGTTCGCCGAATACATCGTAGAAACGCACGGGGCAAGGCGCAAAATGAGGATCGGCGATGCCGAATTCGGCGCAGCGTTTCTCGATGAAGCCCGACATGCGGCCTGCCTGGCTGATGCCGCTGAGGTCGCCTTTCATGTCTGCCATGAAGCAGGGAACGCCTGCCTGGCTGAAAGTTTCTGCAAGCACCTGCAGGGTAACGGTTTTACCGGTACCGGTTGCTCCGGCTATAAGGCCGTGGCGGTTTGCCATCTTTCCTGTAATGCTGATTGGGCCTTCGGGGCCATGGGCGACATAGAGTCCGTTGCTGGTTGTGTACATATTTCGAGTTTGGTTTAATCTCACAAATATAACAAATATATTTTAACCGTTGATATGTCGGGGGCTTGCAAAAAATGTTTATAAGTCTGTTGAAAACTTCTGTCGCGCGGGCCGTTTTTCCATATTATGTTTGTCTAACTTTGTAAGCGATTCGCCGAAAATTTAACAAATCACAATATATATATGGACGTACGTAAAACTAATGGCTCAATTGAAGAGTACGACAAGGCAAAACTTGCCCGCGGCATCCACGAAGCATACAGGAGCGCAGGGCAGTACTGCGACGACGCGATTGTCGTATCCATCATCAACAACCTTTACATCTATGACGGAATAGCGAGCACGGAAATCCGCCGCCAGGTGGAAGACTCGCTGATGAGCATCAACAAGAAGGTGGCCCATGCCTACATCGACAAGTTCGACGCCGACCTGGACCTCCGCAAGAAGCGCGACTTCATCAAGGACTATATCGCCGCCACCAATGCCGCCACAGGCTCCAAGTTCGATGCCAATGCCAACGTCACCCGCAAGAACATAGTCACCCTCGGCAACGAGCTCTATAAGGAGAACAACATCAAGCAGAACCGCTATATCATGTGCGACAAGATCAAGACCCTTTACGGCCGCCATCTTGCCGACCAGTATCTCAAAGATCTCGAGTCCCACGTGCTCTACAAGCACGACGAGAGCGGTACCCCGGGATTCCCCTACTGCGTAGCCATCACCATGTATCCTTTCCTCGTCAGCGGTCTTCGCGAGCTGGGCGGCGTGTCCATAGCCCCCACCGACCTCAAGAGTTTCTGCGGCGAATTCATCAACCTGGTGTACTCGGTGTCGTCACAGTTCATGGGAGCCGTCGCCACTCCAGAGTTCCTTATGTATTTCGATTATTTCGTACGCAAGGACTACGGTGACGACTATCTCGAGCACCTCGACGACGTGGTCGAGCTCAACACCAAGAAGAGGACTCTGCGAAAAGTCATCGACAACGGTTTCCAGCAGGTCGTTCACTCCATGAACATGCCCGCCGGCAACCGCGGATACCAGACAGTGTTCTGGAACATCGGCTACTTCGACAAGCCCTATTTCGAAGGCGTGTTCGGCGACTTCCGCTTCCCCGACGGCACCGCCCCCAAGTGGGAGACTCTCGACTGGCTTCAGCGCCACTTCATGAACTGGTTCAACGAGGAGCGCAACCACTATATCCTCACCTTCCCCGTCGAGACCATGGCTCTGCTGACAGACGGAGGCGACGATTTCGCCGACAAGGATTACGCAGACTTCACTGCGGAAATGTGGGCAAAGGGCCACAGCTTCTTCTGCTATCTGAGCAACAGCCCCGACTCCCTGAGCAGCTGCTGCCGCCTGCGCAACTCCCTCAAGGACATGGAGGACACCAGCCACAACCATACCACTCACCAGTACTCCATGGGTACCGCTTCCGTGAGCACCGGTTCCAAGTCGGTTATGACCATCAATCTTAACCGTCTCATCCAGGATTCCGTCCGCCACTATTTCGCAGAAAGGCGAGGCGTACATCTGGAGGCCGGCAAGCCCCTGGACCCCGTGAGCAATTTCTACGACAAGGACGACCTGTACACCAACTTCATTACCAAGGATATACGGGAAATGACCGAACGTGTGCACAAGTACCAGATAGCTTTCAACGAGATTATAAAGGACTTCCTCAAAGCCGAGATGCTCGACGTTTACAAGGCCGGCTTCATAGACATGAAGCGCCAGTACCTTACCGTCGGCGTGAACGGCCTTACCGAGGCGGCCGAATTCCTCGGGCTCGAGGTTTCGCCCAATCCCGAATATGGTGCATTCGTCAATACGATCCTGGAGACAATCAACATTGCAAACCGCAAGGACCGCACTCCCGACGCCATGTTCAACACCGAATTCGTACCTGCAGAGAACCTTGCGGCAAAGAATTACAAGTGGGACAAGAAGGACGGTTACTTCGTTTCTTCAAAGCACAACCTTTACAGCTCCTACTTCTACAATCCGGAAGACACTTCCGTGTCCATGATAGACAAGTTCAAGCTGCATGGCGAAGATTTCGTGAAGTATCTCGACGGAGGCAGCGCGCTGCACATGAACATTGCCGAGCACCTCAGCAAAGAGCAGTACCGCCAGCTCCTCAGCACCGCCGCGCATTACGGCACCAATTACTTCACCTTCAACTGCCGCAACACCGTCTGCAACGATTGCGGATACATCAGCAAGGACACCCTTACCAAGTGCCCCAAGTGCGGCAGCGAAAACCTTGATTACCTTACCCGTGTAATCGGCTACCTCAAGAGAGTCTCCAGCTTTGCGGAGCCCCGTCAGATAGAAGCTGAACACCGCTATTACACCCCCAAGGATGCTTAAGTACCTCCCCGGCCTCACAGATGTCGTGGCCGAAGAAATACCCGATCGCGTTACCCTGGCAGTAGAGATTACCAACTGCCAGGGTAATTGCCCAGGATGTCACTCTCCTTTCCTCCGCGACGATATCGGCGAAGAGCTGACCGCCAAGGCGATAGACGCCATGATTGCAGACAACTTCGGCGTCAACTGCTTCCTGTTCCTTGGCGAAGGTCGCGACCGCGATTCCCTGTTCTCGCTTGCACGCCATATAAAGGATGCGTATCCAGGAGTCGAAACAGCCCTCTATACCGGCCGCGAGAGCGTCGGAGACGAGTATGGCCGTTATTTTGATTACATCAAGACTGGTCCTTACATCGAGTCTCTGGGGCCCTTGAACAAGCGCACCACCAACCAGCGCCTCTACTATCACGGAGAAGACATTACGCCCCGTTTCTGGAAGCGATAATCCCCTTTCTGCGTCTCGTTACCAGCTGAATTCCAGTTGCCCCATGACCGTAGTTCCCGGCATGGGATAGCCTTGGACTATCTGGTAACGGCAATTGAATATGTTTCGGACGCTTATGCCGGCATTCATCCTCAGACCTTCGTCAAAAGTCAGTGTGTGCATCAAGTATGCATCGCTTACGCTCCAAGGCGGAAGACGATAGTCGTCGGTATTTGCTGAACGGGACCATCTCTGCCCGACCGCGGACGTATCCCACCGCAGGCTCCAGCCACGCCATGTCGTATGCGCCGACACGCTCCCGCTGTGCAGCGGAATGTACGGAATCTGATTCCCCCATGTAAGGCTCCCCTGGCTGCTGTGGTCCAATGCCTGCTGAAGCGAATAGCGGAGAGCAAGGGAACATTCCCAGCCATCAGAGGAAAACGCCCCGCAGGCCTTGACATCGAGTCCGGCGACGTCCACTTTGCCAATGTTGAGCATGGTCCAGCGGAACTGCGATACCGTGGGAATAGCGACAATCTTGTCGTCTATATTGTTGTAGTAAGGCGAAATGCGCAGCTCCCATTTCCATGGTCCGAGGGTTTGGCCGGCCCTCAGGTCGAGGCTGGTCTGAACGGCAGATTCAGGCACGAGGGCGGCATTGCCCATCTGCGTGTAATACAGGTCGTTGAATGATGGCAGGCGGTAGCTGCGCCGGCAGGTTGCCGTCAGCGAAAGCCAGTCAAGTGCTTGCCAGAAAAGATTCAGCGACGGCATCCAGGCGCTGCGGTAGCCATCTTCCCTGTTCCACCCTCCTGCCCCCTTGGCGTCGTAGCGGTCCCATGCTCCCTGCCATACCAGATTAGCTGCAATGCGGAACCGTTCCCATACGGCACGGCTGGCGAGCGCCCCGGTGAACTCGGTACGATGCGGCCTGACGAACTGCCCCGCGTCGGACTCCAGAGCGCAGTGCTGAACATCGCCGCTCATGTCCACCGACCACCGGTCCGACAGCAGCAGAGAACCCGACAGCGACAGGTATCCCGACTGCTGACGGTAATGCAGATCGTACGGCATGGCCATGGGGTTCTTCTCTGGATGCGTGTCGTAATGGGTATAATTGTTTGCGTACTTGAACCTTATCGCGGAGGAAATACGGTCCGACCACTCCTGAATCCAAGAGCCCTGGGCGAAAAAGTCCTGGTCGGCCTGCCGCTCGGCGCTCAGAGGAAAACCGCCCGCCCGACGTATCACCGGTCCAGGGAAGCCCCTCTCGGAGCCGTAAGAATAGAGTCTAAGGGTCCAGTCTCCCCCGCGGACCGTACCGAAAAGCTGGGCGTCGAGCCGCAGTGAACGTATGTCGGAATTCTCGCGTACCAGAGTCGTGTCGAAGTACGGATACCTGTATCGTCCAGCGCTGTAAAGGAATTCTGCGCCTGCGCGAAGCATCGTCCTGCCCAGCGACTTGTCCATACAGACAGAAGGATTAACCGATCCGAGCGTGCCCAGGGCAAGCCTGGCCTTGCCACCGTCTGCGAGGGGGCGCTGGCTGTCAAGATGCACCGAAGCTCCGGCCGCATACTCCTTTGCAGTCTGCAGCCGGCTGGTTTTCTGGGCGTTGTACAGTGAAACCAGCCCCAGTCCGTCGGTAGAGAAACGGCTCAGATCGACCTGCATGTTCTGGGCGTTGTCTATCTGGATTCCGTCCAGGAATACGCCGACATGTTCGCTTCCGAGACTTCTGACATTCACGGTCTTCAGGCCTCCCGCTCCCCCGTAGTCTTTGACCTGGACTCCGCCGAAGTGGCGCAGTACGTCGGCAACGCCTTGAGGCAGAGCTTTTTGATCTGGCAGAAAGACTTCCTCTGCGGCTGCGGTTACAACTTTGGCCCTGACTGCACTGACGGCGGCGGCAGACAGAGTGTCGGCTTCCTGAGCGCCAGCCAGAGTATATGCGGACGCTGCAGCAAACAGTATGATGCAGGTGCGGAGCACCTAATAGAGGGCAAAGTGGCCGGGGCACACACCGGCGTTCACTTTCCATAGAGGCTCTCCGTCGTCGAGGCGGTAGCAGCTAACAGTGCCGGGATTGAAGTAATCGCCTGCATCGCCTACGAACAGCAGGCCCGGGTTCTCCCCCGCAACGGCAAGGCCATAAGGGGTGCCGGAGAGCGCAAAGGGGTAGAACGAAACGGTGCTGACGGCCTGGGAGGCATTCTTGGTCGTTACGGACCAGAGGCTATAGCTGCGCGGCTTGCTCCAGTCGAATTCGTCGGGTGTACCTATGCAATATACAGTATCGCCCAGGAGGAAAGAGCAGCTTACGTTGGTCGCTCCTTCCTGGAAAACGGCACCGTCTATCTTGCGGACCTCAGCGGGGTTAGCTGCGCTGAACGCATATAGGCCGGAATGTATGTTCCAATAGTCGCCGAAGCTTGTTACGTAGATCGTTCCGCGTCCGTCGGAATGGACGTTCTTGAGGTTGACCTCCACTTCTACGGTCTGTACGACCCTGAAACTTGCCGCATCGATGACACTTACAGTATTGTCGTATGAGTACGAAGGCGGAAGCTGACTGGAAATACCGCCGGAATTGGCGACATAGAGCTTTCCGTCGTAACTGGCGATGCCCTCGGGCTGGTAGCCGACCTGCACGGAACCTTCGAGCTCCTTGGTGGAAAGATTGATGCGATATACCTGTCCGCGGGGATTCTTGCTGTCGCTTATGCTGTATTTTCCGTTTTCGTCGTACTGGCCGACTGCATAGGCGCCCGCCCAGGAAGTTACGTACGCATATTTGCCGTCGAAGGCTATGTTGCGTGGCGTCGGGACCTGGATGGCTGCGATTTCCGTCTCATCGGCAGCTGATACCACCTCCACCAGGCCGGAGTTGTTTATCACAATCCAGAGTTCATCTCCGTGGACCGCAATATCATTGCCCACGTCTCCGATACCGGTGGCCACAAGGGGGTTCATCTTACGGAAAGACTGGGTGATGTAGTTCCCGTCAGAAAAACGAAGGAAGTCAAGCGAGGCGTTGTTTGCCCCCATGCTGCCCTCGTTGAGCACGAAGAGTTTTTTTGCGGACGAGCCGATTTCGGGCATCTGCACTTCCGTTCCTGTGAGGCTGGAGTCGGCCGACGGCTGCTCAGGATCGGGAACGTTGCCTTTACAGGCAGACAATACGGCAAGCACCGTGCACAGTGCCGCCAGACTTGATTTTTTCATTATCATTCGTTTTAACCGGAACTTGCCCCCGAGCCCCTTTGTTCAACTTGATCGCGGCAGGTCTTCTGACTGGTCCCGGCCTTCGCCTTCTCACCCTCTTAAGGGCAATGGCTTGGGTTGAAGGCCGTTATGGATTTCACAGCTGCGGGCACAGGTCCGGAATTGCACCGGATTCCCTTTTGAGCTTTTTGCAGGCACCGCGATCCGGCACAAAAATAATAAAAAACGCCGTCCTAAACAAGGCGGCGTTTTGTCATTCAGGCGAGGCCTTATTCCTCCGGCGTCTGGAACAGTTTGTCGATATAAAGGACTCCGTCCAGGTGGTCGGTTTCGTGCTGGAAGATAACCGCAGTAAAACCTTGTACGCGCTCGGTAGTGTCGCGTCCGGTTGCAACAGACGTATAACTGATGTCTATGTCCCGATAACGCAGCACGTTGCCACGGCGGCCGGGGATGGACAGGCAGCCCTCCGGACCGGGGGTGGTCTCTCCGCGGGTAGCAACGACCCTGATGTTGGGATAAACCTCGAACGGCTCCCCTTCCTTGTCGAAGCGCTGCACAGCTGCGATGCGGCGGCTGATTCCGACTTGCGGCGCAGCGATACCGACTCCGTCCTGGGAAGGATCAGTTACGGTGGAAAGCATCTTGGAAGCAAGTGCAGCGTACAACGGGTCGCGGATTTCTTCTGCGGAAAGATCGGTACATGGAGTGCGAAGCACGAGGGAATCGGCCTTGTCGTCAATCGTCAGTACGCGCATCACGTTTCCCTGGCCGCTTATGGTCTCCTTTTCGGCAGGGGTCCATCCGGCTCCGGCGCTGCATGCTGCTACAAGTGCCATGACAAGTATCAGGAAGGAGCGATTCATTGTTCGTCGATGACTACGACCTTATACTTTGTGGTGCCCAGGCCGTTCTCTTCGCCACGATAAACTATGCGGGTGCCATGACGCTGATTGATGCGGTCCAGCAGGGCCTTGGTATCATTCTCCTTGCTTGCAGGCAGTGTGAAGACCTGGTCGAGGCAGAATTTGTCGAGTGCCACAGGGTCGAGAGACGCAGCGATTCCGATATCCTGGATGGTGGGATCATGAGGGTTGCCGTCGCAGTCGCAGTCAATTGACAGATTGTTCATTACGTCGATGTATATGACGTTGCCCTTGAAGTAGTCGTGTACTGCCTGGGCTGCTGCTGCCATACTTTCGATAAACGGAGTGTTCTTCTCGGGCGAGAGGAACCAGCCGTCGGGGGCGTGGAGGTTGCCGTCGGCAGAGGCCTTCTCGACCTTGCCTGCGGAGTGGATGTTGACCTTGCCGTTAGAGGAGGCTACGCCTATCGATGCATTCTTGAGAACGCCTCCGAATCCGCCCATCGCGTGCCCTTTGAAATGGGCGAGATTGATCATGAAGTCGTAGTTCTGGATGTGGGAGCCGACGATGTCGTACTTAATCCATTTGTCGTCCTTGACGGGAATCTTTATCTCCCCTTCCTCGTCCATGATGTCAACGTGTCCTATGGCTTCGTAGCCGCGCTCTGCGATTGCCTCGCGGTGCTTCTCGGTTGTGGAACGGCTGCCTCCGTAAGCGGTATTGCATTCAACCAGAGTGCCGTTCACCTTGCGCACGAAGTCGCCTATTAGTTCGGGGCTGAGGTTGTTGGACTTTGCGCTCTCGCCTGTGGAGATCTTTACTGCAACGCGCCCCTGGGGCTGCACGCCAAGCGCTTCATAGACGCGGATGAGGCCCTCGGGGCTGATGTCTTTGGTGAAATAAACTACGGAAGCATTTTCTTCGGAGGAAGCTTCGGTGGTCTGATAATTCTGATTTCCTTGGGAGGCTCCGCAGGAGATTGCCATGGCTGCAACTGTTGCTGCCAGAAGGCACTTGAGTATCATTTTCTTCATGTCTGTCGGTGTAGAAGTACAAATTTAGTCATTTTTTTGACGTCTCGAAATCTTTAAGCGCCGCAATTGCTTTCGGACAAAGGAAGAAAAGGGAAACTACAGTAACCCACGCCATCAGGCCGACTCCGATGTCGCCAAGTTGCCAGATGAGGTCGGCCTCGCGCACGGCTCCGAAGACCACCGCGGCAAGCATCAGCACCTGGAGCACGCGGACAGCTATTCTTTCGCCTTTGGGATTTCGGTCCCGGAACAGGTAGATGAGGCTGGATTCGGCATAGAAATAATATGCCATTATGGTGCTGAACACGAAGAACACCATTGCAATCGAGATGAACTTGCCGCCCCATCCGGCCATCACCGAATCAACGGCACTCTGGGTATAGCTCACGTAATTGTTGGCAAGTTCCGGCGCACCGGCATATAGTATGCTTCCGTCCGCCGCCAGCACGTTGAACGTGCCGGAGCAGAGTATCATAAGCGCCGTCGCCGTACACACAAGCAGAGTATCTACATATACCGAGAACGACTGGGCGAGGCCCTGTTGCGCGGGATGCGGTACGTCCGCAGCGGCGGATACGATGGCGCCCGTCCCCTGCCCCGCTTCGTTGGAAAATATGCCCCGTTTGACTCCCATCGCAATCGCCGAGCCAATGATTCCTCCGCATAAAGGATTGATTCCGAAGGCATTGGTGACGATTGCGGCGAGCACTCCCGGCACCTTGTCGATATGGAATGCTATGACGACGAGGGAAAGGAGAATATATCCGAGGGCCATGAACGGCGTTATGACGGAAGCAACGCTCGCAATGCGCCTGACTCCACCCATAATGACGACGGCAAGGATAATCGCAAGGGCGATGCCGGATGCCAGGGCGGATACCGGGAAGGCATTGGCCACGGCGGACGAAAGACCGTTTGCCTGGACTGTCGGAAGGAAGAGCCCGCATCCGATTATCGTGACGACGGCGAATACCACACCGAGCCAGCGCAGGCCGAGTCCTTTCTCAATGAAACTGAAAGGTCCGCCCCTGTACCCGGACGCATGATGGAACTTGTACATTTGCGCCAGAGTGGACTCAACGAACGCGGTAGAGGCGCCGAAGAAAGCGACCACCCACATCCAGAATACTGCTCCGGGACCTCCGAAGGCTATTGCGGTCGCCACACCTACTATATTGCCGGTACCGACCCGTCCGGAAAGGGCGATGCAAAAGGCCTGGAACGATGAAATCCCCTTTCCGTCCCTGCCGCTGCGGGCAAAAAGGGAGCGAAGCATGGTGGAGAAGCGCCGTATCTGAACGAAGCGCGTGCGTACGGAGAAATACAGCCCCGCCGCGATGAGCAGCACCACCAGCCCCGGGTTCCAGACTATCTGGTTTATCTGCGAAACTATTCTCTCCAACATATTGCAAATCCTCTGATTTGCAAATATATCACTTTTTTGGAAAAGCCGACCGCTGCCAGAAGCATCCTTCCAAGGTTTCTTTGGCAATCATGGCTCAATACGGTTTATCTTGTTGTAGAGTGCCTTCAAGTAGCTGTCGAGGTCGGAAATATCCGCTTTAGCCAGGGCTTCGTCAGCCCATTCTTCGAAGTAGTCGCGAGCACGCTGAAGGACGAAGGTTTCTATCGGGAGATGTCCCGCGCGGCTTTCGGCTTCCTTCAGGAAGATTTCCTTGAATTTCTGAAAATCGCACTTGCTCCACCACCAGCGGCGGTTGCGGGCCTGGTCGGAATACTGTTGGACGGTAAGGGCGACTTCAATTTTAAAATCGTTAATCCGAAGCACGTCGGGAATAGACCAGTTCATGTGAGTCACGAGAGCGTGCAGGGCGTGGCAGATGCAGATGTGTTCGAGCTGCGGGATCCGAAGCCAGGCCTCGCCCCAAGTGATGCCGTCGTCCAGTTCGTTGGCACAACCCAGTTCCTTGTCCGAGATGGACGGTGTGTAGTTGTCTATCTGGTCCAGATAACAGCAAACGTCGGTCATGGCGGGCTGGTACTCCTCTGTCTCTTGAAGGATTGCGGCCATACGGACGAAGTCGGATCCATAGTAGGAATCGTCTTCCAGACGCAGCACGGAGGAAGGAAGGTCGAATTCCGGAACGAGTTTCCCTTCGACGGTAAGGTCATCGTCAAGCTCTTCCCTCGGGGCTGACAGTACCAGGCGGGCGAGACTGGCTGTACGCTTGTATGTGCGGTTGGCAAGATCCAGCAGCAACGTGTTGACATTTTCCAGACGGGCGATTTCGGAGGGAGTGCAGTGCTTCTCGAAGAGCAGGTTCAGAATGTAGCTGCGGTCGTTCATCAGCTCCTGAACGCGCTCGACGGAGTTTTTGTTGCTGGCCCAGCAAAAAAACTTTCTGTAGCCCTTGCCCCCGGAAGCCAGCGGGTCTCCGGTGATACGAAGGATACGTTTTTCTAGTTGGATAAGCTCGTATTTGAGCTGGATTTCGCTCAGAGAGCGGTAGTCAGGTTCTTGTTCCCGTGTTTTCATGGCGGCAAAGTTAGTACGTATGTCCGCCAAAAAATGGCAGGATGGGATTGCTCTTTATAAATTAGACTGCCAGATTATAGCGGATTAACCCTCTATCTTTGTCGGTAAAGAAAACAATTACTATCCTTACTAAATAATAAAGGGGGATGAATTTTATGGCAACTGTTAGTCAAGAGAAACTTATCTTAGATGCATTGAAGATAGCCAGAGAGTGCGATGCTGATTATCCCAGGTATGTCACGT
>CAMNHL010000009.1:0-70820 GCA_946539455.1 uncultured Bacteroidales bacterium
TAGCGCCGATGGTACTGCCCCACCAGGTGGGAGAGTAGGTAGCTGCCGCTTTTCGAAAGGCTCGAGTCAGAAATGACCCGGGCCTTTTTTGTTAGGTTTATCAGAGTGAGTTGGCAGCGATCCAGGCTGTGCTCCATGCCGCCTGGAGGTTGAATCCTCCTGTTATGGCGTCTATGTCGAGTACTTCTCCTGCGAAGTACAGCCCGGGGATCTTGCGGGAAGACATTGTTGCGGGGTTTATTTCATTGAGGCTGACTCCGCCGCAGCTGACAAATTCTTCTTTGAAACGGGCGCGCCCGGAAATATCGTAACTATCTGATGTCAATATGTTGAGTAGCCTTGCCTTGCTTTTGCTTCCGAGTTCGTTCCAGCGGCAGTCTTCTCTTATTTTCGCCCTTTCTACCAAATATCTCCAAAGTCGGTCGCTCAATTGTGACGGATGTGTGTTCGATACCATTTTTGCTCCGGCTGCAGAAAGGTCGGACAGTATTGACCTTGCCTCCTCTTCGTCAGCATCGAGCCAATTTACAAGCAGTTGCCCTTTGTAGGCGTTGTCGGCAAGATGCCTTGCTGCGTATGAAGAGAGTTTTAACGTTGCCGGGCCGCTTACGCCCCAGTCTGTCAGGAGCAATGTGCCATGGGATCTGAATTTTGTTCCGGCAAGGCCGAGCGCTGTCTTTTGTACGGTTATTCCCATGAGGGAACGTATTTTTTCGTCGCTGAGTTTTAGGGTAAAGAGTGAGGGAACGGACTTTTGCAGCTCGATACCGGTTGCGGACAGGATATCCGCAGTGCCTCCGCCGCTTGTCAAAACAACGTAATCCGGCTTTATGCAAATACTCTCTCCTTTTTCTGACGCAAAGCTCACGCTGAGGTCCTGAGCGATGCTCAGGGCCTTGCACTTGCATTTAACCTGTACTCCCATAAGACGCATTTCCCTTTCCAGGATATGTACAATCTGCATTGCGTCCTGGCTGGCCGGGAAGACGCATTGGTCTTCTTGTATCGTGAATTCTACGCCCCTGTCCCTGAACCACTCAAGGCAATCCCTCCAGCCGAAGCGTGCGAGCGCCCGTTTCATGAGCCTGGCGCCGCGAGGATACACGCTCTCAAGGGATTCCACTCCGGCAAATGTATTGGTGATATTGCAGCGGCCGCCTCCGGTGATGGCGAGTTTGGCCATCGGCCGCGCTCCGGCCTCATAGACAGTTATGTCCCAATCCGGATGAAGCCTGCCCAGAATGGCTGCACAAAAACAGCCTGCAGCACCGCCGCCTATGATAGCTACTTTCGACACGGTGTAAATATATCAAAAAAAATTCGTAGTTTTGTCTGATACATTAAAACCGACCTCATTATGGCTAAAAAACAACCGAAAGGCAATTACGAGTGGAGCTACTGCTCCCTGGGCGGTGTCGTACGCGTGAATATTCGCAACGGAGAAGACATTGCACACCTGAGAGATCTTGACAAGAAGCTCTGGACAGTTCTGAGCTGCCCCACTGAGGGCCTTGAGTTTGATTCCGAAACGCTCCGGATGATAGATACCGACGGCGACGGCAAAATCAGAGTCGATGAGGTCGTAGCGGCTGCCGAGTGGCTCTGCAGCGTCATCAAAGACAAGGATCTTCTCGTAAAAGGCCTTGATACCCTGAAGCTCAATGAGATAAATACTGACTGCGCAGCCGGCGCGAGGCTTCACGATTCTGCAAAGCAGATTCTCCGCAACCTCAAGCTCGACAAGGACGAGATTTCCATTGCCGACACCTCGGACAGCGTAGCCATTTTTGCCGAGACTACAGCGAACGGCGACGGTGTAATTACCGAGGCCTCAGCTCAGTCGGACCATCTCAGGGAGGTGGTGCGCACCATAATCGACAAGGCGGGAAGCGCAATCGACCGCAGCGGTCAGAACGGCATCACGGCAGACCATATAGAGACATTCTACACAGCCCTTGCCGATTATGCCGCATGGCAGGATGCCGCAAGTCCCGAGATTTTCCCCTTCGGCGAGCAGACGCAGGCCGCCCTTGACGCTGCCACCCAGCTTAAAGAAAAAGTAGCCGACTACTTTATGCGCTGCAAGCTGATTGCATTCACCGACGCCGCCACTGCAGCCGTAGATGTTTCCGCCGACAGGATCAGCGCCATATCCGACCATAATCTCACCGCCGAGGCCGACGAAATTGCCTCTTACCCCATCGCTCGTCCGACAAAAGAAGGTATAATTCATTTCGATGCCGTCAATCCCGCGTGGAAATCCCGTTTCGATGCCCTCAAAGCCATCGTTTTCAAGGACAAGGACAGCATCGACGAGGCCGGATGGAACGAGATGCTGGACAAATTCTCTCCCTACATCGCATGGAAGGATTCCAAGAAGGGCGAGATAGTAGAGTCCCTTGGGCTGGATGGTGTGAAGGCCCTTATCAAGGCGGATGACAAACAGGCCCTGCTGGACCTTATTGCAGCAGACAAAGCTCTGGAGGAAGAAGCCAACTCGATTGATGAGGTCAACAAGCTGATGCACCTTTATAGGGATTTCTACAAACTGCTCAAGAACTACGTCATATTCAGCGACTTCTATTCTCCCAACCAGGATGAGCTTGCGGTCTTTGAAGCTGGCAAACTGTATATCGACCAGCGTTGCTGCCGCCTCTGCGTGAGAGTCGCCGATATGGGCAAGCATGCCGACATGTCTTCCCTCAGCGGAATGTTCCTCCTGTACTGCGCCTGCACTTCCAAGACGACGGGCAAGTCGATGAATATCGTTGCAGTAATGACTGACGGCAGCACCCGTAATCTCCGTCCCGGCACCAACGGCGTTTTCTATGACCGCGACGGAGTGGATTACGACGCCACCATCGTCCGCATAGTAGAAAATCCCCTCAGCATCAAACAGGCCTTCTGGTCTCCGTACGTCAAGTTCTGGAACTGGATAACTGGTCTGGTCAACAAATCCGCAGCCGACAAGGACGCAAAGGCCATGGAGAACCTCCAGGCCAGTGCTTCCGCCGCTCCGGCAGATGCCGCGGCAAAGAAGCAGCCGTTCGACATAGGCAAGTTCGCCGGTATTTTTGCAGCCGTCGGCATGGCTATCGGCCTTCTTGGTGCGGCAGTGGCAGGAATCGTCGCCGGCATTGCCAAACTTCCCTGGTGGGGACTGATACTCCTCATTCTTGGTATCATGCTTATCATCTCCGGCCCTTCCTGCTTCATCGCATGGGGCAAGCTGCGCCGCAGGAACCTCGGCCCCGTGCTCAATGCCAACGGCTGGGCCGTCAACTCTGGCGCAGTTGTCAATATTCCGTTCGGACGTACGCTTACAAGCGTCGCCAAGTATCCCAAACTCAAGCTGGACGACCCTTACAAGCCCAAAGCTCCTCTTTGGCGCAAGCTCCTTTGCTGGTTCCTGTTCCTTGCGGTTATATGCTTCGGAGTCCTTTTCTTTACGGATAATCTCAAATGCATCGGCCTGCCTTTCCACAAGGAGAAAGCTGCTGTCGAGCAAGTTCAGGATGCTCCAGACGCTCCCGACGCTCCCGTAGCCGATGAGGTCGAATCTCAGACAGACATTCAAGCAACAGAATAATGGAATTCAAAAACCCGCTTAAACTGCAGCAGGCCACCGTAGGTCTCTTCAACGATAGCTTCCCGCCGGTAATGGACGGAGTGTCGGTATGCGTAGAAAACTATGCTTACTGGCTCCAGAAGTTGGTCGGAGGCGTCAAAGTCATCACTCCAAAAGTCCCCGGGACACAATATGACAAACTTCCGTACGAGGTGCTCAGCTACTTCAGTTTCCCCGTGCCCAAACGACCTCCGTACGTTACGGGCATAGCTGAGGTGGATCCTAAGTTCCTCTCGAACATAGTAACGCGCCGCTTCAAGATTGTTCACTGCCACAGCCCCTTTGGCGCCGGCAGTGTAGGCCAGCGTGTCGCGAAGCTGCAGGGCATACCCATGGTAGCCACCTTCCATTCCAAGTTCCGGGACGATTTCTCCCGCGTCTTCCCGAAGGCAATCGTTGATGTAATCATCAAGTATATAATCGATTTCTACGAGAGCGCAGACTTGGTATGGGTGCCTCAGGCATCGGTTATCGATGTTATCAGGGAATATGGCTTCAAAGGGAACGTAGAGGTTATGGACAATGGTTCCGACCTGGTGGCGGACTACTCCGACGAATTCTTTGCCGATGCACGTAAGCAGCTGGGAATCAATCCCGATGAGTTGGTCATGCTGTTCGTTGGACAGCATATCTGGGAAAAGAATCCCAGGCTTATCATCGAGAGTCTTGCCCGCATGAAGGATGTTCCTTTCCGCATGTTCTTCGTCGGACGCGGTTATGCAGAGCAGGAGATGAAAGAGCTTGTGGAAGCCCGCGGCCTGTCCGACAAGGTGACTTTTACAGGCAACATAGGCGAGCGTGATGTGCTTACGCGCTATTACGCCGCGGCCGATCTGTTCTTGTTCCCGTCGCTGTACGACAATGCGCCCCTGGTGGTACGCGAAGCCGCTGCGCTGCGCACTCCTGCCGTCATGGCAAACGGTGCTACTGCATCCAGCATCATCCGCGACGGCGTCAACGGTTTCCTTGTAGAGAACGAAGCCGAATCCATGGAGAAGAAGCTGCGCGCCCTCGCGGCAGACCGCGAACTTGTGAAAAAGGTCGGTATCGAGGCGTCCCGGAGCATAGTCAGGAGCTGGGAAGACTGCGTTGGAGAAGCTCTTGACCGCTACAATATGCTGCTTAAAATCAGAAATTTACCAACAATAGACAGGATATGAAACGCTTAATACCCGTATTGGCTCTTTTGCTTATGATTACCACTGCCTGCAACAACGGAGGCCCCGATCCCAAGGAGGCTGTCCTGGACAATATCGCCACCCGTACAAGTGTTCGCGCTTACACATCAGAGAGTGTGAGCGAGGCCGACATCGAAACGCTTCTCCGCGCGGCCATGGCTGCCCCCTCGGCCATGAACCGTCAGCCTTGGGAGTTCGTGGTCGTCAACAATCCCGATACGCTCAAGTTCCTCTCTGGCAAACTCCGTTATGCAAGAATGCTGGAGCAGGCACCGTTGGCTATAGTCGTCTGTGCAGAGAAGATGCTCACTCTGCGTGACGGCAGCGTTGTCGAAAACAATTTCTGGGAGCACGATGCTTCTGCGGCGGCTGAAAACCTGCTTCTTGCAGCCCACGCACTGGGTCTTGGAGCAGTATGGACTGCGGCTTCCGATCCCGAGCGCTCCTCAATCGTAAAGGAGGCTCTCGGAATTCCCGGCACCATCACTCCGCTTTGCGTCATCCCTATCGGTCATCCTGCCGAGAATCCGGAACCCAAAGACAAGTGGAAGCCGGAAAAAATCCATTGGAATCGCTGGTAACAGCGATTCCAATGGATCTTTCTGATCCCCCTGCACCCCCAGGGGACGGGGGAATGGATTCCCCCGACACCCCCTTCTGTCGCTTCGCTCCGACTCCTGGTAACAGCGATTCTGATTAATCTGCCGATCCTGATTATTTGACCGTGAAGGTGACGGCGCGCCTGGCGCCTCCGGAATCCATCACGGTCAGCAGATGTTGTCCCGGTTCGGGGCGCAGCAGCAAGTCGTGGTCGGATACAGTCTGTCCGACGAAGTCTTCGTCGAGGTGCCAGTACAGCACCGCCGACGGGTCTCTGTGCGCGGCGCGTACCACGACGCCCTGCTCCTTGCCGCTCAGTGAGCGGGTCGTGACGATTGTGATGCCGTTTTGCGGATAGATTATCTCTATGGGATTGCCGCTCTCGTCAGAAAACGCATCGAATCCTGGATGCTTAGGCGGTAACGGCCTGTAATCCAGGTGATTCTTCATGTAGTACCACTCCTGGGCCGGTGGCAGTACGAACCATACCGCCTCTACCATTCTCTCTACAGGGTAGCAGCTGCTGTTGACCAGATATTTCCTGTCTGCGTCGAGATGCACTATCCTGTGATATTTGCATTCATCGGGACGGATTTCGATGTCCGGAACCCACACAGTATCGACCTGCGGACATATCCTGCTTGCCGGGAGCCCGCTCTGGTGGCATACTTCAAGCGGAACCATGCTGTCCAACGGTTTGCTGAACCAGCGCGCCGAGGAGGGCAGTGCCTTGAAGACGTCGAACAGCACTGGTGCGGCATACTGTACTCCGGTCATCTGTGCCCGGCCCTCGCCGTCGCTGTTCCCGACCCATACTCCGACCACGTAGTCGCGGTTGACTCCCACGCTCCAGGCGTCCCTGTTGCCCCAGCTGGTGCCGGTTTTCCATGCAATCTTCGATGACGAACTGAATTCTCTCCAAGACGATTCTTCCTCTGGCCGTCCGGCCTTGCTGAGCGCCTCGAAGGTGAGCCAGATGGCGGCCCTGCTGAGGGGGATGCCGTAATCGTCTTCGCCGTCACCACAGAGCTTGCGGGCCATCATGTAATATGCCCCTACGAGATTCTGCAGGGATATTTCGGCTCCTCCGAGTATCAGCGACAGGCCGTAATGGTCAGCATCGCGTGTAATCGTATCGAAGCCCATCTGCTGCAGGATTTCCAGGAATTCGGCGGCGCCGTATTGCTCCAGCATCCTGACGGACGGCACGTTGAGCGAACGCTCGATTACCTGGTCGGCCGGTACGGCTCCGTCGAAGCTGCGGGAAAAATTATGCGGCGCGAAGTTGTTGTAGTTGTAGGGCGTATCTTTTATCAGCGTAGCCGGAAGGATGTCGCCGCTGTCGAGCATCGCAGCGTAAAGCAGGGGCTTGAGCGTGCTTCCGCTTGAGCGTGGAGCGGGTATCATATCGACGTCGGCTCCTCTCAGGCCGTCTGCCAGGCCCTTCGTATTTCCGTAGTAGGCTACGATGTCTCCCGTACGGACGCTGCGTACGAGTATGCCCATGTTGTCAACCAGATTGTTATGATATTCGGCAAAATGTGCCCGTGCGATTGCGCACACCCTGTCCTGCAGCTGTGCGTCTAGCGTGCAGCCGTAGTCCTTGTCTCCTCCTTCCGCACGCAGGCGTTCCAGCAGGTGATAGGCTTTGTCGGGCATGGGAAGAGGCTTGTCGGGAAGAGGCTCGTCCTTGGCCAGCTCACATTCTGTCGGGTCTATTATTCCGCTGCTCAACAGCTTATCGAGCAGGAAGTTGCGCTTTTCCTTCAGACGCTCCCTGTTGCGTCCGGGATGGATGAGGGCGGGGGAGTTGGGGAGTACTGCGAGCATGGCGCTCTCTGCCCAGGAGAGATCTTCGGCCTTGCGCCCGAAGTACCTCCATGCAGCGGCTTCCAATCCTACTACGTTGCCTCCGAAAGGTGCGTTGGAGGCATAGAGCAGCAGTATCTTTTTCTTCGAGCAGCGCAGCTCCAGCCGGGTTGCCATAACTGCTTCGAGGAGCTTCTCGGGTATGTTCCTGGGCGCGTCTGGCCTGCTGAGCCTGATTACCTGCATTGTAATGGTACTTGCCCCCGATACTACTTCGCGGCGGCTCAGATTCTGCCTCACGGCCCTTCCGACCGACAGGAAATCTACTCCAGGATGCCACCAGAAGCGCTTGTCTTCGTATGCGACTATGCACTTGGCGAATTTGTCGGGCACAGTGGCCGCCGGCTCGAAGTACCATTGTCCGTCGGCGGATATCCTGGCTCCCAGGAGTGTGCCGTCGGCTGCGGTAAGAGTCGCGCTGAGCGGCTGGCGGAAAAGCCGGGCGGGCAGGCACAGCAGATAAAGCAGCGCGAAAGGTGCCAATATCAAAATTATTTTCTTACATTTGGACATCTGTAACAAAAGTACTCATTTCTATGAAACTTGCCAAATTACTTCCCGCAGCTTTGTGTGCTGCAATGCTTGTCAGCTCATGCGGCAATTCCACCGGTACCGGTTCGTCGTCCAATGCGGCCGTATCCGGCGTTTCCGAGGAGTCTCCTTATCCTTCTTACGAAGGAGTGGAAGAGACCTCCGAGGCTCCCGAGACTCCGGAAATCAAGCTCCTCAGCAATGGCAGCATCCTTCCTTCCACGGGTAATATGGACCTTCTTTTCTGCTCGTCCGGATATGCCGGAGCGCGGGTACGTGTGCGCAAGATATTCACCAGCAATATACTGCAGTTCCTGCAGTTCGATTCTTACGAGGCCCGGTACAATCTCTCCAAGGTCGCAAAAATAATAGCCGACACCACGCTTGTGCTTGGTTCGACGGACGCTCCTCACATCCGTCTCGTCCGCAATTATGCAATCAGCCTCGACGAACTCATCAAGCCGGAACCCGGAGCAATCTATCATGTGGAGATCCGCGGCACCGAGCCCCTGGTGGAGGAGGATTACTGGGACAGCGACGCCTATTTCGGTGATTACGAGACTTACGACGTCCGCAATACCTACCTTCTCGCTACAGATGTTTCCCTCATAGCCAAGCAGGGCGACAACAAATGGGAGGTTTTCGCCACCGACATCCTGTCTGGAGCCCCTCTCAAGGGCGTACGAGTCAAGCTTTACGACTCTGTCCTGCAAGAACTCGGCAAGGGTACGACGGACAATGCGGGCCGCGTGACCTTCCCGGCCGACGAAACCGGAAGCTACGTGCTGGCCAGCTCCGACAGGGGCAGCGCCTATCTTGCTCTCAAGAATGAGAAGTCTCTGTCCACCAGTGAATTCGATGTAAGCGGCACTACTGCTTACGGCGGTCTCAAGGCGTTTATCTTCGGAGAACGCGGAGTCTGGCGTCCGGGCGATACCCTGCACGTAAGCGCCATCACCATGTCGGAAGGCGGCGACATCCCCGTCGGACATCCCGTGACCGCGCAGCTGCTCAATCCGGACGGCCAGGTCACCCGCACGCTCACTGTAAAGAGCGACGGCAGCCATATTTACCATTTCCCCTTCGTCACCGACTCCGATGCCCCTACGGGACTCTGGACGGTCAGGGTGAACATTGGTTCACGCACTTTCAGCAAGGGCGTCAAGATAGAGACCGTAAAGCCCAACAAACTCGACGTCAGGCTCTCCTTCGACGATCCCTGGATCGTCCCCAAGACCAGCTGCGTAGGCACCATAGGCGTTGACTGGCTTTACGGAGCTCCCGGCGCAGACCTCAAGGTCAACGGCGAAATCGAGCTCTCATCGGCCCGCACCGCGTTCAAGGGATACGAGTCCTACGATTTCAAGGACGACACCCGCTCCTTCTCCTCCGAGACCCGCTATTACAGCGACATGCGCACCAACGAAGAGGGCAAGTGCTTCGTCAACACCGGCATGGACCTCAACCTGACCAGCATTCCCGGCATGCTCGATGCAGCATTCACCCTGCGCGCCTTCGAGCCTTCGGGAGAATTCTCCACCGGCTGGTCCAGCTGGAAACTCTCTCCGTTCGACACATACGTCGGAATGAAGGTGCAGCAGAATACCACGACCTGGGGTGAAGAATACCTCAAGGCAGGCGAAAGCCACAAGTTCGATGTCGTGACCGTAGGACCCGACGGCAAGCCCGTTTCCGTGTCCGACCTGCATGTGGAAGTATATCACGTAGACTGGAGCTGGTGGTGGAACTCCTCCGACCAGATCGCAAGCTACATGTCCGGCAAGAGCAAGGAACTCCTCTTCGAAAAGCGTATCAATACCCACAGCGGGCAGGGAAGCTTCTCCTACGACTGGTCCAATGCTCCCGACGGCCTGTATTTCGTCCGCGTGAGCGACGAGAAGGGTGGTCACGCCAGCTCAATGCTCTGCGAAGTTTACGAGAACTACGGAAGCCGCGACGCCGACAACTCCGGCGCTGCCAAACGGCTTGCAATGAACGTCAACAAAGACAAGTTCTCCGTTGGCGAGACGGCCAAGATCACCATCCCCTCATCTGCCGGCAGCCGTGCCCTGCTGTCCATCGAGAAGGCAGGACGCCTGCTTGGAACGGAGTGGGTGGAATGCTCCGAGGGCTCTACTGAGCTTACGGTCAAGATAACTCCCGAAATGCTCCCCAACGTATATGCCTTCGTGACCCTGGTACAGCCTCACAAGACCACTCTCAACGACGCTCCTATACGTATGTACGGCGTTCAGAACATCAATGTGGAAGACAAGTCTTCCCATCTGGAGCCGGTCATCGACATACCTTCCGACGTCAAGCCCGAGACCACCGTTCAGTTCAAGGTCAAGGAGCAGAACGGCAAGGCCATGAGCTATATAGTGGCCCTCGTGGATGAAGGCCTGCTTGGCCTCACTTCCTATAAGACTCCCGACGCATGGAAAGCGTTCTATGCCAAGGAAGCCCTCAGGGTCCGCACCTGGGATCTCTACGACGACGTCATCGGCGCTTACGGCGGCCGTATCGAGCAGCTCTTCGCAATCGGCGGCGACGAGGAGAGTGCAACCGTGGTCAAGCCCCAGAAGGCCAGCCGTTTCAAGCCGGTCGTGGCCTACCTCGGCCCCTTCACCCTCAAGGCCGGCAAGACTGCAAGCCACAGCGTTGACATCCCTCAGTACATCGGTGCCCTGCGCGCCATGGTGATTGCCACCGACGGCCGTGCCCAGGGAAGCCTCGACAAGGAAATAACCGTCACCAAGCCCGTCATGGTACAGGCAAGCCTGCCCAGGGCGCTCAACATCGACGAGACCATCAAGGTCCCCGTTACCCTGCTCACCATGAAGAAGGGTGTCGGAAAGGTCAAGCTTTCCATCAAGACCGATGACAAGCTTGCCGTAATTGGCAGCGAGTCCATCGAAGTCGATTCTCAGAAAGAGGGACAGGAAGTGTTTGACTTCGCCGTCAAAGTGCTCGACAAGACCGGCATCGCCCACATCAAGGCAATGGCCGAGACCTCCGGCGACAAGTCCGTCAGCGACATAGAAATAGATGTCAACAACCCCAACCCCGAGGTAACACGCACCAAGAGCATACTGCTTGCGGCAGGGGAGAGCAAGGAACTGCCGGTAGAGCTTTTCGGAACTCCCGGAACCAACAGCGCTACGCTGGAACTCTCCACCATTCCTTCCATAGACCTCGCCGGACGCCTGAAGTATCTCCTCCAGTACCCTTACGGCTGTGTGGAGCAGACGGTGTCCATCGCCTTCCCCCAGCTGTATCTCGACAAAATCATGACCTGCGACGACAAGGTTCGCGAGCGCAGCCGCTTCAATGTTGAGGCTACCCTGCGACGCCTGCAGAGCTTCCGCCGTCCCGACGGCTCCCTCAGCTACTGGCCCGGCTCCAGCAACTCGTCCCTCTTCGGCAGCGCCTATGCCCTGCACTTCATGCAGGAGGCCGAGAGCCAGGGATATGCGGTTCCTGCCGACCTCAAGAAAGAACTGATACGCTGGATATCCAGCGAGGTCTCCGACAAGAAGCAGGACGCCGCTGCGAAAGCCTACGGACTCTTCGCACTGGCAAGTGCCGGCAAGCCCAACAGGAGCGCCATGAACCTCATGCGCGAAAAGAAGAAGCAGCTTGACGCAAGCGCCGGATGGCTCCTTGCTGCGGCATATGCGGTGGACGGCAAGAAGAACGTCTCCAAAGAGCTGTACGCTCCTCTCAAGTACACCGACCCTGAATATACGGCCTACGGCAGCGTGGACCGCAACCTCTCGGTCGCACTCAAGACAATGATGCTTACCGGTGCCAAAGAAGAAGCCTTCCGGTTGGCGGAAGAGATTGCGTCCCATCTCAACAACCGCGATTACTACATGAGCACTCAGTCAACTGCCTGGGCACTCTATGCAATCAGCGACTATGCACAGGCCAACGCCGGAGCCGTCAACGCAAGCTATAGCGTTGGCTCGAAGAACGAGAAGATATCTGCAGGCCGCTGCCTGGAGACCCGCAGCCTCTCCGTAGCCGACGAAGGCAAGCTCAGCGTGAAGGTTACCAACAACTCTGCCGGCAATCTCTATGCGGTTGCTTCCGTCACTGGAATTCCTGCAGCCTCGGAGGAGAAGCCCCTCAGCAACAGGCTCAAGATGACCGTCTCCTACACCGACGACAAGGGCGCAGCAGTTAGCGTGGATACTCTTTCCCGCGGGCGTGCCGTAGTTGCCAACGTGACCGTTACCAATACCGGCAAGAGCGCGATCAGGAACATCGCCCTCAATCACAAGTTCCCCTCTGGCCTGGAAATTCAGAACGACAGGCTCAATTCGGCGTCGTTCAGCTATCCTGCCGGCATAGACTACCAGGACTTCAGGGACGACCGGGTGTATAGCTTCTTCGACCTCGGAGCCGGCGGGAGCGTAAATGTAAAGATCAGGCTCATTGCTACTTATCCGGGCAGATTCTATCTGCCGGCCGTAAGCTGCGGCGCCATGTACGACGGTACAGTGCAGGCCCTGGTTCCCGGACGCTGGATTGAAGTCAAGTAATGTGGACTCTGCTGGCGGTTCTTTCCGCCATACTGCTCGGGCTATATGATGTAGCCAAGAAGAAGGCGCTGCAGAAGAACGGTGTGTTCACCGTTCTTCTTGTAGCGACCGCTCTTTCCACTCTGCTGGTGTCGCCCTTCTTCCGGCCGGGCCCGGCAGAGGATTTTCTCAAGCTCGCATTAAAGGCTGTGCTGGTTACCGCTTCCTGGATAAGCGGCATGGCCGGACTCAAGCTTCTGCCGCTTACGACCGTAAGTACCGTAAAGGGGTCGCGTCCCGTTTTTGTGGTGCTGTTTTCCATAATCCTCTTTGGAGAAAAGCTCAACTGGATGCAGTGGATGGGTATAATACTTGCGCTTGCAGCACTGTATCTTCTCGGCCGTACCAGCCGCAAGGACGGCACCGTGCAGGTCCGCCGCGCCGGCTTTGTCTGGCTGGGCATCTCGGTGGTCACAGGGGTTGCCAGTGCCCTTTACGACAAGCATATCATCCAGGGCATGGAGCCTCTGTTCGTGCAGTGCTGGACGAATCTCTTCATCACTGCCATACTTGCCCTTTGCATAATGGTAAGAGGCCTCCTGCGAGGGAGATCTGAAAGATTCCAGTGGGACTGGACCCTGCTGGCCGTGGCCCTGCTGATTACTGGAGCCGATGCGCTGTATTTCTTCGCGCTTAAGGAGCCGGGAGCCATGCTGAGCGTCATATCTGTCCTCCGCAGGGCGTCGGTCCTCGTCACCTTCGTACTGGGTGCCATACTCTTCAAAGAAACCAACATAAAGGAGAAGGGACTCAACATGCTCCTTATGGCGGCCGGTGTAATATTATTGCTGATAGGTAGTTAGAAGCTGTTCAAATTAATCGCGGATATGAAAAGATTTTTCCTTTTTTCTCTCCTTCTCGTTTTTGCTGCATCGTGCAGTCCCAAACTCTACAACGTCACCAAGGCGTACAATGAGGATCATTTCGCCAAACTCCAGGCGGTAATCGACAACCCTTTGACTCCCAAGGACGCAACTTACAGTTACACCGAAGCCTCGGCTCTGGGGCTTGTCGGCAAGATGTTCACCGATACACCGAAGGCATATATGCGTATCGATACGACCCGTTACAAGGGTATGACCAAAGGTGAACAGTATCAGGCGATATGCTCTCCCGGACTCGCCGTCACGTTCAGCACCAATTCTTCATCGATCAGCATAAAGACAGTGTGGAGCCGGCTCTACAATTCCCGCAACACCATGGGTATATCCTACAGGGGCTATGACCTCTACATTAAGGACAAAAAGGGACAATGGCTCTGGGCGGCATCTGGTACCACCAATAACCAGAAACTCGAAGAAGAGTTCGTGCTCATAAAGAACATGCCCCAGGGAGTAAAGGAGTGTCTTCTCTATCTTCCTATCTACACTCCCGTGGAGTCTTGCAAGATCGGAGTTACCGTGGGCTCATACATAAGTCCTCTGCCCAACCAGTTCAGGTCAAAGATACTCTTTCACGGTTCCTCCTTCACCCATGGCATAAGCACCAGCCGTCCTGGCATGAGCTATCCCATGCAGTTTGAACGTGCCACAGGCATGGAGGTTCTCGCATTCGGCATGAGCGGCAACAGCAAGCTTCAGCCCTATTTTGCAGACGTTATCGCCGATGTTGAGGCCGACGCCTATGTTTTCGACACCTTCTCGAATCCCGGCTGGCAGATGATTAAGGAGCGTCTTATACCGTTCATCGACAGAATCATTGAGGCGCATCCGGGCAAACCGCTTATATTCCAGCAGACTATCTACCGCGAAAGCCGCAACTTCAACCTCGTCAACGACGCCAGCGAACAGGCCAAGCAGGATATGGCAAGCACGCTGTTCGATACTATCCTCAAGGATCCCAAGTATGCAGACGTGTACTTTATCCAGACCAATGCGGATTCTTCGGGACGTCACGAGTACTCCGTTGACGGCACACATCCCGACGACCACGGTTACTATATGTGGTTCAAATCAATAGAGAAGCCTATCCTCTCTATCCTCGCCAAGTACGGAATCAAGTAGCAGACTGCGCTACAAGACTTCTTTTAGATAAGGCCCGGTCACAGACTCCGGGTCTTTTGCTATCTGCTCTGGAGTGCCCTTGGCGACTACGAGTCCGCCGCGGCGGCCTCCCTCCGGTCCCATATCGAGTATGTAGTCCACACTCTTGAGAATATCGGGGTTGTGCTCTATGATTATAACGGTATTCCCTTGATCTACAATCTTCTGAAGCACTTCCAGAAGGGTCTTGATATCCTCGAAATGCAGTCCGGTGGTGGGCTCGTCGAGCATGTAGAGGGTGTTGCCGGTCGCTTTGCGGAACAACTCGGCGGCAAGCTTCATCCGCTGGCTTTCGCCGCCCGACAAGGTTACGCTCGACTGCCCGAGATGGATGTATCCGAGCCCCACGTCCACGAGAGCCTTGAGCTTGGGGGCGATTTTGGGATGCGATTTAAAGAATTCGTACGCCTCGCTGATGGGCATCTCCAGGACGTCGTTGATGTTCTTGCCCTTGTAGTGGACCGCCAGGGTGTCTTCTTTGTAACGATGCCCGCGGCAGGCCTCGCAGGTAACGCTGACCGACGGCAGGAAATTCATCTCGACCAGTTTGATGCCTGCGCCTTTGCATTCCTCGCAGCGGCCTCCGGCGACATTGAAGGAGAAGCGCCCGGCCTTGAATCCGCGCACCTTAGCGTCGGGAGTCTCCTCGAAGAGCTTGCGTATATCGTCGAATACGCCGGTAAAAGTGGCGGGATTCGACCTTGGCGAGCGTCCGATGGGGCTCTGGTCTATTTCTATCACCTTGTCGATGAATTCCAGGCCTTCGATGCCCTCGTAGGGGAGAGGCTTCTGCTTGAGGTGATAGAATTTGCCTTTGAGTATGGGCATGAGGGTTTCTATGACCAGCGATGATTTGCCGCTGCCCGATACTCCGGCGACGCCGATGAGGCAGCCAAGGGGGAAACTGACGTCGATGTGCTTGAGGTTGTTGCCGCTTGCTCCCTTGATAGTCAGCATCTTGCCGTTGCCTTTCCGCCTCGTGGCGGGAATGTCTATCTTGCGTTTGCCTGCCAGGTACTGAGAGGTTATGGTGGATGCCTCTGCGGCTTTGGCTGCGGGACCGCTGTAACAGATTTCGCCGCCCAGCACTCCGGCGCCGGGCCCGACGTCCACCAGCCAGTCCGCGCTGCGCATGGTCTCCTCGTCATGCTCCACCACGATGACGGTATTGCCTTCGTCGCGCAGCTTGCCCAGGGAGGCGATGAGCTTGCGGTTGTCCCGCTGGTGCAGTCCTATCGAAGGTTCGTCGAGTATGTATATTACTCCGACCAGTTTGGAGCCTATCTGCGTGGCAAGCCGTATGCGCTGGCTTTCTCCGCCCGACAGGGAGCCGGTTGCGCGGTCGAGCGAGAGGTACTCCAGTCCGACGTCAACCAGGAACTGAAGCCTGTCGCTGAGCTCCCTGAGCACGTCGCGGGCTACGGCCTTGCCGCGTCCTGAGAGTTTGCCGTCCAGTGAACGCACCCACTCCAGCAGCGCGGAAATCTCCATTGAAGACACTTCGCTGATGGTTTTGCCGTCGATGCGGAAGCACGATGTCTCCTCGCGTAGGCGCGTCCCGTGGCATACAGGGCAGGTTATGCGTTCTTCGACGTCGTCGATGAGCCCTTCCCATACCGCCATCTGAGAATCGTTTCCGTCGCCGATGCGATACAATTGTTCCGAACCGTATATGATAAGGTCGATGAATTCCTGCGGCACGTCTTCCAGAGGTTCGTACAGAGAGAAGTTGTGCTTGCGGGCCATGGCGCGCACTATCTCGAACTTGCGGTTCTCCCGCTGCTTGCCCAGAGGTACGATGCCGCCTGCCGCAATGGAGACGTGAGGGTCGGGGATGAGGGATTCGAGGCTTATGTCTGCAACTGTGCCAAGTCCCTTGCAATGAGGGCAGTAGCCTTCGGGAGAGTTGAACGAGAAACTGTGTGGCTGAGGTTCCTGCAGTGAGAGCCCTGTCTTGGGATCTACGAGATGCTTGGAGAAGTGGCGCAGGCTCCCGTCGTCGGTGGCGAGCACTGCTACGGAGCCCTTGCCTACGCTGATTGCGTTGGCTACGGAACGGCGTACCCGGGCCTCGTCGCCTTCTCCTGGCTTGAGCTTGTCGATTACGAGTTCGATGAAGTGGGCCTTGTAGCGGTCGAGGGCCTCAACCTCCTGCAGCTCCATTATTTCGCCGTCGATGCGTATCTGCGAATAGCCCCGGCGCCTCATCTGCTCGAAGAGTTCCCTGTAGTGTCCCTTGCGTCCCCTTACCAGCGGCGCGAGCAATATGCACTTGCGCCCAGCGTATTCCCTGATGATAAGATCGACTATCTGGGAGTCGGTGTAGCGGATCATTTCTTCTCCGCTGACCGGGGAGTATGCGGTTGAGGCTTTTGCGTACAGAAGTCGCAGGAAATCATATATTTCCGTAATGGTGCCGACGGTGGATCTGGGGTTTGCGCTGGTGGTCTTCTGTTCTATGGCGATGATGGGGCTCAGGCCGGTGATGCTCTCTACGTCGGGTTTTTCCAGTACGCCCATGAAATGGCGCGCATACGGTGACAGCGTGCCGAGGTAGCGCCTCTGCCCTTCGGCATATATGGTGTCGAAGGCGAGCGAACTCTTGCCGCTCCCGCTCAAGCCTGTGATGACTACGAACTTGCCGCGTGGAATCTGTACGTCCGCGTTCTTTAGGTTGTGAGCCCGGGCGCCGTGTATGTCGATGATTTCTTCTGCCATTGTCATTTGTATAATTCCCTCAGTATCTGCAGGGAACGTATGTTGAGGCGGGTTTCGGTATGGAACCCGATGTAATCGAGCAGCAGCGATGCCACTGCGTTGCGCTCTGCCCCGTTCATGGGAATGAGAAGGGCGGCCGCAGGGGTGCTCCGCACAAGCTGTCTGACGATATCGAAGTGCTCTGCGGCAAAGGGCGCCAGATCGTCCAGCGTGGGAGCGAATCCGAGGGCACCCGCGAATTCCAGCAGGAAACGGAGGTGATAATTGGAAAAATCGCTTTCCAGGGCATCCAGGGTGAGGATGCTGCGCCTGCACCATTCATACAGACCCTCTTCGCGGGAACCGTCGCGTACCGTGCGCATCAGCACTTCGCTCATGAAGAGCGTCATGGTGTTCTTGCGTATGTCGTTTCTGATTCCGCTAAGCGGCTCGCTGACGGAAGGGCTCCTGAGTCTCCAGAGCTCCGACTTGGGATTCTCCGTTATCTCGCCTTCCAGCAGGGAAAGCGGAAGGAACATGGCCATGGGGGACCCCTTGCCCAGAGCGGTGATGAAACTGCGCCGTCCCCATGTGGGATTCAGCGTATGCACCACCAGGGAACCTTCTCCGACCTTGGTCGAACCCAGTACGATCAGCGGGCAGGAGTGAACCATCTCAGAGCGTCTGTCCTCCGATGAACTCGCGCATGATGGAAGTGGGAGGTATGGCTGCTATCTCTGCCGGTTTGAGCGCGGTGACCTTGGAGAGGAATGTCAGGAGCGACTGAGCCTTTTCGTAGGCCGGAGAGGCCTCGGTGATGCCGTAAAGCAGCGGCTCGGCGTAGTACTTGAGCAGGGGGACGTCGTAGAGCGTGGAAGTGTTGAGCACTACCTCGGCATTTTCCTCGAAGGGGAAGATGTTGAGGGTCTCGCCGCGGCGTACCGAAGGCCAGCGGAGTATGTTTTCCTCGGGGCTGATGCCGCGCACGCGGTTGTCGCGCACAATACGGCGCAGCAGGCGTTTGTCGGTTGTGCTGTTGTGCACTTTTTCGCCTCCCGGCAGCGATGACAGGGACGATATGTAAATATGGAAGATGCGGCTCTGGTCCACGGCGTAGGTGAGCGCCGGGTTGAGGGCGTGGATGCCTTCCATGAACAGTATGTCGTTCTGTTCGAGCTTCATGCGGCGGTCATCCTCGAAGATGGTACGGCCTGTCTTGAAGTCGAACTTGGGAATAATCACCTCCTTGCCCGAGAGCAGGTCGTTGAGGTTTTCGTTGAGCAGCTCGACGTTCATGGCGCCGAGGGCCTCGAAATCGTAATCGCCGTTTTCGTCCAGAGGGGTCTCCTCCCTGGGACGGAAGTAATTGTCGAGTTCGATGACCTTGGGTGATATTCCGAGTACCCGGCACTGCTGGGCTATGCGCAGGCTGCTGCTGGTCTTGCCGCTCGAGCTGGGCCCGGACATCATTACGATGCTCGAGCGTCTGCGACGCCAGAAAATCTGGTCCGCCGCTTCTGCGTATTTGCGTTCCTGGCGGGCTTCGCAAAGGTTTATGAGACTTACGGCCCGGCCATCCTTGAGCACGTCGTTGACTTTCTCGATGGTGTCGATTCCGATTGCGGAGCACCAATCCTTGTACTCCTGGCGTGCAGCTTCAATTTTTGTCATATGTATTCGTTGAGTTCCGGGATTTCCTCCCTTTCGTTGAACGGTTCCAGGAAAGGGTTGGTTGTCATCTCCTGGCCTATCGTGCTCGGGGCTCCGTGCCCCGGATATATCTCGGTGTCGCCCGGAAGGGCCATCAGTTTTTCCATTATGGAACGTATCAGGCTGTCGTAGTCGCCCAGATACAGGTCGGTCCGTCCGATGGAACCGGCGAAGAGGGTGTCGCCCGTGAACAGGGTCTTCTCGCTCTCTTCCAGATAACACACGCTGCCAGGCGAATGACCCGGAGTAGTGATGACCCTGAGGTGCAGACCGGCGGCGTCGATTATCTGTCCGTCGGTTACCGGAGTGGTCTCGTAGCCCAGTTCGGGTACGTTTATGCCGAATTTGGAGACCCTCTGGAAGTATTCGACAACGGGCTTGTCGGCGTCGGACATATAGACCGGGACACCGTAGAGACGAACCAGCTGCGCTACGCCGTACATGTGGTCCATGTGGCCGTGCGTGAGGAGGATGGCCTCGGGGACAAGGCCTCCGGCGCGCATGTATTCCAGTATGCGTCCGCCCTCCTCGGGAGTCTCGAATCCGGGGTCTATTACGATGCACCTGCCGGGAGCTCCGCTGACTATCAGCGTGTTCTCGCTAAGCCTGCCGACTACGAATCTGCGGATGTCCATTTCGTGTGAAGATTATTTGGCAAAAATACGAAATTCTGTTTATTTTTGTAAGACAAGAGACAAACAAATGCATATAGGAATAGCTGGCAATATCGGATGCGGCAAGACTACGCTTACGCGCATGCTTTCCGAACATTACGGATGGACCCCCAAGTACGAGGCCGTCACATACAATCCCTATCTGGAAGATTACTACAAAGACATTCCACGCTGGTCTTACAACCTGGAGACATATTTCCTGGCGCAGCGCTTCAAGGATGTGCTGGAGATAGCGTCCTCCAAGGATGTCATCATCCAGGACCGCACCCTGCTGGAAGGGGTGCACATCTTCGTGGCCAACAATTACGAGCAGGGCAATCTTTCGGAGCGCGATTACGACACCTACATGCAGCTTTTCCGGCTCATGATGTCCATGGTGAATCCGCCGGACCTGCTGATCTATCTCAAGTCGAGCGTGCCCCATCTCGTGTCCCAGATACAGAAAAGGGGGCGCGATTACGAGCAGAGCATCAGCCTTGAGTATCTTTCCGGGCTCAACCGTCATTATGAGGAGTGGATAGGCTCTTACAAGGGACGGCTCCTGGTCATAGACGCCGACTCCATGGATTTCGAGCACAATCCGGAAGATTTCTCTTCCATCACCGACAAAATCGACGCTGAACTTTTCGGCCTTTTCAAATAATTGCTATCTTTGTAAATTGTAATATTACGGATTATGCACATTGCCATCGCAGGAAATATCGGGAGCGGCAAGACGACGCTCACCAAGATGCTGGCCGCCCACTATGGGTGGACTCCCAAGTTCGAGCCTGTGGATTTCAATCCATATCTGGCTGATTACTACGAAGATATGGAGCGTTGGTCCTTCAATCTCCAGATTTATTTCCTCAACAAGCGCTTCAAGGATATCCTGGATATCAACAAGTCCGACAAGGTCATCATCCAGGACCGTACAATCTACGAAGACGCCCGCATATTCGCCCGCAACCTCCACGACATGGGGCTCATGAGCACCCGTGATTTCGAGAATTACACAGATCTCTTCGACCTGATGATGTCCCTGGTCGGGATGCCCGACCTCCTCATATACCTGCGCTCCACGATTCCAAATCTCATCGCGCAGATACAGAAACGCGGACGCGAGTACGAAAAGAGCATCCGCATCGACTATCTCACAGGTCTCAACGAGAAATACGAAGATTGGATATCCACTTACAAGGGGAATCTCCTGATAGTGGATGCAGACAACATTAAATTCGGTAACAAACCCGAGGACTTCGAACTCATCACCAACATGATCGACGCCAAGCTCTTCGGCCTGTTCCCGGAGGAGGAAAAATGATGCCGCACGACTCCAGACCAACTATAATCGATTTCGTAGAGAAGTACACCGCCATGTACTCAGGTCAGACCTACCTGCGCGAGAAGGTGGATGGTGTCTGGACCGAAACATCCTACAAGACCACTCGGGAGCAGGTGAGCCGCTATGCCGCCGGATTCATGGCGCTGGGTCTTCGCAAAGGGGATAAGGTATCCCTTCTTTCCGAGGGGCGCAACGCATGGATATTCAGTGAGTTGGGTATTATATTCGCAGGCGGCGTCAACGTCCCCATGTCCTTCAAACTGGAGTCCGATCACGACCTGAGTTTCCGCATCAACCATTCCGACTCCCGCTTCGTCGTGGTTTCGGAGGGTCAGCTTGCGAAGGTCCGCAGGGTGCTTCCGCAGTGCCCGGCGGTGGAGAAGGTCATAATCCTCGACGAAGTTCCCACCAGGGAAGGCGAAATGCTTTTCAGCCAGCTGGGCCGCATGGGCGATGAATTCCTTCAGTCCCACCCCGGCGAGCTCGAAGAGCGAATGGCCACCATCGGCCCCGACGATTACGCCAACATATCTTATACTTCCGGCACTACCGCAGATCCCAAGGGCATACTCCTCACTCACCGCAATTATACGGCTAATGTAGAGCAGTCCAGTTCAGTAGTGAGCATAGAGAGGGGCGACGTCATGCTTATCATAACCCCTCTCGACCACTGTTTCGCCCATGTCTGCGGCATGTACTTCATGATGTGCCACGGAGGCAGCGTAGCTACGGTTCCAGGCGGCAAGAACGCCGTTACCATGCTCAAGAACATCCCCGTCGCCATACGCGAAACCCGTCCCCATCTCATGCTCTCCGTGCCTGCGATCTCCCGCAATTTCCGCAAGGGCATCGAGGCCGGGATACGCAAGAAAGGCAAGACGGTGGAGCGCCTGTACGAGTTCGCCCTGTCCAACGCCATCAAGTACAACAGGGAATACTACAATATGGGACGTCCCGCATGGAAGCTCTGGTGGCGCGCACCTATCAAATCACTGATGGACAAACTGGTATTCAAGAGCGTGCGGGAGAGTTTCGGCGGCCGTCTCAAGTTCTTCGTCGGCGGTGGAGCCCTCCTCGACATAGAGCTGCAGCGCTATTTCTGCGCCATCGGCATGCCTATATTCCAGGGATACGGACTCTCCGAGGCCACGCCCGTCATCTGCTCCAACTCAGCAGGTCACGCCCGTTTTGGCTCCTCGGGCCGTACGGTCCAGCCCATGGACATAAAGATCTGCGACGAAAACGGCGAGCAGCTGCCTGTCGGGCAGACCGGCGAAATCGTTATCCGCGGCGAGAATGTGATGGCCGGTTATTGGAAGAACCCCGAGGCAACCGCCTCCACGATAGTGGACGGCTGGCTGCACACCGGCGACCGCGGATACCTCTGCAAGGACGATCCCCGCTACCTTTACGTGACCGGACGTTTCAAGAGTCTCCTCATATCCTCCGACGGCGAAAAGTATTCGCCCGAGGGCTTCGAGGACAGCCTGGCCGACGGCTCCCGCTACATCGACGCATCGGTACTCTACAACAACCAGAGCCCCTGGACCGCCGTCCTGGTCATTCCCGCAAAGGCCGCGCTTGCCGAGGCTGTAAAATCGAAAGGGCTCGATCCCGACAGCGAAGAGGGCCGCAAAGCCCAGCTGGACATAATCCAGGCTGAGGTCGATTCGTACCGTCCAGGCGGCCGTCATGCAGGCCTTTTCCCGGAAAAATGGCTTCCTGCCGCAATAATAGTGGGCGAGGAGCCCTTCACGGAGCAGAACGGCATGCTCAACACCACGTCCAAGATGGTACGTGCCAAGGTGGAGAAATTCTATGCAGAACGCATAGCCTACGCCATGACGGCGGAGGGCAAGCTGCTTTATAACCGCAAGAATATTGAATCACTAAAATAATCACATTATGACCAAGACCGCTTCCAGCAAGAACTACACGCCCGCAATTGCGGTGTGCTTTGCTTTGTTCTTCATGATTGCCTTCGTCACCAACCTCGCCGGTTCCATGGGCGTAGTGGTGACCAATCAGTTCGGCGCCAGCAAGGCCCTCAGCCAGCTCGGTACTCTCGCCAACTTCATCGCATACGCTTGTATGGGCATTCCCGCAGGCATTATACTCCGCCGCAAAGGCTACAAGTTCACTGCTCTCGCCGCAGTGGTGGTAGGCCTCGTGGGCGTAGCCATCCAGTTCCTTTCCGGATACGTCGAGTCCTTCGCAGTATATGTGGCGGGCGCTTTCGTAGCCGGATTCTCGATGTGTATGCTCAACATCGTCGTCAACCCCATGCTCAACACTCTCGGCGGCGGCGGCAACAAGGGTAATCAACTCATTCAGTGGGGCGGTTCCTGCAACTCCATCGGCGGTACCATCGCTCCTTTCCTCGTCGGCTGGCTCGTAGGCGGCAGCATCGCTGATGCAACCGTAGCCAAGGCGGCTCCCGTCATGATCATCGCAATGGTCATCTTTGCCATCGCATTCGTGGTCATCTTCCTCACCAATATCCCCGAGCCTCACATGGAGACTCCCGAGGAGAAGGCCGCCCGCAAGGCAGGCAAGGCTGTCAAGGATCCTTACAGCCCTCTGAGCTTCCGTCACTTCGTTCTCGGCGCCATCGCCATCTTCTTCTATGTCGGCATCGAGGTAGGTATCCCCA
This sequence comes from uncultured Bacteroidales bacterium, assembly GCA_946539455.1. Classification (GTDB taxonomy): domain Bacteria; phylum Bacteroidota; class Bacteroidia; order Bacteroidales; family UBA932; genus Cryptobacteroides. Next base: position 23,493 of record CAMNHL010000009.1, read on the forward strand.
ATACCGCGAACGTTTACTTCTCCGGACTCGAGTCCGTTGGTCCCGCCCTCACCGGTACCCTCATCAGCGCCTACTGGCTCTGCATGCTCGTAGGACGTCTCGTCGGTGCATCCGTCGGAGCCAAAGTCTCGAGCAAGAATATGCTTCTCTACACATCGTCGGCAGCCATCGCGTTCATTCTCATCGCCATGTTCCTGCCTCAGGGCGCAGTCATCGGCAAAGTTCCCGTGAGCCTCGTGTTCCTCGCACTCTGCGGTCTCTGCACTTCCGTCATGTGGGGTTCCATATTCAACCTCTCCGCCGAGGGCCTCGGCAAATACACTGCAGCCGCATCCGGTATCTTCATGACCCTCGTCTGCGGCGGCGGCATCATTCCTTTCGTCCAGAACCTGCTGGCCGACGCCGTCGGTTCGCTTCAGAGCTACTGGGTGCTTATCGCCTGCCTGGCATACCTCATCTTCTACGCAGTCAGCGGCAGCAAGAACGTAAACAAGGATATCCCTACAGAGTAATCAAAACTTCGAATCAGCTATGGAGAAACCTTATGTACTTGGTATAGACATCGGCGGACAGACCGCCAAATGCGGAATCGTCAACGCCCGTGGCGAAGTCCTCGCCCAGAGCATCCTCGTTTCCAACAAGCACGATGACGCACCTTCGTTTGTCGCCGCACTTGCCCTTACGCTCCAGAAACTCATTGCCGACTCCGACCTCCAGGGTCAGATCCGCGGCATCGGCGTAGGCGCTCCCAACGGCAACTATTACACAGGAGAAATCAAGCAGGCCCCCAACCTCTCATGGGCTCACGAAGGCAACGTTCCCTTCGCCGCCATGCTCTCCGAGGCGATGGAGGGACTGCCCGTCGCACTTACCAACGACGCCAATGCGGCTGCCGTCGGCGAAATGACCTACGGTGCAGCCAAGGGGCTCAAGAATTTCATAATGATAACCCTCGGCACCGGCGTCGGCAGCGGCATCGTCATCGACGGCAAGGTGCTTTACGGCCACGACGGATTTGCCGGAGAGCTGGGGCACACCTGTGCCGTACGCGGCGGCCGTCTCTGCGGCTGCGGCAAACTCGGATGCCTCGAAGCATATTGCTCCGCCATCGGTGTTGCCCGTACTGCGGTCGAATGGCTCGACAAACATCCCGAGGAGTCATCCCTGCTGAGCCTGCGCGAAAACATCACCTCCAAGGATGTTTACGAAGCAGCCAAGGCAGGCGACAAGATGGCTCTCGAGATTTTTGAATATACCGGAACAATACTTGGACGCAGCTTCGCCGATTTCATAGCGTTCTCGTCACCCGAGGCGATCGTGCTCTTCGGTGGCCTTGCCCGCGCCCGTGAATTCCTTACCAAACCCATCGAGGAGTCGATGAACGAGAATGTCCTGCCTCTTTGGAAAGACAAGGTCAAACTCATGTACTCAAGCTTATCCGAGTCCGACGCCGCTATACTTGGTGCGTCGGCACTTGCCTGGAATCTTTAATGTTAACTATTTATAAATTAATGAAAACGTACAAATTTTTCTTTGCACTCGCACTGGGCGCGGCAATGGTTGCCTGCACCCCCAAAACAGCCGAGCCTGCAGCAGACGGCGAAGGCGCCGAGCAGACAGTAAAAACTCTTAAGGACTTTACCCCTACCAAGGCCGAGATCGACAGCGTCAGCTATCTTATAGGTGTCAATTTCGGAAGCTTCATCAAGGGATATGATTTCGGCGACGTCAACTACAACAAGATCATCGCCGGTATCAAGGATTTCGTTGCTGCAAAGGGCGATTTCCGCGATCCTGAGTTCGCTTCCCAGTTCAAGATCAGCCCCGATCTCATCAACCAGGTGTTCAACTCCCATCTCGAGAAGAGGCACAATTACAAGCTCCTCGCCAATAAGGAAGCCGGTGATAAATTCCTTGCAGCAAACCTCAACAAGCCCGGTGTACAGCAGACCGAAAGCGGCCTCCAGTACAAGATCATCGAGGTCGGTAACGAGGAACTCAAGCCCGCAGCCACCGACACCGTAGCAGTTCGTTATAAGGGAACCCTCATCGACGGTACCGTATTCGATGAGACCAAAGAAGACGCAGATCCCGCACGCTTCACCCTCAACAGTGTTGTCGCCGGTTGGACCGAGGGTCTTCAGCTTATCGGCGAAGGCGGACACATCGAGCTCTACGTCCCTGCCAACCTCGCTTACGGCGAGAACGGCCGTCCCGGCATCGAGCCCAACTCCACCCTTATCTTCGACGTCATCCTCGAGCATGTCGGCAAGGCCGCACCTGCAGCAGAGGAAGCCAAATAACAAGCTTTCTGTTTAACAAGTAGGGGTCGACTAAAAAGGTCGGCCTCTTCTTTTTTTTGTTCGCCAGGCTCCGCCGCGGCGTCAGCTTGCCTCTTCGAGGACTCCGCTCACTGCGTTCGCTCCGGCCCCTCCCATCGTCATCTGCGTCATCGCTGCGCGATACCTTGCTGCCGACGGGCAGGGGGAGGGGCCCGCAAGATACGAGTTCCGCGCCAGCGGGACGAAGGAGATTGTGGGAGGGGCCGGAGTGAGCGAAGCGAACGGAGTTCCGCCAGCGGTTGGCTGACTGGCGGCTCGGAGCCTTGACCTCAAGACAATAAACAAAATGGGGTGACTATCAGTCTCTCGACTATTTAGTCACCCCTTTCTTATTATTTCTCCAGGACTTTGCAGTGCGAAGCGATAATCCTCCGGCAATCCGGATTGTCAAGCGTGCCCTGGCAGGGGAGTATGCGGGCGCCTTTTCCGGACACCTCTGCCATGACCACCAGGTCGCGGAGAGCTTCCGCCTCGATTATAAGAAAGCGTTCGTGGGAGTCGGCGTCGATGTCTGCAACCGGCATGCCGATCTTGTGCTCGATGTATTCCTGCAGACTGGTAATAGGGGCCCCGATGCCGTCGGGGTCAATGGTGCAGATTGTCATTATTTACGGAAAGAATAGAGCTCGTACGAGGCGGCATTCACGGTATATCTGAACATCGGACGGGATTCGGGACTTCCGTCGGGGGTGATGGTGATCTCGATTGCCGCACCAGCGTCGCCTGCGCGGAAAGCTTCCTCAGCCTCGGAGGAGCTGCGGATGAGCCTTGTGCCGGCTGGCCGGCGGATCTTTATGGATTTGATGCCGGAATATGCAATGCGTTCGGAACTTACTGCTCCGATTATGTAATCCTGTACGATGCTGATGAATGCGGGCATATACAGCAGGGGAGCATCGTACCGCTCGCCGGCGACGGGGACGGATATTATGCTCATGGGCGTCTGGAGGGTATTGGAATTACTGTCTTTGCCGCCTTTGCTGAGTTCCAGGCTGATTATGCCCTTGGAGGTGACGGGACGCAGGAAATAGCTGTCCGGGTCGCCTTTCAGTCTCTCATAGTCGGCCTCGGAACAGAACTCGTAGGGGGATGCGGTCCACAATGAAGTGACGGCTGTCCTTATCGACTGCCTGAGCGGAGCGGAGCCTCCGAGCACAATTTTTGTTGTGCGGCTGCTGAAGTCCTGTATCCTATAGCTCTTTGTATATATTTTCATCTGGGCTGCACAGGGCAGGCTAAGGCTTGCCAGGCAGACCAGGATGAGTATTTTCCCTATAACGGTTTTCATAACGGCAAAGTTAAGAATTTTCACTACATTTGTAAAAAAATATATGGCACAGTACATAGTATCAGCCCGCAAATACCGTCCCGATTCCTTTGAGAGCCTCATAGGGCAGGACAACATAGCCCGTACGCTCAAAAACTCCATATTACGCGGACAGCTTGCGCATGCTTACTTGTTCTGCGGCCCCAGAGGTGTAGGCAAAACCAGTGCCGCGCGCATTTTTGCCAAAACCATCAACTGCTCGAATCCCGGTCCCGACATGGAACCCTGCGGCGAATGTGAGTCCTGCGTTTCCTTCCGCGAGGGGCGTTCGTATTGTATACACGAGCTCGATGCAGCGTCCAACAACGGCGTAGAAGACATCAAAGCCCTCATGGAGCAGGTCCTGATACCTCCCCAGGTCGGCAAGTACAGCGTGTACATCATCGACGAGGTCCACATGCTCACGCAGGCAGCGTTCAACGCTTTCCTCAAAACGCTCGAAGAGCCGCCCGCACACGCGATATTCATTCTGGCCACAACGGAGAAGCACAAGATCATACCCACTATCCTCAGCCGCTGCCAGACTTACGACTTCAACCGCATCAGCATCCCCGATATAGTTCGCAATCTGCGTGACATCGCAGGCAAGGAAGGGGTGAGCGTCGATGACGAATCGCTCCACGTAATTGCCCAAAAGGCCGACGGTGCGATGCGCGATGCCCTTACGATATTCGACCAGACCGTCGCTTTCTGCGGAACGGACATCAAGTACGACGAGGTCATCCGCAACCTGGGCGTGCTGGATTACGAATACAGTTTCCGCCTCACCGATGCTTTTCTGTCGGGGGATTATGGTACTGCGCTGCTGATTTTCGACGACATCCTTTCCAAGGGATTCAACGCCCTGCACTTCATTTCTTCGCTGGGTTCGCACATGCGCGACCTTCTGGTAAGCCGCACCGGCGGGCTTGAGGCCCTGCTCGACCTTCCCGCCTCGCTGCGGGAGCGCTACCGCGAGCAGGCCGGACGCTGCAGCATAAAATTCCTTTACGATGCGCTGGGCGTCATATCCCAGTGCGAGGCAGGGTACCGCGCGTCCACAAACCAGAGGCTCCATATCGAGTTTGCTCTCATGCGTATCGCCTTCATCGGCGGCGTCCCCGAGAGCAAGGTCGCTGCCCCGGCGCCGGCTCCAGCCGCTTCTGCTGCCCCAGCCACGCCTGCTGCTCCTGCAGCCCCCGTTGCTCCTGCAGCCCCCGTCGGGATCAAAACTGAGCAAAACGATCCCGCACCGGCCCCCGCAACCCCCGCAACCCCAGCCCCAGCCGCTCCCGCTCCCGTCGCTGCTAAGCCCGCAGCTCCCGCACCCGCTACAGCTAAGCCTGCCGCCCCCAAACCTGCTGCTGCTAAACCGGCCAAAAGAGCGTCCGGCTTGTCGCTTGCGGCCCTGATGAGCGACGAAGAGATTACCGTCGAACTGGCGGCGGAACCTGTCCCCGATGCCTCCAAATCCCTTCCGGACGCCGAAACTGTTTCGCAGAAATGGGCAGAACTGGCTGCAAGCTATACTGCCCAGCCCCGTCTGTCCGGCGCCCTCGCAACGGCCCGGCTCACCACCTCGGAAGAAGACGGCATACTCAAGGTCAGTTTCGCTCTTGTGAGCAAGGCTCAGCGTGACTGGATAGCGGAAAAGAAGCTCCGGGAACTAGAGGATCGCCTTAGCAAGATGCTGGACTGCACCAGCCTGCGTTTGTTCCCCGACGTCATCCCCGAAGAGGATCAGGAAAAGAAAATATACATGCCCGTCGAGAAGGCCCAGGACCTTATGGCCCGCAATCCCGAAGTGGCAGAACTTGTTAAAGACTTAGCATTAGATATACGATGAAGCTCCACTGCGAAAACCTGGTCAAGAAATATGGACTCCGCACCGTTGTGAAGGGGGTTTCCATGGAGGTAGAACAAGGCGAAATCGTCGGTTTCCTCGGGCCCAACGGAGCGGGCAAGACCACCAGTTTCTACATGATAACCGGGCAGATAGTCCCCAACGAGGGCAAGGTCTTCCTGGACGACGAAGAGATTACCAAGCTCCCCATGTACAAGCGTGCGCAGAAAGGTATAGGCTACCTTCCCCAGGACGCATCCGTTTTCCGCAAGATGAGCGTCGAAGACAATATAATGAGCGTCATGGAGATGAAGGGAATTCCCCGCAAGGAGCGTCTGGAACGTCTGGAGGCCCTGATCGACGAGTTCAACCTTTCCAAGGTGCGCAAATCCCTGGGCATACAGCTCTCCGGAGGCGAGAGACGCCGCTGCGAGATTGCCCGGGCGCTCGCAATCGACCCCAAATTCATCCTGCTCGACGAACCTTTCGCCGGAGTGGACCCCATAGCCGTAGAGGATATCCAGTACATCATCGCCAAGCTCAAGTACCGTAATATCGGCGTAATCATCACCGACCACAACGTAGGCGAGACCCTTGCCATCACCGACAGGGCTTACCTTCTGTACGAGGGCACCATACTTCAGCAGGGCACTCCCGAGTCCCTCGCTGCCGACGAAGACGTGCGTACCAAGTATCTCGGAAGCGGCTTCGTCCTCAAACGTTCCGTATCCGTCATCCGTGCCCAGCAGGAGTACGAGGCCCGCATGGCTGCCAACAACACCAAATAGCCTATGGAGAGAGTTTCAGGAAGTATTTCCCAGATTATCGGCCCAGTGGTCGATGTCCATTTTGACATTCCCCGCAAGGACCTCTCCGAGGAGGTGCTGCCCCGCATACATGACGCACTGAGAGTGGCGCGTCCGGACGGGCGCAGCGTGATTCTCGAGGTCCAGCAGCACATAGGCGAGGAGACCGTGCGCTGCGTCGCCATGGATTCCACCGACGGCCTCCGCCGCGGCCTCGAAGTATTCCCGAGCGGCAAACCTATAGCGATGCCCGTGGGCAGCCAGATTCGCGGGCGTGTGCTCAACGTAACCGGTGAGGCTATCGACGGCCTTCCCCCACTCGATACAACCGATGCCCTCCCGATTCACCGCGAGCCTCCAAAGTTCGAAGACCTTGCCACCTCCCAGGAGATCCTGTTTACCGGCATCAAGGTCATCGACCTGCTGGAGCCCTACCTTAAAGGCGGCAAAATCGGCCTTTTCGGCGGCGCAGGCGTGGGAAAGACCGTGCTCATCAAGGAACTTATCAACAACATAGCCAAGAAGCACAACGGCTTTTCCGTCTTCGCAGGCGTAGGCGAGCGCACCAGGGAAGGCAACGACCTGTTGCGGGAAATGATAGAATCGGGCGTCATCCGTTACGGCGAAGCCTTCTCCAAATCGATGGAAGAAGGCAAATGGGACCTCTCCGCTATCGATCCTGCCGAAGTGGGCAAATCGCAGGTAGCCATGGTGTTCGGACAGATGAACGAGCCTCCGGGAGCCCGCAGCTCCGTAGCCCTGAGCGGCCTGACGCTGGCAGAATCGTTCCGGGACAGCCCTGACCCCGACTCCCCGCACGACATACTTTTCTTCATCGACAACATCTTCCGTTTTACGCAGGCGGGTTCCGAGGTTTCTGCACTGCTTGGACGTATGCCCTCCGCCGTAGGTTACCAGCCCACGCTGGCGACGGAAATGGGTTCGATGCAGGAACGCATCACCTCTACGAAGAACGGCTCAATTACCTCGGTGCAAGCTGTTTACGTACCTGCTGACGACCTCACCGACCCGGCTCCTGCGACCACCTTCTCGCATCTTGACGCCACTACGGTGCTGAGCCGCAAGATTACCTCTCTCGGCATCTATCCGGCAGTGGACCCCCTGGAATCCACATCCCGCATTCTCGACCCCAACATCGTAGGCGAGGAGCACTACCGTACAGCCCAGAGAGTCAAGCAGATACTCCAACGAAACAAGGAGCTTCAGGATATCATCGCCATCCTCGGCATGGACGAACTGTCCGACGAAGACAAACTGACCGTCAGCCGCGCCCGCAGGGTGCAGCGATTCCTCTCGCAGCCCTTTGCAGTCGCACAGCAGTTTACCGGAGTTCCGGGCGTGATGGTCGATATATCCGACACAATACGCGGATTCAACATGATACTCGACGGCGAGTGTGACGACCTGCCCGAGCAGGCGTTCCTCAATGTCGGTACGATAGAGGAGGCCATCGAGAAAGGCCGCCGCATCATGGAACAGGCAGCATAATGACCAAAGAACTGACGCTCACGATCCTGACCCCTTCGGGCACCGTTTTCGGCGGCCCTGTGGACGCCGTGTTCCTGCCAGGAACCGCCGGCCCCTTCGAGGTGCTCCCGGGGCATGCCCCCATCATCTCGTCGCTGGAGAAAGGCCGGATAGTGTGGCGCAGCGCATCTTCGCAGCAGAGCCTTAATGTGAGCGGCGGAGCAATCATTCTGGAGAACAACACCCTTACCGTATGCGCTCAGCCCGAAAAATAATGCGTTTGGCGGTATTGTTGCCGTTGCTCCTTCTGATTTCCGCCTCCGCCCCTCCTGTCCAGGAGCAGGAAGCGGGAGATCTCGACATGGAGCAGTTCATATTCGGGCACATTTCCGATGCATACGAGTGGCATATCCTTACCTTCAAAGGCAAGGAAGTGGCGATACCCCTGCCCTGCATCGTCTTCAACGAAGGCCTTCAGCTGTTCAGCAGTGAAAAGCTTGCGCATGGAGCCACTTACAAAGGTCTTAGGATAGCGGCGAAAGGGGAGCCTCACGAGGGCAAGATAGTTCGGACCTCCGACGGCTCGCGTCCGCTGGACATCTCCATCACCAAGAATGTCTTCGCCTTGATTGTGGACAGCATATTGCTGGTAGTGCTGATTCTGCTCTGCGCCCGCTGGTACCGCAAGCACGACGTGTGCCGCGAAGCCCCTACAGGGATAGCCGGCCTGCTGGAACCGGTAATCGTGATGATAGAACAGGACGTCATTAAAGACACGGTGGGGCCGGAATACCGCAAGTATTCTCCCTACCTGCTCACGGCGTTCTTCTTCATTCTGATAAACAACCTCATGGGCATAGTGCCGTTTTTCCCGGGAGGCGCGAACGTGACGGGAAACATAGCAGTCACGCTGGTGCTGGCGCTGTTTACCTTCGCGGTTGTGAACATTTTCGGCAACAAGCACTATTGGAAAGAGATATTATGGCCCGACGTCCCGCTTTTCCTCAAGGCCATTCCCATTATGCCGGTCATAGAGATCATAGGCATGTTCACCAAGCCTTTCTCGCTGATGATAAGGCTTTTTGCTAATATGCTGGCCGGCCATATCATGATACTCAGCACGGTCGCGCTGATTTTCCTCACTGCAAAGATGGGCCCCGTGCTCAACGGCTCCCTGAGTTTTGTCGCCGTACTTTTCGGCATATTCCTCGACTGCCTGGAACTCCTTGTGGCATTCATCCAGGCCTATGTATTTACCATGCTGTCGTCGGTCTTCATAGGCCTGGCGCATCAGCATCCTGAAACAGAAACCCATTAAAAATCAATATTATGATAGGAACACTTCTTCAAGCGGCAGCACTTGCCAAGGTGGGCGGCGCAATCGGCGCTGGAATAGTCGCAATCGCGGCTGCAATCGGTATCGGCAAACTGGCCCAGTCCACCATGGAAGCCAGCGCCCGCCAGCCCGAGATCGCCGGTGGCCTGCGTACCACCGCCATCATTATCGGCGCTCTCATAGAAGGCGTCTGCCTCTTCGGCGTAATCGTCTGCCTGCTCGCAGTTCTCCGCGGATAAGCCATGTCGCTGATCACTCCCGATATAGGATTGCTCTTCTGGATGGTCGTCATCTTCGGCGCGGTGTTCTTTCTCCTCGCCAAGTTCGGCTTTCCCGTCATTACGCGTGCGGTGCAGAAGCGTACCGACCATATCCGGGAATCCCTTGCCGCAGCAGAGCAGGCACGCCTGAGCCTGGAGCAGTTTGCAGCAGAGCAGCAGAAGATTATCGACCGCACCAGACAGGAACAGGGCAAAATGCTGCAGGAGGCTTCCAGGGCCCGTGAGGAGATTATCGCGCAAGCCAAGCAGGAGGCGGCCGAGCAGTCGGCCAAGATTCTGAAGTCCGCCCGCGAAGAGATTGCAGCAGAAAAGGAATCCGCCCTCTTGGAAATCAGGTCCGAGGTATCGGCCCTTTCCGTAGCGGTGGCAGAAAAAATCATCCGCAAGGAACTCGAACCCGCAGCGGAGCAGCAGGAACTGCTTGACCGGCTCCTGGACGAAGCTTCGCGCGCACCGATGAATTAAAAAGATGAATACCGGAGCCATCACCAAACGTTACGCAAAGGCCCTGCTCCTGCTTACCCAGGAGTCGGGGCGTGGGGAGCAGGTATGCTACCAGGTGAGGGAGATGCTCCGGAATGCCGGTAGTTTGCCGTCCAAGCTCGAACCGGACCTGGAGCGGTTCGTAGGCTTCCTGATCCAGAAAGGGCGTCAAGACTATCTGCGCCGCATTTTGCGGGCCTTCGTGGACCTGTACTGCGACTCTGTGGGGCTGAGGCATGTTATCCTTACCTCCGCTGTCGAATACAGCCACCTGGAAGAGCGGGTCAAGGCCGAAATGCAGCAGCGTCTCGGCTGCCGCATCCTCCTGGAGACGGAAGTCGATCCTTCCCTGATTGGAGGCTTCCGCATCGAGGTTGACGGCAAGATGCTCGATGCGTCGGTGCTTTGTGAACTGCAGGTACTCAGGCGCGATTTCATACAGAAAAGTAATCGAATAGTATGAGCCACAACAACATAAAAGCAAGCGAGGTCTCCGAAATACTCCTCCAGCAGCTGAAGGGGGTGGATACCACCCTCAAATACGAAGAAGTCGGCAGAGTACTCACCGTAAGTGACGGCGTAGCCAGGATTTACGGCCTGAGCGGCGCAGAGGCCGGAGAACTGCTCGAATTCGACAGCGGCGTGAAGGCGGTTGTGATGAATCTCGAAGAAGACAATGTGGGAGCCGTCCTTCTGGGCAAAACCGACCTTGTCAAGGAAGACATGCGCGTACGCAGGCTGGGCCGCATCGCCGGCATCGATGTCGGTGACGGCCTTGTGGGACGCGTAGTGGATCCCATAGGCAGGCCGCTTGACGGGTTCGGCCCCGTTCAGGGAGAAACCGTGCGCATGCCGCTGGAACGCAAGGCTCCCGGAGTCATTTTCCGCGAGCCCGTGCATGAGCCGCTTCAGACCGGCCTCAAGGCAATAGACTCCATGATCCCTATCGGAAGGGGACAGAGGGAGCTCATTATCGGCGACCGGCAGACAGGCAAGACAGCTATTGCCGTCGATACCATCCTCAATCAGCGCAGCGCATATCTGTCGGGCAATCCCGTTTACTGCATCTATGTTGCAATCGGCCAGAAAGGCTCGACTGTAGCGTCCCTGGTGCAGACGCTTCGCGAGAAAGGGGCGATGGACTATACGATAGTGGTTGCGGCTACCGCTGCCGATCCTGCGGCGATGCAGTACTATGCCCCCTTTGCCGGAGCGGCGATAGGAGAGTACTTCCGCGACACAGGCCGTCACGCCCTGGTGGTGTACGACGACCTCAGCAAACAGGCTGTCGCTTATCGCGAGGTTTCCCTTATCCTGCGCCGTCCTTCCGGACGCGAGGCTTATCCGGGCGACGTGTTCTACCTGCACTCGCGCCTGCTCGAAAGGGCCGCCAAGATCATATCCCAGCAAGAGGTCGCACAGCAGATGAACGATCTGCCCGAATCGCTGCGCGGCAAGGTCCGCGCCGGCGGTTCCCTTACGGCGCTTCCCATCATCGAAACCCAGGCCGGAGACGTCTCTGCGTACATTCCCACCAATGTAATATCCATCACTGACGGTCAGATTTATCTCGAGAGTTCCCTTTTCAACGCAGGTTTCCGCCCGGCTGTCAATGTCGGCATCTCCGTTTCCCGTGTAGGCGGAGCCGCACAGGTAAAGAGCATGAAGAAAGTTGCCGGAACGCTCAAGATAGACCAGGCTCAGTTCAGCGAACTCGAATCGTTCTCCAAGTTCAGCTCGGACCTCGACAAGGTTACGGCGATGGCTCTCGACAAGGGGCGCAAGAACAACCGCCTGCTCATTCAGCCACAGTATTCGCCTATGCCGGTGGGCGAGCAGGTCGCAATACTGTATTGCGGTACTCAGGGCCTGCTTGCCGGAATACGACTCGAAGACGTAGAGGAGTTCCAGAAACTGTTCCTCGACAAGATGAGGGCATCGCATCCTGACGTGCTGGACGCTTTTGCAGCCGGAGTGGTAACTCCCGAAGCAGAGCAGACAGTCCGCAATACAGCATCAGATATATGTCATCTCTTAGGGAAGTAAAAGACCGGATAGCCTCTGTCCGCAGTACGCTGAAGATTACTTCGGCGATGAAGCTCGTAGCCTCGTCCAAGCTGCTCAAGACGCAGCGTGCAATCGAGGCTCTGCGGCCCTATGAAGAGGCTCTGGGACGGATACTGGCTGCTGTGCAGGGAGATTCTTCGGCTTCGCTCAGAATGACAGCCTCCCGGGGAGATTCTCCGGCGGCGCCGCACATCCTTCTTGCCTTCTCCAGCAACACCTCCATGTGCGGAGCATTCAACGCCAATGCGATCAGTGCAGCCCTTTCTGAAGCAGGAAGATTGCAGCAGCCCCTCTCGGTCTGGGCATTCGGCCGAAAGATGGCCCAGTCTCTCTCAAAGGCCGGAGTCACCGTAGCCAGGGATTTCTCCCAGCTTGTCGGGAAACCCGATTTTGACGCCGCGGCTGCAATATCTTCAGAGTTGAGGGAACTGTATGCAGGTGGCAGCATAGGTGGCGCCACGCTGGTGTACAATCATTTCGTCAGCACGGGCCGCCAGCAGGTAGTCGTCGAGCCGTTCCTGGGGCAGAGTGAAGTGCCAGCAGCAGATTCTTTGCCGGACGATAGCGATTTGTGTTCTGCGGCAGATTATATCTTCGAGCCGTCGCGGCCACAGCTGCTGACATCCCTTCTTCCGCAGGTGCTCGACCTCAGGCTGTATGCGGCGTTGCTTGATTCCATAGCGGCTGAACATGCCGCACGTATGGTTGCCATGCAGACGGCAACCGACAATGCCCGGGACCTTCTTGACTCCCTTGTCCTCGAATACAACAAGGGGCGTCAGCAAAAAATAACTGCCGAGATTCTGGACCTTGTAGGTGCCGAAGCTGCGGCATAAGCACTTGGCACCGGTTAAAAAAAACTCCGCGGCTCAGTCAAAGAGTCGCGGAGCTTTTTAGTATTGGGCAGATTTTACTCTGCAGGCTGGAAGATATCGTCGCCGTAACCGAGGTTACCTGCGGTTACATTGTACTGGGTCCAGATGATCACATAATTGTAATCCGGATAGAATGAATTGTAAACGAGGTAATCGCTGCTGCTCTGCCAGGTAGCTACGTCGCGGGCCGAGATGGCGCCGTAATTGCCATAGGACAGTCCGGTCTCCTGATTGGCGACTTTGACTGTGTAGAAGGTATCGCCCTCGGTGTCTTTCTGGGCTTCGCCTACGATCTCGAATACACGGTGGTAACCCTTTGCGAAAAGGTCGGGGAAGCGGTAGCGGCCTTCTATCTGGTCGCATTTCTCGAGAGAGGCTGGCACGGGGCCGAGGCCGAGTTTGGCCATCGTCTCGGACGAGAAAGTACCGCTTGCAAGCTTTGTCCAGCTGAGTCCGGTGAACGAGGTGTTGGCAAGAGAGGATGCGCTTGAGGAGAAACCTGCTGCGACTATCTCATTGGTGCCCTGTATTCCGGTCAGGATGGTGGAGAACACCTTTGCATCGTCGAATTCGCTCACTGCCAGTTCGGCCTTGGTGCCGTTTGACTTGATGTAGTCGGCGACTGCATTTTCGCCTTTTGCGTCAATGTCGGCCTTATAGGAGTCGGCGGGAATGATCATGTAATAAACCTCATCGACTTTGTTGTTGGCCGCAATCTTGATTGCGACATCGTTGTCGGGGTTGTATTCAGCACCGGGACTGTACTGGTAGATGGCCACGTTGGGCTGTGCGTCGTTGCCGGGTTCCGTACCTTCCGTGGCTTTGGTACAACCTGCCAGGATGAGAGCTGCTGCTGCAGCAATCAGAGAAATATACTTTTTCATGCTGTTACGGAATTAATTGAATACAAAAGGATCGGAGTCCGCACTCGGGGGTACGGGGGTGGGATTCTGCACAAGGGCCTTGTTGTAGCTGGCCTCGGTGCCTACGAAGCAGAGGGTCATCCAAGAAGGTACCTCGTTGGTGTTCCAGCGATAATCTACGATGTGGTTGGTACCTGCGTAGCTGCGGATGATGCCCTTGGCGAGACGCTTGATGTCGAAGGTTGCAAAACCTTCACCCCACAGCTCTACGCGGCGCTGCCACCAGACTTCGTTCTGGAAGGCGTTGGCGAACATGCTGTTGTAGCCCTCGTTGTGTTTTCCGTACTCGAAGGAAGCGTCGCGGGTCTTGGCGAATGCGGTGAGCAGAGCTATACCTTCACCCTCGTTCAGCATGCCTGCGGCCTCTGCCTCGATGAGGTACATTTCCTCAACGCGCATGAGGGGTACTGCAACGGTGAACGCTGCGTACTGGTCGGCGTGCTCGCCGTTCTTGGGACGGAACTTGACAGGAATAAGGGCAACGTTCTTGCGGGCGCTGACTTTGTATCCGGTGTTGTAAAGACCTGCAGGGGAGGTGCTGTAGGCGGCAAGAGCCTCGGTGGCTTCAGCCTTTGACAGTGCGTCGATAGCAGGATCGATCCAGCACATGCGGCGGAAGTCGGATGCGGGAATGGTGCTGTAGAGGTGGGCGTCGATGCGCTTGGGACCTACATAGTTGGCTGAATAGCCGCACTTGGATTCCGATACCTCAACAATCATCTGGGAGCCCCAGCAGGAGTCGGCGTCGTTGAGCTGTATGTTCTTGTCGTCGGCCTTGTAAGTGCATGCGAACATCCAGGAATCGTTGGGAGTGTTGAATCCGTCGGTCATGCTGAGGAACTGCTCGGCGTTCATGATGCTGTAGCCGGCCTGAGCCTTCTTTGCGTAGTCCTTGGCGTTCTGCCAGTCGCCCATTTCGAGGTAGGCGCGGGCCTTGAGACCGTAAACCACGGAGAGATCGGGGGTGTATTTGTCGGTACGGACGTAGTTGGCAAGTTCGACCTCGGCCTTGTTGAGATCCTCGATGATGAAATTCCAGATGACCTCGTTGGTGGCCCGGGGATTGTCGTTAGCCTCGGTGGTGGTCGTTGTCTCCTTTACGATGGGGACGGTGATCGCCTCTTTGTTCTGGCGATAGTTCTCGGGTGCGTACATGCGGGCGAGGTCCATGTAGAACATGGCGCGCATGGCGTGTGCGATACCTGCGCCGGCGATGTGATCCTCATCGGGCTCTTCACCTGCGGAAGCAAGGACTACGTTGCAGTTCTTGATCCAGCTGTAGTAATATGTCCAGGGAAGCTGGCAGACAGCGTAGCCGGGTCCGAGGGCGGGGCCGCACTGATACCATGTGCTGTACCACTCGGAACTGCCGGTCTCGACTGCAATGTCGTTGCCCATTACATCTCTCTGAAGGAAGAATGAAGGATAGCCGAAATCCCAGGCATAGGTTTTGTCATTTCCTCCATAGAAGAACTGACCGCAGAGCGAACTGGTGATGGCATCAACAAAGTTCTGATATGCTCCGGGGGCAGATGCGGCCTGGTCGGCAGTGATGGTATTGGACTGCGGGAAGGCTTCCTTGATGCAGGAAGTGAGAGTTACCGCGGCCGCAAGAGAAATTATAGCAAATATCTTTTTCATATACTCTTATTTTTAGAAGGTTACCTGGACACCGCCGGAAATTGTGCGGACAGGGGAGTAAACACTCATGGATGCGGTTCCCGTGTAAGAGTAGCGAGGGTCAAGACCCTGCCTTGCAGACCAGAACCAGAGGTTCTCGCCGGCAGCGTAGATACGCAGCTTGGAGATGCCCTTGATGAACTGAGGAAGGGTATATCCTACGGTGAAGGACTGGAAGTTCAGGTAGCTTGCGTTGGTGAGGAAGCGGTCGGATGCCGAGGTGCTGTAACGGTCGGTGTACTGCCAGCGGGGGATGTTGCTGGAGCTGTTGTTGGGGCTCCATGCCTTGACCCAGTCTTTGTGGAAGGTGGAACCGGCGTCGCCGTCGTTGACACAGGGGCTCATGTAGCCGGCGTAACGGGAATCGTAGAGCATGCCGCCCAGCTGATAGTCGAAGCTGACGGAAAGGTCGAATCCGCCGATGCGCAGTGAAGTTCCGAATCCGCCGAATGCGTCGGGCAGTGCGTTGCCTACGTTGTAGTAGGAAGCGTCGGACCAGATGGTGGTGGTGTAGGATTTCTTGCTGCCGGGCTGCTTGTCGTCGTTGAGGATGTCCTCATCTACCCAGTACAGAGCCTCACCGTTCTCGTTGACGCCTGCATAGGACTTGCGGAAGAGCGCATACATTGAACCGCCCTCTTCGAGCCAGCGCTGGCTTTCGGTGAATCCGCGGACTTTTTCGGGATCGACCATCTTGCTTTCGGGCAGAGAGAGAATCTTGTCGGCGTTGCTGGCTATGTTGAAGTTGACGTTCCAAGTGACGTTGTGGGTGCGCACTATGTCGGCATTGAGGTTGAACTCTATACCGTTGTTGCGGATCTTGCCCATGTTGCCATAGTAGCCGCGGGATCCGATGGATTCTGCGACGGAGAGCCAGAAGAGCTGGCCGTCGGAGATCTTGGAATAGAGGTCGAGACCTCCGTTCAAGCGTCCCTTGAACATACTGAATTCAAGACCGATATTGGTATTGGTAGTGGTTTCCCAGGTGATGTCGGGGTTGCCGATGCTGGCGAATACCGGGCTCATCGTGTATTCTCCCGAGGGGGAGATGGAATAGAGGTCGGTGTAACGGTAGGCGGGGATGCCGTCGTTACCCTGCTGTCCGATGGATGCCTTGAACTTGAGGAGGTCGATAGCCTCGGCGTTTGCCATGAAGCCTTCCTTGCTGATGATCCAGGCGCCGCCGACAGACCAGAAGTTACCCCAGCGGTGTGCAGGAGCGAAGTAAGAGGTTGCGTCGCGACGGAATGAGGCGGACAGGTAGTATTTCTGGTCGATGTTGTACTGGGCGCTGAGGAAGTAACCCTCGACGTTATAGAAAGTAGAAGTGGAGTTGGAGGTCACTTTCTTTGCGAAGGCTGCAATCTCGAGGATGCTGGGATTGTATGCACCCTGTGCGGTAGCGCTCAGGTTATAGGTGTTGGCCGTATAGTATTCGTGGCCGGCCATGATGTTGAGGCTGTGAATACCGAAGTCCTTGTGGAAGGTGAGGGTCTGGAGGTTGTTGGTCCTGACTCCGAGGCTGGAAGCCTTGTAGAGTTCTCCGTGGACGCCAACCTTGGGACCGTAAAGGGCGGTGTCGTAGAGGGTCTGGTTGCTGAGGCCGACCGTGACCGTGCTGGTTGCGTTAAAGCGCAGCCAAGGAGCGATGTCTATGTCGGTGAAGAAGCTGCCGTTGACCTGGTTGCCGTAGATGGTGGATACGTTGTAGTGGTTGGATCCCAGAGGGTTACCTGTCTGCAGGAATGCACGGGCTACAGGGTAGTCAAGTCCGGGACGGCCGTAGTCGTACTGGGGGTTGCCGTTCTCGTCGGTACGGATGACGGGATTGCCCTTGGCATCGAGCACGCGCACGTAGATAGGATATATAGGTGCGATGCTGGATGTGTAGTACATGAGGTTGGTACTGCCGAGTTGGTCGGAACTCATGTTGGGGTTGGACTTCTGGGTGGAAGTGACGAAGCCGATGTTTCCACCGACCTTGAGCCACTTCTTTGCCTGATAGTCGGCCTTGAGGCGGGCGCTGATACGCTCGTATCCGGAGAACTCGATGATACCGTCTTCGTTGAGGTAACCTACGCTGGCGTAGAAGTTGGAGCGCTCGTTGCCGCCGGTTACGCTGACGTTATATTCCTGGCGGATAGCGTTCTTGTATGCCTCCTTGGTCCAGTTGTCGGGCTGCAGCCAATAGGTCTCGAGCACGTTTCCTGCGTCGTCGAGGAGAGGCATCGCATAGCCGAGGGTGGCTTTGGGGTTGAGCTTGCCGTTCATTCCTATGAGCTGCTCGCCCTCGGGAACGGTGTAGGTCTGGTAACCGAGGTGTGTAAGCATGGTTTCGTTGGCCCATGCGTTTGCAGCGGCGACCTCCTGGTTCTGCTTGTAGAATGCGTAGTTGTAAAGCTGTGAATAGTAGGCCTCGTAGTATTCAGCCGGATCGGTGATTACGTCGTAGTCCTGGATTGCGCGGGAGTTGACACCGTACTTGGCGTCGAGGCTGACAACGGCTTCGCCGCTGCGGCCGCGCTTGGTGGTGATGATTATGACGCCGGAAGCACCACGGGCACCGTAGAGGGCTGCAGAAGCAGCGTCCTTGAGGACGGTGACGGACTCGATGTCACTCTGAGGAATGTTGGAGAGGCTGGCCGTGTAAGGCGCACCGTCAACGATTACCAGAGGGTTCGTGTCGGCGTAGAGGGAGGAAATACCACGGATGTTCATGGAACCTGCACCTGCACCCGGAGCGCCGGACTGGCCTCTCATCTGAAGGCCGGGGACGTTACCTACGAGGGCGTTGGCCACGTTGGTGGTCTGGCGCTTTGCGAGGTCATCGGACTTGACCACGGATGCGGAGCCCGTGAAGGCCTCTTTGGTGGTGGTTCCGAAGGCTACGACGATGGTTTCGTCGAGGAGCTGGGAATCCTGGGCGAGGACAACGTTGATTACCTGCCGTCCTGCTACGGGGATTTCCTGGCTGACATAACCCAGGCAGTCAACGATGATGGTGCCGTTGGCGGGCACGCTCAGCGAGAAGGCGCCGGAGTTGTCGGTCAAGGTATAGACGCTGTTGCTGCCTTTGAGGAGGATGCTTGCCCCGATTACGGGTTCACCTTCCTCGTCGGAAACCTTACCCTGCACGGCGCTTTGAGCCTGTGCGGTAATGGCGGCGAACGTCAATACCAGTGCTGTCAAAAAAAACTTAAGTTTTTTCATAAGCGTGTTTTTTTTAATAAGGTAAAACTATATAATAACTGTAACTGTTTCTTGCTCTAATAAACGAGCGTTTTTCGCATATAGCAAAAATAATATGCGCAAGGTATTAATTTAATTTTAAAAATGCAAATTTTTTCAATCGCCTTTTTAGGGGGTTGAAAGGCGCTTTTTAGAATTTTCGCCAAATAATTGTAACTAAAACGACCAAAAATAATTACAGAATGAAATAAAATACACGCAAAAAGTTATATATATTTATTAAAAAAATTATAAACTAACAACCGCTCTGCAGGTGGCGGACCAAAGTGTTCCGGTGAATCCCGTATTCCTTGGCTATTTGCGTCATCGTGTCGCCGGCCCCGACCTGGTCGAATTGCTCGGATTCGGAGGAGAGTAATACTCACTCATAAACCTATGATTTTAAAGAACCCGCCCTTTGTCGGCGGATTCTTTTTTTTGCAAGACGATATTTTTTTTCTACCTTTACCAGCTAAACCCCTTGGTTTGAGGGTCCGGGCACGGGCCCTGTTTTATGTAAATTGTTGGTAGAATGGTAATTAAGTGTATTATATGAAAAGAACTATCATCCGATTAGCTCTCGCGCTAGCCTTACTGGAGCTTCCGCTCCTGCTGGCGGCTCGGGACATCTCTCTTGGCGGCCAGCCTTCCGCGGCCGCTCCTGACGACGGAAAATCATTGACTGTTACCGGCCGCGTCCTCGACGAATCCGGCCTGCCCGTACCTGGGGCATCAGTATTCATTCCCGGTACGACCAAAGGCGTAATTTCCGATGACAATGGTAATTTCACCTTCTCCGTCCCCGCCGGAACGGCATCTATCAAGGTATCCTGCATAGGCTACGATGACGTTGATGTCAATCTGGCTGCAGGAACTAAAGGTATTACCGTAACCCTCAAGGAATCGACCACCTTCCTCGAGAGTGCCGTGGCTATCGGCTACGGTTCGCCCAAGAAGGTCGAGTCCCTTGTGGGCAGCGTTACGACCGTCAATTCTGAGAGTATCCGCACCGCTCCTTCATCCTCGGCGCTCGATGCCCTGCAGGGCCAGGTCGCAGGTCTCGCGGTCCTTACTTCCGGCGGTGTGGCCGGCGACAACTCCGTATCCATGAAGCTTCACGGTACTGGTTCCCTTACTTCGTCTTCTGCACCTTTATATATTATAGACGGTGTGCCTTCCAGCGCGCGCTCCATCATGTCGCTCAACCCCAATGATATAGAGTCCATCTCCATCCTCAAGGACGCATCCGCCACCTCCATCTACGGCGCCCGTGCGGCCAACGGTGTCGTCTATATCATCACCAAGAGCGGCTCCTACGACAACAAGGCCACCATCAGCGTGCGTTCCCAGTACGGTATCTCCACCATCACCGACAAGTCTCTCTACGAGAACATGATGAACGCTGCCGAGCTGGCCCGCTTCTGGAACATCGCCGGCGTGCACTCGGAGCAGTATGTCAAGGAGACTTACTACGACAACGGCTACAACGCCGACACCCGCTGGTACAACTACGTGCAGCAGTTCAACAACCCTCAGTACCAGAACGACATCTCCATCGAGGGCGGCGGTCAGAGGGTCGCTTACCTCATAGGCGCCTCCCAGTTCCATCAGAGAGGCTCCGCCATCGGCAACGTTTACGACCGCTTCACCCTGCGTTCCAACGTGCAGGGCCGTCCCAAGGACTGGCTCAAGGTCGGTATGAACATGAGCGCCACCTACGACAAGACCATCCAGAACCCCAACTGGTCCAACTCCTCCGAGAACCGCAACTACACTTCCGGAGCCCTGTCATACCTCACCGTTCCGTTCTATCCCGCCATCGATCCCGAGACGGGCGAGGAATACGTCAACGAGTATCCCGGCGGCATGATCAACCACCATACCTACATGGCCAACCGCATCACTCCCACCGAGCGCCTCGGACTCATGGGAACCGCGTTCGTCACCATCGACTTCACCCCCGAGCTGACCTTCTCCTCCAGGGCCGGTATCGACGGCTACATTTCCCGTTACACCGGACTCATGAAGCCCGACTACTACCTGATGGGCGGAAGCGGCTGGAGAAGCCGCAGCACTGCTTACAGCTACAGTTCTTCGCTCACCAATACCCTCGAGTATAACTTCGACCGCCGCGAGGACTTCAAGTTCAGCTTGCTCGCAGGCCACGAGGAACTGTTCAACGACTATGACTACTGGTCCGGTTCGATCGACAAAATCATCAACCCTCGAATCACCCTCATAGGCTCCGGCGACCCGACCACCCGCGAAATCAGCGAGTCCCAGGTCCAGAGCGGCTTCCGTTCCTTCTTCGGACACGGTGACTTCACCCTCTTCAACCGCTACATCCTGGACGCCACCGTGCGTGCCGACGCCTCTTCGAGATTCGGTTCGTCCAACCGCTGGGGAGTTTTCTGGTCTGCCGGTGCCCTCTGGAAAATCAAGCGCGAAAACTTCCTCAAGAGCGCCGCATGGATCAACGACCTCAACTTCAAGGTCAGCTACGGCACCTCCGGTAATGCCAATATTGCTGATTATCAAGCACTGAGCCTTCTTGGTGAGGGCGGAATATACAACGGCACCACCGGCCTTTATTTCGCTCAGCCCGAGAATCCCGACCTATCCTGGGAAAAGCAGGCCCTGCTCACCCTCGCCCTTACCGGTAAGGTGTTCGGCAGGCTTGATTTCGACATCGAGTGGTACAACCGTAAGACCACCGACATGCTCATGAGCGTCCCCATTCCTTCCACCGTTGGCTTCAGCTCCCAGTACAGGAACGTCGGCGCCCTGCAGAACCGCGGCGTTGACGTGACCCTCGGATACGATTTCATACGCACCCGCGACGCTTTCCTGCGCGCTCAGGCCACCTTCAACTACAACGCCGAGAAGGTCCTCGAGCTCTTTGACGGGCGCGAGCGCTGGGAAATCGCCAATACCGGTGTTGCATTCGTCGTTGGTCATCCCGTCATGTACTACAGCCCTATCTACGCAGGCGTGGACCGCGAGACCGGCAAGCCTACATGGTACGTACCAAACGCCGACGACATCGACACTCCTACGATGGACGAAGTTACCGACGTCTTCTCCGAGGAGGCCCTCACGCAGAACACCGGCCTTGTGCGCCATGCGCCCATCTACGGCGGTTTCAGCTTCTCCGGCGGCTGGAAAGGTCTTTCCTTCCTCATGGACTTCTCTTACGTGGGAGGCAAGTACATGCTCAACAACGACGCATATTTCTACGCCAACCCCAACAACTTCTCCGACAACAACCAGCATAAGGAAATTTCCGACTTCTGGACGGAGACCAACAAGGATGCCAAATGGCCTGACTGGCGCCAGGGCGTCATCATGCAGTTCGACTCCCATCTTCTTGAGGACGCTTCGTTCCTGAGGCTCAAGAACCTCCAGATCGGATACTCCCTCCCCAAGGGCGTCATGTCCCACATCCCCTTCATGCAGGACATCAGGTTTACCTTCACCGGACGCAATCTGCTGACACTCACCAAGTACAGCGGTATTGACCCCGAGGACGACACCAACGTCTCCCTCGGTCTCCCCGCAAACTCCAAGCAGATGCTCCTCGGTCTGGAACTCACCTTCTAATCTTTGCAAGCCATGAACAACAAGATAAAATTCGTTTTCTTCGCAGCGGCCCTTGCAGCCGTTTCTTCCTGCGATCTGGACCTGACCCCCACCGACGCCATAGTGTATGAACCCGGCGGGCAGGTAATTGCCACCCAGGAGGATCTCACTCAGTTCGAAGCGCGCATCATGTCCGACTACCGTGCAATCCACGGCGGCATGTACAACATACTGGAAGACGTGATGACCGACGGTTTCAATGCGTCCGCCGGCTTTGGCAACAATTACGGAGGCGTGCACCGCACCGACGACAGCTTCACGTCATCCGACAGCTACATCAGTTCGTACTGGAGCAATCATTACATCGTTATCAAGGACTACAACGTCCTGATTGACGCCTTCAGCGACGAAGTAAACATCCCTGCAGGTGCAGCCGGAATGGCAGGCATCGTGAAAGGCGAGGCATACATGATGCGCGCCGAGGCCTACATGAACCTGGTCCGCCACTTCGCAAAGCAGTATGATCCTGCCGACACGGAAGCGCTCGGCGTTCCCGTAGTGCTTCACTTCGACATCAACGCCCGTCCTTCGAGGGATAAGGTGCACAAAGTTTACGAGCAGATAAAGAGCGACCTCGACTCCGCGGCCGTGTATCTGGCGGAAGTCCCCGGAGAACTCCAGGCCGACTATCCCACAATCGATGCCGTAAACGCCCTTTATGCGCGTTACTTCCTCGACGTAAAGGATTACAAGAATGCCGCCGACTATGCCGCCAAGGTAATCGATACCGGCAAGTACACCCTTTCCAACACCGCCGAGAAGCTTCGCAACGAGTTTGTGGACGATGCCGGAACCGAGGCTATCATGCAGCTTTTCGGCTCCCAGCAGGAGTCTCCCAACTCCACGAGCGTTTATACTTCGATGTTCTCGTCCCAGAGCCTCGGAACATGTTTCCGCCCGCTGTTCTTCCCTTCCAAGAAGCTTGTTGACAGCTACAGCGGTACGGATATCCGCAAGTCCGTGTGGTTAACTACGACCGCATACTATGCCGAAGTCAACGGTTCATACTACCGCGGCGACTTCTACACCTTCGTCAAGTACATCGGCAATCCCACCCTCTATTCCGGCGAAGTGCCCAACGGTGTTAACATGTGCAAGCCTTTCATGATCAGCGAGATGTATCTTATCAAGGCAGAGGCCGAGGCTTTGCAGGACAATATTCCTGCCGCCAAGAAGACCATCAATGCCCTCCAGACTGCGCGCGGCGCTGTCAGGAGCGGCGGCCAGCTCAAGGACATCCAGGATGAGTGGTTCCGCGAAACCGTCGGCGAAGGCAAGCGCTGGACCTGCCTCAAGCGCTGGGGACTCGGATTCTCGGGCCGCGCCGCACAGAGCGGCACGCTCAGCAAGAATGCGGTCATGACGGGCGAGTATTACGACGCCCGCACCCTATCTGCTGACGACAGGGCGTTCGTCTGGCCCATCCCCGCCGATGAAATCAAGCTCAACCCCAATCTCCAACCTCAGAACCCCGGCTACGGTTCCAATTAATCAACAGAAGTATGAGACATTATTTATATAAATCAACAGCAGCCGTCTGCATAGCAGCTTTCGCACTCCTGTGCAGCTCCTGCAGCCGCAAGGCGGACTATACTTCGATTCCTTTCGCTTATTTCCCTTCGACCAGCATTTCCGTTTATGAAGATGCAGGCGAGGTCGAGATTCCCGTCAAGGCTATGGCCGACATGGCTTTCACCCTTACTTTCGAAACCGTGGACGGTACCAAGGAAGACAGCTCGACAGGGCTCATCGTCCCCAACGGAAAGAGGGGAGAGGACTACGATATAGTCGATAACGACGCAGCCCTCATACGTTTCAATGCCGGTGAGGAGCAGAAGTCAATCAAAGTCAAGATAGTCAATTTCCCCGGAGCGCTTACAGGCAACAAGGATTTCACTATCCGCATGACCGGTGCCGGCAACGAGGTGACCCTCGGCGGAAATTCTTACTGCAAGGTCACCATCATCGACAACGACCATCCGCTCAAGTCCATCTTCGGTGAATACACCGCAACCGATGCAGATGGCAACAGCTGGACGATGACGTTTGCCGCCGATCCCGACAACTGGTACACCACCTTCATCGACGGTATCGTCCCCGCTTTTGCCGGCAGTTACGTAGGTCAGGGCCACAGGCATTACGTGCCCGCTACCGTAGCAGAAGACCTGTCGCGTGTATCCGTCACCCTCGGCTACAAGCTCGCGGAAGCCTATAACGACCACGACATCAACATCTGGGGGTACGACGGGCAGTACATCTACAATTCCGGAACCCTTGCCTTCACCAAGACCGACGACGGCTATATCCTCGAGGGCAACCGAGGTTTCGCAGCCATCTATGAGTCCGGCGGCTCCTATTATCTTGCCGCATCCAACGGAATTGCAATGGCGCCTATCAAACTGGTCAAAAAGTAGTTTTTAAAATCATACGGTTATGAAGAGATTTATCAAATCAGCCATCCTCGTCCTCGGGGCAGCCATTATGGTAACGTCCTGCTTTGGCGAGAAAGAAAAAGTCAACGTCAGCCTCAAGTCTTCTTCGACTTCGTTTACCGACGGCAAGGCCGAACTCGAGGTAGTTCTCTCCGCAGCGTCCACTTCCGCAGTGAGCGCGACTATCGTCACAGAAGGTTCCATCCCTGCATCAGCCATTACCATCGGCGACAAAGTCGTCATAGGTGCAGGCGAAACCTCCGCCAAGATTCCCGTATCCGTCTCTCTCGAGAGCCTCGCTTCTGGAAGCTACGAGCAGACCTTTACCCTCTCTTCTGCAGAAGGCGCCCAGATCGACGCCTCGGCGAGCAGCGTCAAGCTTTCCCTTGTCAAGGAAGAGGAGAAGCCCGTAGTCGTACCGTCAGTGGTATCCATTACTTCTTATGACGAGAGCTTCGTGGAAGGCGCAGCCAAGATCACTCTCGGACTCGACAAAGCCAGCGATACCGATATCACCGTCACGCTTGAGGTCCAGGATTACGAGGGCTATACCACCATTCCCGCCGAAGCCCTCAGCTTCGAGAACCCTGTGGTCATTCCTGCCGGAACCCTCACCTATTCCGTTCCCGTAAGCGTCGATCTGACGGCAATCGATAAGGGTGTGGAGAGCTATGCGGTCATCGCAGTCGCATCCGTAAGCGAGAATGCAACTGTGGCAGCCAGCGGCACCCGTGCCTTCATACTTGCGTTCACTGAGCTTTCCGCAAGCCAGCGCAGCGACTGGACAGTGAGCTTCGTTCCCGGCATTGAATACGAAGGCAGCGTTTACGACGGTATCCAGGTCGCCGGTGCAGGCAACAGCTCCTATTATCTGTTCGTCTATCAGAAAGGTGTCGTAAACGATACTTTCGGAGGCGATATTACCAAGTATGTCCAGACAATGGAAGGAATTGTGACCGAAGCTATGGGAACCGAAAATGCCTATCGCATCAAGACCGGTGACGAGACCTGGCTCTATCAGAAATTCCCTGTCCGTACCTACGAAATCTGGATGCTCGGCTGCTCTGAGGCCGGTCACCTTACCGGTGAGTATGCTACCGGCGAGTTTACCGTAGAAGCGTCTGCTGAAGTTGTTGAAGCATATAACAAGTGGCTTGGCGAGTGGAACGTGACACGCGGATCCCTTACCGACACATGGGTCATCACTGAAGACGTGCCCGGTTCGAGTTTCAACATCCGTGGAATCGACGGAGATTCAAGCGTTATTTCCGACATTCTCGTAAAGGCCGATTACGATGCCGAAAGCGACCAGGTCGTGATTTATGAGCAGGAAGACCTCAAAGTCTGGACTTACCAGGGTACAGATTACAATATTTCCCTTCTCGGCATGTACAACAACAGCCAGAACATTGTCTCCGGTGATTTCGATATCTGCGTGATATCAAAGTCCGGCGAGAATACTGCGACCATTACTTCGGCCGGCGAAGTAACAATGGATGATGGCAACCACGAGATAACCGGTATGACATTCTTTGCTTCCCCCACCGGTGCGAGCAACGGATATGTTTTCAACGGCCAGGTATTCTACAAGTGGCCCGAGACCATGACCAAACTTGTCGAAAACAACGATGATCCCGTCTTCAATTCCTACCTTGGCAACTGGACCGTCACACGTCAGGATTCCGAATGGGATTCTGCAGCAAGTGCCTATGTTGACAAGGGAGAGGTTACCGATGTCCTGAGCATCTCCGCAAAAGTCCCCGGACGTTCGTTCAATATCACCGGCATTGAGGGCTACTCCGATGTAACCGTCGAAGCTGGATATAATGCTACAACAGGTCATATGACTCTCAAGGAGCAGGAAATAACCATTGGAGATATGACTCTTCTTCTCGTCGGTTTGTTCGACTATGCCGGCGATGCCAACAATCCTGCCGGCAGCTATATCTGGGACAACGGCGCCACGCTGTTCGAGGCGGCCATAAGTGGCGATACAATCAACCTCGCAGCCGGAAATGCAGGCTCTTATGGACCTTTCACCAGCATGCAGCTCTACCAGTACTCCGAGCAGAGTTATTACAGCTTCCACGATGTCGGATACGCACTTCCCAACGTTCTGACGCGTGCCGCTGCTTCTTCCGGCAAGCCTTCATGGGCGGCAAATGCAAAAACCGGTGCAACCAAGTTCAGGATTACACGCGGCAGCGCACCTGTCCGTGCAGCTGCATCACCTGTACGCGGCCGTTATACCGTAGGTGATAAGTTCATGCGCAATCTGCCTCTTAAGTAGTGAAACGCTTGCTTATCCTGTCTTTCGTCCTGGCCTTCATGGTTCCTGCCGCAGCGCAGAACTACGACTACAGGCCGCGCGAAACATGGCCTTATCTGCTTGAGGAATTCACCTCCGGAGGCGTACATACCTCCGGAGGCGGAAACCTCAACGAGGGCTGGTATAACATATGCGTTGCGGACGGCTCTCTGCAGTATATCAAAGACGGCCGCATCATGCAGGCCGACATGCGTCAGATCCAGTATGTCCGTATCGGAGAGTCGCTGTATGTCAACCGCTTCGGACGTATGGAAGAAGTGGTCGGGTCGGAAGACTCTTATATGCTTCTGCGCGCTGTGAGCGTGGATATGGACCGTCTTGCGAAGTCCGAAATCGGATATGGCGTGAGCTCTGCCACCGCATCGACCCAGAACCTCAACAACCTTGGGCTTGCAGGCGGTACCGTGAGCATGGAACTTGAGGCCGCCATTGCATCTGCTAAGACCGGCAAGGTGCTGCCTCTGCGCACCGCTTACGCGTTCCTGCTTGGAGCCAGGCAGATAGATGCCACCCGGGCCGACGTGCTCGATCTTCCCGGAATAGACAAGAAGGCCGCAAAGGACTTTTTCCGGAAAGAAAAGATTAACTGGTACAAGGAAGAGTCCCTTCTTAAGGTGCTCAAATACTTGTCCGACAATAAACTACAGTAGTTTTAATGAGAAGATTTCCGCTGTTGGCCGCAATGTCGGTCCTCCTGCTGTGCGCTTGTGCCAAAGAGTCCGGCCCCGTTCCTGCGGCCGGCCCTGCCGCGCCTGCAGCCGCCTCCGATCAGTCCCTGTCCGTTTTTCTTCCCGGACAGGTTAACGTATATTTCGATGACGAACTTCTTTCCCTCGTTGAGGCTGAACCCGGCCGTCAGGCTGCGGCACCTGCTTCTGCGGGTCTGCAAACGGCTTTCGAAGAGCTGGGCGTGGTGTCCATGGAAAGGCTTTTCCCCTACGATGAGGAATTCGAAGAGCGTCACCGTGAATTCGGGCTGCACCGCTGGTACAAGGTGCGCTTCGAGGGCGGAACTCCGGCCCCTGCAGCGGTCGAGCGTTTCAAACTTGTGCCCGGTGTAAGCACGGCCAGGCCTGTGTACAAGGCCAAGATTGCGGCGACGGAGACCTTCTTCAACGATCCCATGGAGAACCGCCAGTGGCATTACCACAACGGTTCCGTCTCGTGGGCGGACGTAAACGTGCTCCCGGTGTGGAAGAATTACACCAGGGGCAATTCCAATGTCATCGTTTCCGTCGTTGACGGCGGCATCGACCTTCAGCACGAAGACCTCGCCGACGCCGTAGTGCCTCCGGGCGACAACGGCAGCCGTTCCTTCATGGAAAGCGGAAGCGCTTACCGTATAACCGGTCATTCCCACGGTACGCACGTGGGAGGCACCATCGGTGCAATAAACAACAATGGCAAAGGAGTTGTCGGCCTTGCAGGAGGCGATGCCCAGAAAGGCGAAAAGGGTGTGCGGCTCATGTCGTGCCAGGTTTTCGCTGAGGGCGGCGGCGGAGCCAGTTTCGAGAATGCGCTCATCTGGGGCGCCGATCACGGAGCTGTAATCAGCAACAACAGCTGGGGCTACGATTTTGCCGCTACCGGCACCTACAACAAGGAGGCTGCAGAGGCCAGCCACAAGTTCTTCCTCCAGCCCAACTCGGGTGCCTACCGCGACCCCCTCAAGGATGCGGTGGACTATTTCTCCAAGTACGGAGGCATGTCGAAGAGCGGTCAGCAGACCGGGCCCATGGCCGGCGGTCTGGTAATCTTTGCCGCCGGTAACGAAGGCCGTCCCTACGGGGCTCCCGCCTGCTATCCCGGGTGCCTTGCCGTAGGTGCCATAACCAGCTACGGCGGACGTTCCAACTTCTCCAACTACGGAGAATGGGTTGACATCTGCGCCCCCGGCGTGGATATCGTGAGTACCATCCCCGGCAATGCTTACGCCGAATTCAGCGGCACGTCCATGGCCTGTCCTCACGTCTCCGGCGTCGCCGCCCTCGTAGTTTCGTACTGCGGCGGTTCGGGATTCACTGCCCAGCAGCTGCGTGACAAACTCGTGGGGGGCGCCAACAGCGCCGACGTGCCCTCATCCTTCAGGATAGGACCTCTCGTAGATGCACTTGGTGCCATAACCTACGGCACCGGCGAGCCTCCGGCACCGGTAGAAGAATACAGCGTTACCGGAGTCCTGTCCAACAACGTATCCCTTTCCATCCGCGTCCCTTCGGACCGTGACGGACAGCCTGCCTACGGCTTCCGGGTGTTTGCGTCGGAGAACCTTTCCGACCTGCAGGGCTGCGATCCTCGCAGTCCCGGCGCCTCTGTAATATACGGCGACATAGTCAACAGGGAAACGCCTGTCGGCGGCGATGTGGAGGGCGAGATCGGCGATCTTGGCTTCAATAAGACCTATTACATCGCTGTCTCCGCTTTCGATTACGGACGCAATTTCTCCGAACTCTCTTCTGTAAAGACCGTCGAGACCGGTAGCAACCACAAGCCTGTCATCACTACGTCTTACGACGGAGATTTCCGTTTCCATGTGCATGATTCATTCACGATTCCGTTTGCCATAAGCGACGAGGACCATCATGTGCTCAACGTGACTTTTGAGCGCGACGCGGCCGACAATGGCGTGCTCACACTTCTCGAAAGCACAAAGAGCGGGGAATATGTACTGCAGGTGCTCGGATTCGCTTCGCCTGCCGGGAAATACAGGGCAGTGCTGCAGGCAGCCGACAATTACGGAGCCTCGGCCGAATACGTCATCGACTACGTGGTCCTTCCCAACCAGAAACCGGTAGTGCTCAAAGAGATGGACAACATCCTCATCAACAACCCCGGCGACGCTGTGAAGATCAATATGGAAGACTACATCTCCGACCCTGACGGAGAGGTGCTGTCTTACAATATCAACATCTCCGACCGGTCGGTGGTGCAGGTGACGCAAAGCGGTTCGCAGCTCAACATCATAGCAATTGCCGATGCCGGCCTTGCTACGGTGAGCCTCAGTGCCGTAGATGCCGGCGGCGAGAAGGTTCAGGCTTCTTTCAAGGTGCTCGTACGCTCCGCCGGTCAGCAGATGCAGGCATATCCCAACCCGGTCGTTGACATCCTTTATGTAGGAAGCGGAGAAGAGAAGGAGAGTACCGATATAGCGGTTTACAATGTCAACGGCGTGAAGGTCTTTGAAAGGAATTTCCTGTGCAGTGCCTTCGACCCCGCTCAGATAGACATGACAAAGGCCGGCGCCGGTACCTATACCATCGAGGTCTCTTATGGTGGCAATGTGTATAAGGGTATAATAATCAAGAAGTAGGCTTATGAAAAGATTTGCAGTTGCAGTACTGCTCGCATGCTTGACAGCGAGCTATTCCCATGCACAGGGAACCGCCATGGACTTTATCCGTGCCGACCGCAACCCGGTGACGCTTGCCGCGGCTGGCGCAGGATATGCGTCTGCTTTCGGCGGAACGGCCCTGTCTGCGCTTTCGGCTCCGGCCGTCATAGCTTTGGGCGGCAATACGGTGGAAGCTGCGGGAGTCTTTTCCATGCTGCCCTCCAGTGATGGAAGGACTATGAGTTACGGAGGGGGCGCATCGGCCCGCTTCGGATCTTTCGGCATAGGCGCGGCCTACATCGGCAGTTCTTATCCCGTAGTGCCCCTGTACAGCGAGGGCGGCGGAACTTCCGGCAAATTCACGCCTTCTGACGTGACGGTGACCCTCGGCCTTTCTTTCGCAATGGGGGAACACTTCTCGCTTGGACTTGCCGGACGCTATGCCGGCAATACACTCGATACCAAAACGGCCCTGAGTTCTCTCAGCGCAGATGTGATGGCCCTTTACCGCAACGGCGCGCTTTCCGTAGCTGCCGGCGCGGCAGGGCTCGGTCCCAAAGTTTCTTCAATAGGCAACAAGAGTTATCCGCTTCCCGCATCGGCTCGCCTTGGGGCTTCGTACGGGCTTGAGTTCGGAGACTTCGGGCTCGATCTGGCCGTCGATGGAGATTACTACTTCAGCGGCAACTTCTCGGCCGCAGCAGGTCTTCAGGCGGGATTCCGCGACATGGTCTTCCTGCGTACGGGATACCGCTACTCATCTGTGAAGGAGGACTTTGTAGCCGCTCCAGTGCCGTCGTTCTTCTCTGCCGGCCTCGGGGTAAAGTTCTTCGGAGTGTCGCTTGACGTGGCATACCTTCCCCTCCAGGGCACCCTGGCGGCTTCTCTGGGATATCGTTTCTAAGTTAGGACGGCCGTCTAGTCCAGCGTTCCCTGCTTGATGGCTTCTATGTAATTATTGATGCGCTCCAGTTCCCGCGGTATGCGTATATGCTGTGGGCAGTGCGGGGCGCAGTGGCCGCAGGCTATGCAGTGGTCGGCCTGCCGCAGGCTTTCCACCGCCTTGTCGTACTGGGCGAGGTATCTGCGGCGGGCGCGGGCGAAGTCTTTCTGCTCGCTGCTGCGTACGTAGGTCTCGTCTATGACGCTCTTGTCGTAGAAGCGGAAAACACCAGGAATGTTGATGCCATAGGGGCAGGGCATGCAGTACTGGCATCCGGTGCAGCCCACCAGCGGGAAGTTGGCCTGCTCGTCGGCAATCTGCTCAAGCAGTTCGAATTCGGCCTGGTTGAGGGGTTTGAAGTGCAGGAAGGTCTTGAGGTTGTCGTCCAGATGTTCCTTGTATGTCATTCCGCTCAGTGCGCACATGACCTTGGGGAAGCTGCCGCAGAAGCGGAATGCCCAGGAGGCTACGCTCGCATCGGGCTCGATTGCCTTGAGCTTGGCTGTCTGGCTGCTGGTAAGGGACGACAGGCCGCCGCCTCTCAGCGGCTCCATTATCACCACGGGAATATCCCTTTTGGCTAGTTCCTCATAGAGGTATTTTGCGTTGGTGTTTCGGCCTCCGGCATGTGTCCAGTCGAGATAATTCATCTGTATCTGCACGAAGTCCCAGTGGTATTTGGGATGCAGTTCCATCATTGAGTCGAATCCCGGCTGCTGGCTGTGGATTGAAAATCCCAGATTTCGAATTGCCCCCTTCTCCCTTTCCTTGAGCAGGAAGTCCAGTATGCCTGTGTCTTCGAAGCGGCGCTTGAAATCTTCTGCGCTGCCGACCGCATGCAGCAGATAGTAGTCGATGTGGTCGGTCTTGAAAATCTTCAGCGAGCGCCTGTACATGAGTACGGAATTGTCGTAGCTTGCGTCGGAGAAGTTGGAGAGCTTGGTGGCAAGGAGCCAGCTCTCGCGGGGATGCCTGTTGAGGGCTTCCGCAGTAGCGCGCTCGGAGTCGCCGCGCAGATAGACAGGGGAGGTGTCGAAGTAGTTGACTCCGTTCTCAAGCGCCTGATCCACAAGGGCGTTGACCTTCTGCTGGTCGATGTGCTCTTCTCCGTTGGCATCCTTTATCATGGGCCAGCGCATGCATCCGTAACCGAGCACGCCGATTCCGGGGTAGTTCTGAAGCATCTGCCCGTCCGTGGCGAGCGGCCGGTCTTCTTGTTGAGGTTCTGCCGCAGGAGACTTGGGCGCGCATGCCGCCAGTCCTGCCGCCGCGGCGAGGGTGCCGCCCGTGCGTATGAATTCTCTTCTGTCCATTGTGCTAACTGATGTGATTCTGGAGACCCTTTACTTTTATTGCGCTCACCGGCCTGGAAGGGCACAGGTACTCGCATTTGCCGCATCCTATGCACTGCTGCTCGGCGACCGTGGGACGAGGGCCGTCGGGGCCGTCCGTCATGGTGATGGCTCCCATGGGGCAGTGGCGGGCGCAGGCTCCGCATTTGTCGGCTCCGGTTGCGGAGATGCAAAGCGAGGCGTCAACCACCGCGATACCAATGTGTATAAGCGTTTTTTCGTCTTTCTGAATCGGAAGGATTGCGCCTGCGGGGCAGATGTCGCTGCAGACGGTGCACTCCGGCCGGCAGAAACCGTTCTCGTAGCCCATCTGGGGCTGCAGGAAATGCTCGAGGTCGGTGGACGGGCGCAGGACGGCGTTCGGACAGTTGGCTACGCACAGCTGGCAGGCCGTGCATTTGTCGTAGAAATTGTCCGTTGAAACGGCTCCCGGAGGAACGATGCGGGGCTCCCGCGTTACCGGCGACTTGGGTACTATCGGAGCGAGACCTCCGTCAACCTTCATGTTCTGGGCGCTGGCCGCGACGGCACTTCCCAGCATCAGGGCGCCGGTCGCCAGGAACGCCCTGCGGCCGTTGCCGTCCGCTGCTTCGGAACCGTCGGTATGCTTCGGAGCCGCTTCGGCTTTGGCCCCGGCCCTGGCAGCTTTGATGCGGCCGAAGGAAATGGCTCCCTGCTTGCAGGAACCTATGCAGTCGAAGCAGTCCACGCAGCGGCTGCGGTCGATGGCAAGCGTGCCGTCCTGTATGCAGGATGCCTTGCAGATGCGTGTGCATGCACCACATTTGATGCATTTGTCGTGATCGACCCTTACTCCGAAAAACTGGAACTTGCTGACGCAGCCGAGAACGGTGCCGACAGGGCACACGGTGTTGCAGTATGCGCGCCCCCATACCCAGGCGCAAAGGGCTATGGCAACGAAAGTTACCGCGGCTGCGATGAGCAGGGTAACCGGGCCCGTACCGACGACAGCGTGTATCATTCGGCCGTAGGCGCTGTAGGGACCGAGAAGGGCCACCACAAGCTGAATGTTGAAGATGATGCTTGCTATCATAAGGGCTGCAACGGGATATCTGACCCATCTGCGTTCCTTGTTGAACCGGAATCTCTTTCGGAGCGCCTTGGATTTGGGGAACAGCCGCGAAAGGGTGCGCCTGCACCAAAGGACAATGTCCTGAAACACTCCGAGAGGGCATATTACGGAACAGTAGATGCGCCCGGCCAGGAGAGTTGCGAGCAGGATTCCAAGTACTACGGCGACGTTGCCGAGGGTGGCGCCTCCTATCAGGCGCGTGGTTGCAGGCAGCAGTTGAAGTTTGGGCATCCAGCCCCACCAGTCGTGGCCGATGCCCGCGAAAAGCAGGGTCAGACCTACGAAAAAGATTGCTGCAAAGGTTATTCGGATTTTACGAAGCATAATGGTGCAAAGATAAAAAAAATTGTTATCTTTGCCCTGTAGTTAGAGTTCTGTCAAAAGGCAGGACTCCTTTTTAATTCACTTTTTTATGGCAGACTTACACTATATGAGCCAGGAAGGGCTCGACCAACTCAAGAAAGACCTTGCAGAGGCGCTTGCCCAGCGCCCTGTCATCTCGGCGGCCATAGCTGAGGCCCGCGAAAAGGGCGACCTGAGCGAAAACGCCGAATACGAATCCGCCCGCGAGGCGCAGGGCCTGCTCGAACTCAAGATTGCAAATCTCCAGAACACTATCGCAAACGCCAAGGTAATCGATTCATCCCTGCTCAGCGCAGACAAAGTCCAAATGCTCACGACAGTCAAGGTAAAGAACCTCGGCAACGGAGCGGAGATGACTTTCACCATAGTAGGCCAGAACGAGGCCGATTTCTCAAAAGGCAAGCTGGCGGCCACCACGCCAATCGCAAAGGCCCTCATCGGCCATGGCAAAGGCGAGACGGTTGAGGCGCAGGTGCCCTCCGGAGTCATGAAGTTCAAGATTCTCGATATCAGTCTATGACAATTTTCACCCGTATAGCAAAAGGGGAGATCCCTTCTTGGAAAGTGGCGGAGAACGACAGGTTCTACGCCTTTTTGGACATTAACCCCCTGTCTGCCGGCCATACCTTGGTCATCCCCAAGGATGTAGAAGACGATTATATCTTCCACCTCGATCCGCAGACATATCAGGATTTATGGGCATTCGCCCGCAAGGTCGCCATCGCCATAAAGGCCGCCGTTCCCTGCCAGCGCGTAGGAGTGGCCGTTCTCGGCATGGAAGTGCCTCATACCCATATACATCTGGTCCCGCTCCAGACCGAGGGCGATCTGGATTTCCGCAAGGAGCGTCCAGTCATCAGCCCCGAGCGCCAGGCGGCCATAGCAGCCTCCATTCTTGCCGAGTATGAGAAACTTTAGCCTTGCCTGTCTCACGGCCTCGCTGCTGCTTGCCTCCTGTACCACAGGAGCACGTATCGATGTCACCGTGCCCCAGGCCCCCGGCGCCATGCTGCAGGTAAGGCAGTTGGACCTTAATTCCTACAAGCTGCTGGACTCCGTACGCACCGACGCTGCCGGCCGGGCTTCTTATTCGGTCAAACTTTTACAGGGACAGCCCGAATTCGTATATCTGTTCTATAAGGATACCAAGATAGCCTCCCTGCTGCTGCAGGAGGGCGAAAAGGCCGTCGTAAGCGCCGATACCCTCGGCCATTATCAGGTTAGCGGCTCTCCCGAGTCCGAGGCCCTTGCCGGGGTTGAGGCGGCTGCAGCCCGCTTCGGAGCAGCCATGACTGCCGCTACCGAGCCTGCGGAGATTGCCCGAATCTTCATCGACCATTACCGCGAGAGCGTCAAATACGTCATGACCAACAAGGGCTCGCTTACCGTCATTCCGGTACTGTTCGAGCAGGTAGATGCCATCAATCCGCTGTTTAACCAATATACCGACGCCATCATCTTCCGTCAGGCGGCCGACACCCTTGCGAAGCTTTATCCGGAGTCGCGTTACGTAAAGGCCCTCGAGAAGGAAACCGTACGCCGCGAAAACGCACTCAAGCTCAAGGGATTGGTTGGAAGCGCCCGGCAGCTTGGCTATCCCGACATAACCCTTCCTGGCATCGACGGACAGAAGGTAAGTCTCTCGGAGGTAGAGACCAAGGCTGTACTTGTGCATTTCTGGGATTCTTCCGACGCCGCCCAGAAGATGTTCAACCTCGACGTGCTTCTCCCTCTCTGGAACAAGTGGCACGACAGGGGACTGTCCATCTATGCAATCGACGTCAACCCCGACAAGACCACTTGGGGCAGCGTAGTGAGTGCACAGCAGCTTCCCTGGACCAACGTAAACGGCGGACGTGCAAACGCCCAGGCCATTGCGCTCTATAACGTGAACTCTGTCCCCGCAACGTTCCTGCTTGCGGGCGGAACCCTCAGCACGAGCGTGCTCGGCGGCTCCGCCTCCCTGGATAAGGAACTTGCCAGGATCCTTTAGAAAAGCCGTTTGCCCACAGTGGCGACGAAATCCTTGAGATAGAAAGGCTCGAAGTAAGCCGTATCCCTGAAGGCGCCGGCTGCGAATTCCCGCAGTGCAGGCGCCTTCATTGCGTCTGCCCTGGGACATTCCTGCCGGAAGAACCTGCCGGGCCCGGAGAGTATGCTCTCGCACTTGGCGACTCCGTCGCCTATGAACAGGATGGCTTCCTGATTATCGCTTTCTTCGGCAGGAGCTCCGGAGAGCAGTGCTGCTTCGGAGCTCCTGTTCGTAAGGGCCAAAGTCGCCCCGAAACAGCACTGCTCTCCGGAACTCCTGTTCGTAAGGGCCAAAGTCGCCCCGGAACAGCACTGCTCTCCGGGTATGCTCCTGCCTGTAAGAGTCAAATCACCGAATATCGAATCGATGCCTTCAACGACGCGGGGCGATATTTCGCTAAGCCTTGTGCCGTCTGCGGAATAGACCGCGGTATATACTTCCATGCGGCGGGCGTCTATCATGGGGACGATGTGCCTGCAGCCTTGGGGAAGTCCTTCTTCTATAGCCTGGGCGACAAGGACGTCCAACGTGCTGACTGCAAGAAGAGGAATGCCGGCCCCGAAACAAAGTCCCTTGGCGGAGGAAGAACCTACGCGCAGGCCGGTGTAAGAACCGGGACCCATGCTGAGGCAAACGGCGCTGCAGTCCCTTACGCGCAGGCCCCTCTCGTCCAGGACTTCCTGTACGAACGGAGCTGTAAGCGATGCGTGCGAGCGGGGAGTGTCGCTTGTGCGGACCGCAGTTATCTTGTCATCCTCCAGCAGTGCTACGGAGCAGAGGGAGGTGGATGTTTCCAGGAGTATTATACGGACACCCATTGCTGAAAGAAGATTTTTGCCTGCGGGAGTACGGCCGATGAGAAGTCACGCAGCGCAGGATAGACCTTGCAGGCCTCGAGCTTCTCCGGGGATACAATCTCCCAGCTGGCGTTCAGCCCCTCGAATGCGGAAATGAGAAGGCCGAGCAGAAGAGCCGTGGTGAAGATGGAAAACACCGCACCGAGCAGGCGTATCAGCCACCCGAGGGTAGCTATCTTGAATAATTTCGTAATAAGTTTTCCGACCAGAGCCATGACCAGCGCCACGGCAAGGAATATGACCAGAAAGCAGATGATGTATGTCGCCCTTTCTCCGCTACCGAGCTGGAGCATGGCCACCTGGGTGAGGTCGGGAGCGAACCTTCCGGCCACGAAAGCGCCCATGAATATGGACAGAAGCGATACTATCTGCATTATAAGACCTTTCACCAAGCCGATTACCAGACCCGGTATGAAGAGGGCCAACAAGATGATATCCAGAACTTCCATTATCGGCGAAAATTGTTATATTTGCAGGTTAATTGTAACGACGTTGCAAAAGTAACAAATTATTATGACATTCAAAGAATATAAAGGCCTTGATTTGGTAGCCGCCGGCAGTGAAATACTGGACAGATGGCGCTCGACAGATGCATTCGGCAAATCCCTTTCACTCCGTGAGGGAGCTCCCGAATTCATATTCTTCGAGGGCCCTCCCAGCGCCAACGGCATGCCTGGCATCCACCATGTCATGGCCCGCAGCATAAAAGATGCAGTCTGCCGCTACAAAACCCAGAGCGGCTTCAAGGTCCGCCGCCGCGCCGGCTGGGACACCCACGGCCTGCCGGTGGAACTGGGAGTCGAAAAGAAACTCGGCATCACCAAGGAAGACATAGGCTCCAAAATCAGCGTCGCCGACTACAACCGCGCCTGCCGTGAGGAAGTCATGAAATACACTGCCGAGTGGCGTTCCCTGACGGAGCGCATCGGCTATTGGGTCGATATGGACGATCCGTACATCACCTACGACAACCGCTACATCGAGACCCTGTGGTACCTGCTCAAGGATATCTATGGCAAGGGACTGCTTTATAAGGGCAAGTCCATCCAGCCCTACAGCCCCGCCGCCGGTACGGGCCTCAGCACCCATGAGCTCAACCAGCCCGGATGCTACCGCGACGTAAAGGACACCACCGTCTGCGCGCAGTTCAAGGCTAAGGGCGAGGACGACCTCTACTTCCTGGCCTGGACCACGACTCCCTGGACCCTCCCGTCCAATACAGCGCTCTGCGTCGGCCCCGACATCGACTACGTAAAGGTGCGCAGCACCAATCCCTATACCGGCACCCCTGCTACATACATCCTCGCAAAAGACCTCGTATCCGCCTGGTTCAGCGACAAGATCGCCTATGAAGTCCTTCCCGGCACCATCAAGGGCCGCGAGCTTGTGGGCATGGAGTATGAGCAGCTCATCCCCTGGTTCAAGCCGGGCGCCGGTGCGTTCCGGGTCATCCCCGGCGATTACGTAACCACCGAGGACGGTACCGGCATCGTTCACATCGCGCCTACCTTCGGTGCCGACGACGCCCGTGTCGCCCGTGCCGCAGGAGTCCCTGCCATGCAGGTCATCGACATCAATGGAGACCCTCAGGCGCAGGTTGACCTCAAGGGCCGTTTCTGCCGGCTGGAGGACCTCGATCCCGGGTATGCCGCCGAGTGCGTCAGCCCCGAATATTCCCAGTGGGCCGGACGTTACGTCAAGAACGCATACGACGACTCCCTGCCCGCCGACGCTCCCACGCTCGACGTGGACATCTGTGTAATGCTCAAGGCTGCCGGCAAGGCATTCCGCATCGAGAAGCACGTCCACTCATATCCGCATTGCTGGCGTACCGACAAGCCTGTCCTTTATTATCCGCTCGACAGCTGGTTCATCCGCGCCAGCGCCGTACGCGAGCAGATGATGGCTCTCAACGATTCCATCACCTGGAAACCCGAGTCCACCGGTAGCGGACGCTTCGGCAAGTGGCTCGAAAATATTCAGGACTGGAACCTCAGCCGCAGCCGTTACTGGGGCACGCCCCTTCCCATCTGGCGCACCGAAGACGGCAAGGAAGAAGTGTGCATCGGCAGCGTGCGCGAACTCTGGGACGCGATACAGAAGAGCGTAGAGGCCGGTTTCATGAAGTCCAACCCCCTCGCGGATGCAGGCTTCGACCCCTCCGACATGAGCAAGGAGAATTACGACCGTATCGACCTTCACCGTCCTTACGTCGATGACATCATCCTCGTATCTCCCAAGGGCCGTCCCATGCAGCGCGAGAAGGACCTCATCGACGTCTGGTTCGACTCCGGCGCCATGCCCTATGCCCAGACCGGGCTCCGTGGCATGGGGACTCCCGATTTCGGCGCCACGGCCGACTTTATAGCTGAGGGCGTCGATCAGACCCGCGGCTGGTTCTACACCCTTCATGCCATCCACACCATGGTCAGCGGCACTCCGGCTTTCCGCCGCGTGGTTTCCAACGGCCTCGTGCTCGACAAGAAGGGGGAGAAGATGTCCAAGCGGCTTGGCAACGCCGTGGATCCTTTCGCCGCCATCGACAAATACGGTCCCGACGCCCTCCGCTGGTACATGATGACCAATTCCCAGCCCTGGGACAACCTCAAGTTCGACGAGGCCGGAGTGGAAGAAGTGCGCCGCAAGTTCTTCGGCACCCTCTACAACTCCTATTCAGTGTTCGCCCTGTATGCCAATCTAGACGGCTTCGACCCCGAAACCGCCGCAGTCCCTTACGCAGAGCGTCCGCTGTTCGACCGTTGGATCATTTCCAAGCTCAATACCCTCGCCGCACGCGTACATGATGCGTACGAAGATTACGATATCACGCTTGCCGGCCGTCTGATACAGGATTTCGTGTGCGACGACCTCAGCAACTGGTATATACGTCTGAACAAGAAGCGCCTCTGGGGCTCCGGCATGCCCGACGACAAGCTTGCGGCCTACCAGACCCTGTACGAGGTTCTCAAGGGCGTGGCGCTGATGGGCGCACCCATCGCTCCTTTCTACATGGAACGTCTCTGGCTCGACCTCGTACCGGGCAGTGAATCGGTGCACTTCGAGCCAATGCCCCAGAGCGACCCTTCGCTCATAGACGGCGGCCTGGAAGAGAGCATGTCCTTTGCCCAGAAGGCTTCCAGCATGGTACTGGCACTTCGAAAGAAGGTCGGCATCAACGTCCGTAAGCCCCTTGCGAAGGTGCTTGTCCCCGTACTCGACGAGGGCGTCCGCGAGCACATCGAAAAGGTGCGCGAGATATTCCTCACAGAGGTGAACGTCAAGAAACTTGAGTTCCTGCACGATACTACCGGCATCATCACCAAGAAGATCAAGCCCAACTTCAAGACTCTCGGCAAGATTTACGGCGGGCGGATGAAGGAGATAGCAGCAGCGTTCCCTTCACTCGGACAGGATGTCATATCGGAAATCGAGCGCAGCGAAGAGTATGTGCTCGAGCTTCCTTCCGGCAGCGTCGTACTGCATCCCGGAGACTACGAAATATCCTCCGAAGACATGCCCGGATGGCTCGTTGCTACAGAGGGTACTCTTACCGTCGCGCTCGACATAATCCAGACTCCCGAGCTCATACTCGAAGGAGCGGCAAGGGAACTCATCCACCCTATCCAGAACCTTCGCAAGGACAGCGGCTTCTCGCTGACAGACCGCATAGAGACCTTCATCTATGCCGACGGAGCCGCCTACGAAAGCATCAACAAGGCACTCGCAGCCCATGGACTGTACGTAGCCTCCCAGACTCTCTCCAAGAGCCTGGTCCTGCGGCCACTCGCCGAGGCTCCCGAAGAAGCTGCGACCGTAGCTTGGGAAGAGTCTCAGATACGAATCAAACTAAATCGCATATAATTATGACTGAAGAAACTAAAACACGCTATTCCGACGAAGAGCTTGCTGAGTTCAAGGGAATTATCGAAGATATGCTCACCAAGGCCCGCACCGAGTATGATACCCTCCGTCAGGTTATTATGCACAACGGGTCCAACGATATCGAGGATACCTCCCCGTCTTTCAAGACCGTCGAGGACGATGGAGCCAACCAGCTCTCCAAGGAGGAGGCAAGCCAGCTGGCTCAGCGTCAGTACAAGTTCATCCAGAATCTCGAGGCTGCACTCGTGCGAATCGAGAACAAAACATACGGCATCTGCCGTGTAACCGGCAAGCTCATACCCAAGGAGCGCCTGAGGCTCGTCCCTCATGCCACGCTTACCGTTGAGGCCAAGGAAATGCTTGCCAAGCAGGGCAAGAAATGAAAATATCAAAGGGAGCCAGGCTGATAATCCTGGGCGTCATTCTAGTGGTCATTGACCAGGTAATCAAGTACCTGGTCAAGACCAACATGACGCTCGGACAGCAGATTTATGTGCTGGGCGACTGGTTCCGCCTGTGCTTCGTCGAAAACGAGGGCTTTGCCTTCGGGATGAAGTTCGGCGGCGCCGTGGGCAAATTCGCCCTGTCGCTGTTCCGCATCGTGCTTTGCGGCGCGCTGATATGGTGGATTTCGTCCCTGTGCCGCAAGGGCAAGACTCCTGCGGGCGTGCTGGTCGGACTGACGCTCATCACCGCCGGAGCTTTCGGCAACATAATAGACTGTCTGTTCTACGGTCTTATATGGGACTATGCCCCCTTCATGTTCGGCCGGGTCGTTGACATGTTCTATTTCCCGCTGATACACAATGCAGCAGGGGAGGTGGTGTTCTTCAGCCCGGTATTCAATTTTGCAGACTCCTGCGTTACCGTCGGAGCGTTCTATCTCATCCTCTTCCATTGGAAGTTTTTTACTTCCGACGACAGCAAGAAATTGCCCGAATCTAAAGAGTAAATCAGTGATTGGCAGATTAAAATATGCACAGGCGCTGCTTCTCGTGGCGTTGCTGTGCGCTCCTTTGCGCGCCCAGGAGCCTATAAACGAGAACGACCTTGGCCATACCCTAAGCGCTTTGCACGAAGACCTCAGGAAGGACTATAGCAAGCGGGTGGCGGCCAGCAAGATGTTCGACCAGCAGTATCGCAACCAGCGTCGCGAGATGGTCGCAACGATTAAAAAGTGCAACGAACTGGCCGTACTCCTGTATTCCCAGAAGCAGGAATACACGCTTGACCTTACTTATGCCCTGCAGTCGGTGACCAAGGAATACGAGTCGTTTACTACCAACCGCATGCCGTACGACCGCATAGTCGGCAGACTCGACTGGGACATCGACCGTTACGCCAGGCTGCTTGAATCCCTTCGCCGCATACCCCCGGAGATTATTTCCATCAAGGACCTTCCCGACAGCCTGACCTATCGCAACCGGCAGATCGACAGTCTGGAAGAGGCCAGGGTATCGGCCCGTTACGCGGGCCTGTCCCGCCGTGAAATCGACCGCCTCAAAAGGGCCTTCGAGGCCAGGGTGAAGGCTGATACGACGGGGCGCTTCCGGGCTTTCCGCCTGAGCGAAGAAGAGGCCCTGGACCGCGATTCCTGTGTGTATTATGCCACGGAGCTGCTTAAGCTGAGCGCCCATAACAAGTCGCGCGTAATACAGGACAGCACCCATTACCAGAGGGCTTTCCTCCGCCTCAAGGAGTCTTATGATTACTCCCAGGACCGTTACCAGCAGCTGCAGGAGAGGATTTTCGTCGAAGGACAGACTCCTTATACGAGTATATTAAAGGGATTCGGACGCTATTGGAAGAGTGCCTGGAGCGGCTTCAGCGAAAAGTACGACCTGAGCTTGGCCAAAGGGGTCAAGGCAGAAGATGTAACCTTCAACAGCCCCGCCAGAGGTCCGCTCCTTCTCAAGTTCCTCATTATCCAGCTGCTGCTTCTGATGGCGATCATCCTGGTTGTCACCCTCCTCTTCCGCCTGGCATACGCCATATTCAAACCTATCGCGGAGAAGGTGTCGAAGGAGAAACTGCCGGGGTACATATTGCTTGTTTCCGTCATCATCAACGCCCTCCTCATGCTGCTGCCCCACAAGTCAAGCAACTTCGTGGGCTCTGCATCGGAACTGGTCGGCACTTACCTCTGGCTGCTTGCTGCGGTCATCGCAGCCTTGCTTATCAGGCTCAAGCCCAATCACATGCGCGTGGGGCTCAAGCTCTACAGGCCCATGCTGCTCGCGGCCATAGTGGTTATCGGCATGCGCATCATCTTCATGCCCAATGCGATGATGAACCTGCTGTTCCCCTTGATCCTTCTGCTGTTTACCATCTGGCAACTGGTCGCATGCCTGAAGTACGGCGGGCGCGTGCCGGGGATAGACCGCCTTTTCGGCTGGATGACGTTTAC
The DNA here is from genome assembly GCA_946539455.1 of uncultured Bacteroidales bacterium. Lineage (GTDB taxonomy): Bacteria > Bacteroidota > Bacteroidia > Bacteroidales > UBA932 > Cryptobacteroides. Next base: position 66,811 of record CAMNHL010000009.1, read on the forward strand.
GGTTTTCACCGCTTCGCTTGTCGTCTCGTTCATCGGCTATGTCTTCTTCGGCCTGCTGATCATGATATGGTGGTTCTTCCAGATGGCCACTATACATACCATAGCGACCATCGCCTTCCTGCTGCAGGAATTCCGCGAGAAATACCTGCCGGCGCGCATCGAGGAACACAAGCGGAGGCTGACTTATGTGAGCGCCTCGGAAAAAGACAATCTGCTTTTCGGAGCCACCTGGCTGTATGATTTTCTCAAGAATGTCGCAGTTCCGGTGCTCACCGTCGTCTCGATTCCCCTGTGCATCAAGTTCGCCCTCGGAGTCTTCGATTTTACCGACATCTACGAGAAGATATACACCTATCCTTTCGTCAACCTTACGAATGCCGAGGGACTTCCGGCGCTGCGGCTCTCTTTCAGCAGCATCGTTACCATAATCAGCCTGTTCTTCGTGTTCAAGTATGCCAACTACGCTTTGTATTCCATATTCCAGGTAGTCCGCTATGCGACTTTCCTCAGGGCTTCCGGGCGCAAGGTGGTACGCAAGAACGAGATCAACTTTTCACTTGGCAAGAGCGTCATAAGCACCCTTGTGTGGTTCGTGTACATCGTCGTAATAGTGCTGATGGTCAAGCTGCCTACATCTTCGCTCACCGTCATCGCCGGCGGTCTGTCGGCCGGTATCGGTATCGCTCTCAAGGACGTGCTCAACAACTTCATATACGGGCTTCAGCTCATGTCGGGCCGTTTGAGGGTCGGCGACTGGATTATATGTGACGGTGTGCGCGGAAAAGTGACGAAAATCAGTTACCAGAGCACCGAAATCGAGACTATCGACGGCGCCGTGCAGTCGTTCCTGAACGCCACATTGTTCGGCAAGAACTTCAGCAACCTCACACGCAACAATTCCTACGAGTTCGTCAAGATTATCGTGGGAGTGAGCTATGGCACTGATGTGCAGAAAGCGCGCGAGGTCATAGTCGAGGCCATGCAGGACATGCGTACCCGCGACAATTACGGGCGCGAGGTCGTCAATCCCGAAAAGGGAGTTTATGTGGCTTTCGAGGGATTCGGAGACAGCAGCGTGGACCTGGCTGTCAAACAGTATGTCCTTGTCGCTGAGCGTATAGCCTACGTGGACCGGGCCAAAGAAGTGATTTACGAAGCACTCGACCGGGCCGGCATCTCCATACCTTTCCCTCAGAGGGATATTCATATCATTTCCGAAAAATAAAAGCTCTTCATGATAATTGTTGCTGTTAAGTTCGGAAAAGACGGATCCTGCACCCGGCCTTTCGCTTTTGGAGGCAAGGAAAAGTTCAACAAGGCATGAGCGGCGGCCCCATCAGGAGAGCGTGTCCCGGAGAACTTGAAGCGGTCAACGAATTACTGCGGCAGCCTTTGCAAAAGAGCAGGGCTGCCACAATATTACCCTGCACGTATGGGAATGTAACCCTGGAGCCAAAGCTTTCTATGAGGCGTTGGGAATGAAAGCTCAATACACTTCCATGGAAATGATGTGTGGCGGCGCAGATTGAAGCCGGTAGAAGAAATATGACACTTTTGCGAAAAAAAATATTATTTTTGCAGCATTAGTTAGTAGTGTAATATTATGAAGGAAAAACAAACTTATACCCTTCCTGGATGCACTGTGATAACAGTAATGCAGAGGAAATTGATATGTGCAAGCGGAGACCCTCAGCAGACGGGGAACCGCAGTGATTATTCTTATGGCGGTCACTATGGAGTGATGGATTCTGACGACTAAACCGGGCAAAGAAGTTATGAAAAGGTATATTTCAGCATTTTGCTGTGCAGCAATGTCGTTGGCTGCAGCGGTATTAGTTTCATGCAAAAAGACAGAACCCGATTTACCGATTGACTCTCCGGAGGCGCCCGTAGTATATACGATGAAAGTTGACGCCGCAAAAGTGGCGACAAAGGCGTTGGCGCTGGGAAGTTCTTCCGTCACGGCCACCTGGACGGAGGGCGATATAATTGAGGTCTGGACCGCAGACGGTACTACAACTAAGTACGGAACGCTTTCAGCAGAAAGCGGTGGCGCGGCCTCCACGACCTTCACAGGGGAGCTTGACACGGTCCCGGAAAACGGAGAAACCCTTCTTCTCAAATATCAAAGTCCGGATTACACCGCTCAGAACGGGACGCTCACAGGGACGTCAACGAGTATCGACAAGGTCTGCGATTATGCGCTGGCCACGGTTACCGCGACTGTAAGCGGGACGACGGTCACTGCAACTGATGCTGACTTTGAGAGCCAGCAGGCCATTGTGCGCCTCCAACTCTTCCACAAAGATGGCGGTACAACGCTTGTCGCAAAGAAACTTATCTTGCAATTCGCGGGAGAGACCTGCACAATCACTCCTTCCACTCCGACCGATGTCTTTTTTGTGGCCATGCCTTGCGTCGAAGACGACTGGACCCCTTTCGTCATAAATGCGTCTGAACAGGGAACGGCTGCCTACTACGAGATATCTGCCCAGATGCCGCTGAAAAAGGGGGAATACTTTACCTCTGATGCATCAGCCAATCCGTTATCCCTTTCTCGCATCAAAAGCCGGATCAACAAGGGTACGGACTGCCGCAAATACGTGGGATGGGAAGTTTATCCCAGCGGCAACATCGCCCCCAAAGGCGAAAATCCAGAAGCCAGGATCGGATACATAGCCTATGTCTCTTCCAGCGCTGTCGATCATGATTTCCCCGACAGCCGGATTTTTGTCCTGGCGTCATCGGATGTCTCCTACGGAGGAACCGACAATTTTATCTGGGGCCATAGAGATGTTTATCGGGATATAGCGGTAGGTCGTCATAAAATAAATCCTTATGATTATCCTTATTATCCTTATAACGACGATTATGGATACGACAATACCAATATTCTTCAGGATTATGGTTTTGACGCGCATCCGGCTGCCTATGTCGCTTGGAACTATGGTGCCGAGCGGCCTGAAGGCGCCAGCCACTGGTTCTTGCCGGCTGGTATGCAGTTCAAGCGCTTGGTGGGAGGGGAGGGTACCTCTATCACCAACAAATATGATTTTTTCGACAAAATGGACTTTAACTTGAAGCACGATTACGCTCAAAATGAAGATGGTTACTGGACAAGTTCAGAATCTGTCTCTGATAGTCCCACTTACCAGGTTTATGCTTTCTATTTATCTACATCTACATCTATATACTGGGATGTTTATGAAGGATATAAGGATCAAACATCGACATATCGCTTTGTGCGGGCTGCTTTTGTGTATTAGGCTGAAGCTCCCAAGAGCGCACTCAGTTTGGCCTTGTTTCATGCTATGAAATAGAAAAAACTGTGTACGTTTTATGCGTAAAATCAAAAAGAGATTGCTAATCCATTGATTAACAATCTTTTTTTTGGAACATAGGATTCCACATCATAGAACGGGAAGAGATAATCCTTCTCATGAGTATCGGAATTTTCTTTTTAAATTACTGTTTCAACGGTACCGCGAAAAAGCGTATATTGAGGTCACAGGAGCCGCAGCTTGAAATGTATGCTCATTTCCTTGTCAGAGACAGGCATCTGCCGCTGGTTGAACTCTTGAGAAAAGAGGCTCTGAATAATTTCGAGACCATTACCGGCCAAAAGTAACCCCTCCGCCTCCCGGGATTTCGTCGGGCTGCGCCCTCCGACATCCCTTGATAAGGTGGCTTTTGAGGCCCGAAGGGCCGAAGGCGGCATCAGCCGCCGTGCCGGGAGGGAGGAGCGATGCGACGACCGGGAGGCACCCGATGAAGCGAAGCGGAATCGGCATGTCCCCTGGGGGACCGACGCGAAGCGGCGAGGGGGAAAAGGGATAAATTCTTATCGAAAATCGAGTAGACATTTTGTAGACACGGCCAGTTTCCCATCTATGAATCAATAGCTTGCAACATTGTCAATGAACGCCGTTGCAAATATGGGATACTTATTTGGGAATGTCAAATCAGACTGCGACGCCAGTTTGCAAAATGTCTTCGTATAGCGGAGAAGG
>CAMNHL010000010.1:0-68868 GCA_946539455.1 uncultured Bacteroidales bacterium
TTCGGCTCTCGCGGTTCAAGGCACTGGACTAGTTTTCAACATGTGTCTTGTACTTATCTTTTTCAATATATATAGGCTCGTAGCTCAGTTGGTTAGAGCGCCACACTGATAATGTGGAGGTCCGCGGTTCAACTCCGCGCGGGCCTACTTTTTTTTACTAACTGGGGGTATAGCTCAGTTGGTAGAGCGTCTGATTTGCATTCAGAAGGTCGCCGGTTCGAATCCGACTATCTCCACCCCATAATACCTGGTCATTTTGGCCAGGTTTTTTTTGTTCATATTATCTTGGAACATCCCCGTTAACACAAAAAAAAAGAGTGGCCTCACGGTCACTCTTGGATTGTCATTTTGAGGTTTGCCTGGAAATTACTCGGCGAGTTTCTCGGCGACTTTGTCGCAGGCGTCCTTGACGGTGGCGATAGAGGCGGTTTCCTCATCGGGGATCTTGATTCCGAAAACACGCTCGAATTCCATGAGGAGTTCTACGGTGTCGAGGGAGTCGGCACCAAGGTCGTTGGTGAAATTGGCGGTTTCAGTAACCTCGGAGGGCTCTACGCCGAGCTTGTCGACGATAATGTCCTGAACCTTTTTTACGATTTCTTGGTATTCCATAACAAATATTTGGTTTATTTAATTAGTACTTCGTTTCAAACACAGCGGACAAAGGTAGCTATAATTATTCGGATTTGCAACCCGGTCCTTAATTGACGAAAATGTCGTTGTGCATCAGGCCGTCGGTGCTGAATAGCACTTTTTGAATCCGTTTCGAACATAGTCTGTCGTTTAACGGTTTCAAATATAGGGTATTATTCCGAATCAGAAGCGTTTTCGTGCAGATTCGCCCTGATTTTTTGGGCGAGAGCGGGCCCCACAAGGGCGGCGACATCCGCTTCAGAAGCGGCTGCGAGCCGTGCCACGGAGCCGAAATGCATCAGCAGTCGCTCCTCCGTACGCGGCCCCACCCCGGGGATGTCACGCAGGGTGCTGTGTACGGCCGCCTTGCTTCGCAGCGAACGGTGGAAGGTTATGCCGAAGCGGTGCGCCTCGTCGCGGGCACGCTGCAAGAGCTTCAGTGCTTGCGAGTTGCGGTCGATGAACAAAGGATATGGATCCCCTACCCTGATAACCTCCTCAAGCCTTTTGGCAAGGCCGCACACGAACATGCGGTCCTGCAGGCCGAGTTCGCAGATAGCCTGCCATGCGAAGTTGAGCTGTCCGGCGCCGCCGTCGATGACAACGAGCTGCGGCAGGTCGTCCGGAGCTTCTTCGAGCATGCGGGAGTAACGGCGGTTGACTATTTCTTTCATCGAGGCGTAGTCGTTGGCGCCGATGACGGTCTTTACCTTGAACCTGCGGTAATCTTTCTTGCTGGGTTCGGCGTCACGGAATACGACGCACGACGCTACCGGATTGGTTCCCTGCAGGTTGGAATTGTCGAAACATTCAATATGGCGAGGCAGCTCCTTCATTCCGAGGGCCTTCTGCAGTTCCTCCATGACGCCTTGACGGAATTCGTCGGGATTGGTATGCTCGCGCTGTTTGATGGTGTTGAACTGCAGTTCGCGGGCGTTCTTCGTCGCAAGCTGCAGCAGGGACAGCTTGTCGCCGCGCGCCGGAATGTTGAACGTCACCCCGTCGATCTCGACATCGGGCAGGAACGGCACCACCAGCTCCTTTGCGAGCTCCCCGAATTTGGATTCTATTTCGGCGATGAAGGTACTGAGCACCGAAGACTGTTCCTCCTCGATCTGCATTTTGAAGCCCAGGTTGAGACTCTGGATGATGGCGCCGCCTCTGACCCGCAGGAAGGCTCCGAAGGCATCGGAGGCGTCGAAAACCAGGGCGAAGACGTCCAGGTCGCGGTCGCGGTCGGAGGTAATGATGGACTTGGCGTAATGCTTCTGAAGAGCGTCCACGCGGTCTTTGCAGTACTGCGCGCTCTCGAAGTCGAGCCTGTCGGCGGCATCGGCCATAGCCTTGCGGTACTTGCCGATAATCTCGGTCACCCCGCCACGCAGCAGATGGATGATTTCTTCTATCCAGCCGTTGTATTCCTCCTGCGATACCTTGCCGGCGCAGCATCCGGCGCAACGTCCGATATGCCAGTCCAGGCACGGACGTATCTTTCCCCTGAGGATGACGTCGGAATCGATCTTGTGACGGCAGGTGCGCAGCTTGTAGCTCGAGCCGAAGAATTCCAGAAGGCTCCTAGCGTGCATCACAGAACTGTAGGGCCCGAAATAGCGCGAGCCGTTCTGCTCCACGCGGCGGGTGAGGTAAACCCTGGGGAACGGTTCTCGGGTAACGCATATCCAGGGATAAGTCTTGCTGTCTTTCAGCAAGATATTGTAGCGGGGCTTGTACTGCTTGATGAGGTTGTTCTCGAGCAGAAGGGCGTCGGCCTCGGATCCGACCACGGAATACTGTACGTCGGCTATCTTGCCTACCAGGATGCGGGTCTTGACGTTCAGGCGCTCAGGCGGCACGAAATACTGGTGGACGCGCTTGAACAGGTCTTTGGCTTTGCCTACATATATTACCGTCCCCTTGTCGTCGTAGTAACGGTAAACGCCGGGACTGTGAGGGAGAAGTTCTATTTTCTCCCGGATGTTCATACGAACTGTCCGTCTTTCATCTCCAGGCTCCGGTCGCAGATGGCGGCGAGCGAAGGATCGTGGGTGACGATGACGAGCGTCTGACCGAGGCTGTCGCGCACGCCGAAGAGGAGCTTGTGGATTTCTTGCTTGGTGACGGAATCGAGATTGCCGGTGGGCTCGTCGGCAAAGAGTACGGCGGGCTTGTTGACAAGGGCCCTGGCAATCGCCACCCTCTGCTGCTCGCCGCCGGAGAGTTCGGAGGGCTTGTGTGATGCACGGGAACCGAGTCCGACGAGGTCGAGAAGGCGCAGGGCGTCCGCTTTGGAGTCGGACATGCTGCGACCGGCGATGAGTGCCGGAATCTGCACGTTCTCGAGCGCCGTAAACTCAGGCAGAAGGTGATGCGCCTGGAAGACGAAGCCGATACGGCGCCCGCGGAAAGCCGCAAGGGCGTCACCCTTGAGGGAACGGGAAGTGCCGTCGAAGAGCATGGTGCCGTCTATCTCAAGCGTACCGCTGTCGGGAGACATAAGGGTCCCGAGAATCTGAAGGAGGGTGGTTTTGCCCGCTCCGGAGGCGCCGGTGACTGCCAGCACTTCGGCGGGCGCTACTTCCAAATCGACTCCCTTCAAAACCTGAAGGGAGCCGAAACTTTTGCGGATACCGTGGGCCTGGATTATCACAGGTTGGGATTTTCGCTCTTCCAGTCAGCAACTGCGGGGACGATGCCGAGAGAGATGATCTCGTCGCGCATCTTGCAGAGGTGCTCGTAGGAGGCCTTGAGGTCGGCCATTTCGGTGGCAGTGCCCTCGGGAGCGGTATAACGCACGCCGTCTTTGTCGATTACGGTGGGCATCGCCATCATGACGTTGGTGAAACCGAGTTCGGGAGCGTTGACGTAGCAGCCTGCAGGCCAGTGGAACTCTGCTCCGCCCATTGCGGCCTCAATCATCTTGACAGCCTGGTATGCGGGGCTCTGGAAGGAGCTGCGGCCACGGAGCTTGATGATGTTGGAACCGCCCTGGATGGTGGCATGCTTGATTTCGGCCCAGCGCTCGGCGCTCAGGTTCTTGCTGCTGAGAGGCTCGCCGTCGATAAGGGCCTTGCTGGCGAATACCGCCATTGCCTCGCCGTGTCCGCCGTAAGTGCGGGCTCCGGTAACCTTGCACTGCTGTACACCGAATTCGGCTGCAAGGGCCTCCTGGAGACGGGTGCTGTCGAGTGCGGCGAGAGAAGTAAGCTGGTTGGGCTTGAGACCGGAATGGATGAGGGCGGTGAGGGCCGTTACGTCGGCGGGATTGAAGATGACCACGACATGCTTGACGTCGGGGCAGTACTTGCGGATGTAGTCGCCGAACTCTGCGGCAATCTTGCAGTTGCCTTTGAGAAGGTCTTCGCGGGTCATGCCTTCCTTGCGGGGTGCTCCTCCGGAAGAGATGATGTATTTGGCATCTTTGAACGCGACCTCGGGATCAACTGTCCAGGTAACGTTTGCGCCCTCGAATGCGCAGTGATAAATCTCTTCTGCAACACCGTGAACGCCAGGCTCATAGATATCGTAAAGGCAGATGTTGGGAGTAAGACCGAGCATAAGGGCGGTCTGGGCCATGTTGGAGCCGATCATTCCGCCGGCGCCGACAATGGTAAGTTTTTCGTTTGTGAGATATTTCATATTATAGATGATATGTCTTTCGCGGCCCAAATTTACAAATTTTCTTGTATAATAAAAATTATCATTATATTTGCCATGTTATAATTGTTTATGGCACTATATCTACAAAAAGATCTCGACGACGACTATCACTCGCGCATAGGCGTCTGGCAAATAAGCGAAACTGAGGAGCAGCTCAGAGCCCTCACGTCCATCCCCTCAGACGAACTGGAGGAAATTTCATATATCAAAAGCGAATCCGTACGCAAGCAGAAGCTCGCCGTACGCGCCCTTCTCGACGTAATGTTCGAAGAAAAGGTTTACCTGAGCCATCACGACAACGGCAAACCCTACATCGAGAACAACGCAATCAACATCAGTATCACCCACACCGACAAATACGTCGCAATCATACTCAATGACGTGGATGAGGTGGGAATCGACTGCGAATCTCTCGACCGCGACTTCTCCGCAGTCGAGAAGAAAGCCCTGTCGGAAGAGGAAATCGAAGAACTCGACGACGACGAAGTCGACCGCCGCACGCAGCTGGCCATCTACTGGTGCGCCAAGGAGGCGGTGTACAAGAAAATGTCGCAGTACAACGTCGATTTTGCCGAGCAGATTGAGATAGAAGACGTCCGCCCCCGCGAAGAAGGTGAGCTGGATGCGACCTTCGTGGGCAAAGACGGATACGAGCAGGAACTCAGTCTCCAGTACATGACCTTCGACCGCCACGTGCTGGTCTGGGTCTGCGGAGAAGATTAGCGCTATCTACCTTTTAAGCCATTTTTCCGGATTCTGGGGGTCCTTGCCCTTCCAGAGCTGGAAATGCAGCTGCGTCTCGTCCCCCATCGTGGCCACGTGTCCTATGACCTGGCCTGTCTTGACTTTGTCTCCGGATTTTACGGCGACGGAGCCCAGTTTGCAGTAGAATGTGAAATACTCACCATGCTGCACCAGTATGCACTGATTGTAGCCCGGTATCATCACGATCTGCTTCACCGTACCGTTGAACACGGCCCGAACGGGGGCGTCGGGTTCGACGGCAAGGCCTACGCCGTTGTTGAAGGGCATCTCGAGTTTGGTGTAAACCGGGTGCGGATTGCGCCCGAAGTGGCTTACGACGCGACCCTCCGCCGGCCATGGCAGTTTGCCCTGGTTGGCCGAGAATTCTTTTGAAAGGGCGCTGTCGATTTTCGTAGATGTCTTCTTGCCGCCTGCCGTCTTGCCGCCGGAACCTTTTTGGGATTTGTCCATTTCGGCAGCTATCAGCCTCTCTATCTCCCGGTTGAGAGCCTCCACCTCCTTGCGTTTGGAGTTCAGCTGGCTCATATACTTCTTGCTGTCGCTCTGCAGCTGGCTCACGAGACTGCGGGAGCGTTCCTCTTCCCGATGCAGCTTCTCCACTTCGGAAGCGCGGGAATCGCGTACGGCACGCACGTCGGCCTGGAGTTTTTCGAGCCGTTCCCGTACCACCTCGAGGGTGTCGCGCTCCTGCTTCAGCTGCATGCCCTCCCGGTTGAGCTCACGGGAGAGGCGGCGCAGGTATCCGTAGCGCCGCACGCCCTGGCCAATGTCTTCACTGGCAAGGATATACATATACCACACACGGGTGTCGCGGTTCTTATATGCGGTCTTGAGCAGACGTGCGTAACGTCCGCTGAGCGTATCGACTCTCGCCGACAGGGTATCAATGCGGCGACGGCAGAAGTTTACGCTGTCTGACAGGATGCCCAGTTCGCGCTCGCTTTCGTTCAGCAGTTCGCGGCGGGCCGACGTCTGAGCCCTCAGCAGGTTCAGCTGGCTTGCTGCGGTATTCTCCTTTTGTCTGGTTGCGCCGAGCTGCTTTTCGAGGGTCTTTATATCCCTTTCCAGGCGGGCCTTGCGGTCACGGGTGCGGGACAGGTTCTGGGCCCCGCAGGGAGCGGTGCACAAAAGCGCAAGGGTCAGGGCTGCCGCCACGCCGAAGAAATGTCTGAGACTTGTCATTTGTTGGATTTGCTATCTGCCAGGTTTTTGTAGTACGTAGCCAGGTCGTTCTCGCCCAGCGCCTTGAGGACCAGTGAGTAATGCATCAGCACTACGGCGCTGTCCTTGCCGCCGTACAGCATCGCATGCTTGAAGTAGGGTTTGGCCTCGGCGGCTTTGCCGCGAAGGAACAATATCCAGCCGTAGGTGTCGAGGTAGGTGGCGTTGTCGGGGTTTTGCTCAACCGTTATCCGGCTCATCTTTTCGGCCTTGCGCAAGCATCTCTTCTTCTGGCTGAGGAAGTATGCGTAATTGTTGAGGACCGGACTGTAGTCGGGCTTGAGTTTGAGGGCTTTCTCGTAGGTTTTGAACGCCTTGCGTGTCTGGCCTGCCTTGTAGTACGTGTCGCCGATGACCGACAGGCTGGTAAGTAAGGCCGTGGTATCCGAAGGCTGGAGCTGCATCAGGGTGTTGCATTGCTCTATGACCACCTCGTCGTTTCCCAGGGTGGCGGCGGTTTCCATCCGCAGCTCGTGTGCGTGCACGCTGGAAGGCTCCGCCTCGGTATAGCGCTGCATGAGAGAGTCTATCCTCGGAAGGATGTCGTTGAACGTGTTGCGGTCGAAACCTCCGAGGGCTCCCATGATGGCCCGGTACTTCATTTCGTCGTCGGCCTGCTCGTCGTTCACCAGTTCGGTAAGAGTCTCGAAAAAGGAGTCGTAATCGCGTTTGAAACGGTAAGCGTCGGCCATGAGGGCCAGCGTGTAGGCATTACGGAAGCGCGCCGGATCTTCGACTGACAGCTTTTCAAAGAGTTCGCCTGCTTTCGCGGCTTCGCCCATGTTGATGTAGAGATTGGCGAGGGTCTCCCGGTACCAGATGTTGGCGGTATCAAGTGCCGCCGCCTTTTCGAAATGCCGTGCCGTAGCGGGAATGTCCCTGGACATGTAGCTGCACAGACCCAGGTAGTACTGGACGGCGGCATCCTGCGGACAACAGCGGTCGAGCGAATCGAGGATGGAGCCGGCAGAGGTATAATCGCCGGAATCTATGAGACATACAGCATCCAGGAGGGCGTTCTCCAGCGCGATGGCGTCAGGGTTGCGCTCCGCGTCGGGAATTGCCTCGGCGGCAAAGCCGGACGCCCGACAGACAGTGCCCTGGGCCGCTGCGGAAAGCGGCAGGATGAAGGCGGAAAGGAACAAACTGAACAGGAGTTTTCTCATCGCGTTACAAAAATATTGATTTTTTGCCTATTTTCGCAAATTGATTCGGAGTTTAGGCGCCGGTTTTCCGGCACGTCATCTCCGCGTATTGATTTTTTTTGAGGACTGATGCAACTTTTTGCCGACAAATCGCATCTTAATTCCTGGATAGCCAAAGCCAAGGAAGGCGACAGACGTGCACAAAAAGCCATCTACGACGTCCTGTCCGGCAAAATGTATGCCGTATGCCTGAGATACGTTCAGGACCGCACATTAGCCGAGGACGTCTTGCAAGACGGATTCGTGACGCTGTTCGCCAAACTTGACACCTACTCGGGGGACGGTTCCTTCGAGGGCTGGGCCAGAAAGATCTTTGTCAACACGGCACTCATGAACCTCAGGAAAAACGACGTGCTGAAAGACAGCACCGACGTCGACGCCGCCTGGAACATCTCCAGCGATGCACCCGGAGCCATTCAGCAAATCAGCTACAAAGAATTGGAAAGGGCCATTGCAGACTTGCCGGCCGGCTTCCGCACGGTGTTCAACATGTACGTCGTGGAAGGTTACTCCCACGCAGAGATTGCAGAACAGCTGGGGATATCGGAAGCGACATCCAGGTCCCAGCTCCTGAGAGCCCGTGCACTGCTGCAGGCAAAGATTGGTAAAAAGTAAGTATTATGACGCAAGACAATTGGCAAGATTTCGACAGGCAAGTCCGGTCGATGCTACAGGACGCCGAGGTTAAAGCACCCCGACGTGTCTGGCGTGCCGTGTCGCAGCGTCTCGACGCCAAGGCCGCTCCGGTCGTCCCATGGTGGAAGTGGGCAGTGCCCGCCTTTGCCGCCGCAGCTCTGGCAGTCGGTCTTTTCTTTACCTGGAACGGCCCCAAGGCCGGCTCTGTCCCGGATAATATCGTCGCACAGGAAGTATCCGGCGACAGCGCCCCGCAATCAAACGAAAACACTGTTCCCACAGATCTGTTCAATGCGGCGGAGCCCTCCGTAGCTGAGCCTTCCGCATCAGCGGCGCCCAAGGCAAAATCCAGAAGGCCTGTCCGCAATCTTCTTGCAGACGCTTCCACAGCAACGGATTCCGGCAATCCTGCGGCACCCGCAACAGCAGCGTCTGGCAACGCTTCCACAGAAGCCGCCGGCACCGTACAAGAGCCTGGTAATAAAGAGGTTCCTTCAGAAACATATTCCGAGCAGGACGCTGCCGAATGGGCACGCATCAGCAACTCGGAAGCCCCTTCCCGCAAGGTCCGCATCAGCGGTCTGTACGCCCAGGGAGGTCTTGGCAGCAACGATTCCAACATCAAATACGGCGGTACCGGCATAAGCCGCATGGCTCCGGGAGCGGGTTCTCCCGACGCCGGAATCTCCGAGGCAGGATCGTCCACCTACGGAGTCCCCTTCACCATCGGCCTTGGCACCAGGCTGCGCGTCTCAGACAAACTGTCCTTCGGCACCGGACTGGAGTATTCACTGCTCACTCGCACGTTCAACGGCACATACTCAGACAGTTACACCGGAGGCATATATCACGCCGTACACTATGTCGGCATACCTGTCAACGCATATTACGACTTGCTGAGCACAGCTGACGGCCTGCTCAATCTGTACGCCTGGGGCGGCGGCTCAGCAGAAGTTTGCGTGGCAAACAACTACAGGCTCCTCTCCGGCCCCGGCACGACAATCAGCGACAAAGCCGGCGCGCTGCAGTTCTCCGTGGCACTCGGCGTCGGCGTCGATATCCCCCTGGGCGACAAGCTGAGCCTCTATCTCGATCCCGCCGTCCGTTATTATTTCCACGGCAACCAGCCCAAATCCCTGCGCACAGACAAACCATTTATGTTCAATTTTGACGCAGGTTTAAGATTTAATTTTTAACTTTGCGCCGTAATAGTCCGGGCAGGCTCTTTGGCCGCCGGCAACATTTCGGGGTGTGGCGCAGTTGGCTAGCGCATCTGGTTTGGGACCAGAGGGTCGAAGGTTCGAGTCCTTTTACCCCGACACAAGAGCTCATCGAGCTCTTTTTTTGTACCCCGCTATTCCACAAAAAAAGAGCGCACCGCGAAGGGTGCGCTCAAAGGATATAAATAAGGTTGAAATTATGCCCCGATAAGGCCGTTGACCTGCAGGAAGGCGTTGCATGCAGATGCAACGAAGAGGAAAACAATAAGGGAAGCAACCACTATGCCGATGACCTTGAGGCGCTTGAACCATGTCTGGTTGTTCCAGCCGACGGTCTGGAACATGCTCCAGAAACCGTGTACGAGATGCATCCAGATGGCGGCGAACCAGATGAGGTAAATCAGAAGGATCCACCATTTACCGAAAGTTGCATTGAGCAGCAGGTAAGGATTGTTCTCGAAATTGCCGATTCCGAACATCTCGGGAAGCTGCATCTTTGCCCAGAAATGAGAAAGATGGAAGAACAGCAGGCCAAGGATTACGAGTCCGAGGATGAACATGTTGCGTGCTGACCAGGAATCTGCCGCAGCCTTGCTGCTGACCTCATAGCGCTTGACACCGCCGCGGGCGCGGATATTCTGGAAGGTAAGCCAGCATCCGTAGCCGATATGCACGACGATACCAAGAACCAGTATGGGGACCATGATGTCGACTATGGGAAGGGACATGAAGTCGCAGCCCAGTTTGAAAAGCCCGTCGCCCTCGCTGAAGAGAATATCGTCGTTGGCTACAACACCGTATTTACCTGTAAATGTGTCAATTACAGAAAAGAAATTGATAGTTCCATGAAGCAGGAGAAAGAGGATGAGGAAAGCACCGCTTATCGCCTGGATGAACTTTCTGCCGATTGAAGATTTGGATAACATAGGAGTTAAAAAAAGTTTTCAGTTTGCAAATATAACAAGAATCCACATTATCCCCACAAGTGATTTTTGGATTTTTGATATTTTTCAAATATTTTTGTTCCTGCTGACTTAAGAAGCTGTTGCAACATCGAAATGTATAAAAGGGTATTATTAAAACTTAGCGGCGAGAGTCTTGGAGGCCCCGCCGGAAAAGGACTCGATCCACAAAGCCTCCGCACCTTTGCACAAGAAATAGCCACCGCAGTCCGTGGCGGCCATCAGATAGCCATAGTAAACGGCGGCGGCAACATATTCCGCGGCCTGCAGGGAGTGGGAAGCGGCTTCGACCGCGTCACTGGCGACCGTATGGGCATGCTCGCTACGGTCATCAACTCCCTGGCCCTCAGCTGCGCCATCCGCAGCGAAGGCATCCCCGCAGAAGTGTTTACATCGACACCCATGGAGCCGCATGCCCGCTACTACAACCGCGACAATGCCGTAGCCGTACTTGACAAGGGAGGCGTAGCCCTCATAGCCGGCGGCACCGGGAGCCCGTTCTTCACCACCGACTCCGGAGCAGCCCTGCGCGCCCTGGAACTTGGTGCGGAGGCCCTGCTCAAGGGCACCCGCGTCGATGGAGTCTATACCGCAGACCCCGAGAAGGACCCCACGGCAACCCGTTACAGCGAGCTCAGCTTCGCAAAGGCCCTCTCAGACCACCTCAAGGTCATGGACCAGACCGCATACGCCCTGTGCGAACAAGGCCCCGTCCCCATCGTGGTATTCGACATCTCAAAGCCGGGCAACCTGGCCCGCGTTTTGGACGGAGAGAACGTCGGCACTATAGTTCACGCATAACAAACAGCATCAAAATCTATCGCAATATGTTAACAGACAGAGCAAAAGAAATCGTCAGCGGCGCCGAAGCCAAAATGCAGGACGCCCTGAACTTCCTTGAGGAAGACCTCAAGACCTACCGCGTAGGGAAGGCCAACCCCTCCATCTTCAACGGCCTGATGGTAGATTATTACGGTTCACCCACTCCGGTGCACCAGGTTGCTTCAATCTCGGCCCCCGATGCAAAAACACTCGCACTTCAGCCCTGGGAAAAGAACATGATTCCCAAAATTGAGAAGGCTATCATGGACGCCAACCTCGGCTTCACTCCCCAGAACAACGGCGAAATCATCCGCTGCACCGTTCCCGCCCTTACCGAAGATCGCCGCCGCGAGCTTATCAAGAAAGCAAAGGCCACAGGAGAGAACACCAAGGTGACGATCCGCAACGCCCGCAGGGACGCTTTCGACCTCCTCAAAAAAGCCCAGAAGAATGAGGGCCTTTCTGAGGATGTCGAGAAAGAAGCGGAAGACGAAGTCCAGAAGCTGACCGACAAGAAGGTCAAAAACGTGGACGATATCGTCGCCGTTAAAGAGAAGGAGATAATGACAGTTTAAACTGATATCCGGCCGGATGCACCATGTACTCATCGCGCGGAAGCGCACCCCATGAGTCTTCGCATCCAAGTCCCATCTGCAGCAGGTCGCAGCACACGAAAGTGGAGCCCAGCGACCTGTTTTCCTTATGCATCAGAGGGATGAGTTCCCTGCTGTGACGCCACTCTCCCCTGCCGAGGTCGAGCGTGGCCCTGCTGAACGGAAGGGCGGAAGCGCTGAACGGCTTTTCAGAAGTCAGTTCGAGGCCGAAGCCGTCGGCATCCAGCAGTTTGTAGCTCCTGATACCCACATTGTTGCCATGCTCCTGAGGACGTGCGGCACCAAAATCGTAGCGGCTGCAGACATCCTGTACGTAGTGACCCAGACGTGCTGCAGTTCGACGGTCGCAATAGGTATCGAAAGGTCCTTCACCATAAAAATCAACTGTCGAATACTCTCCGGGCATGCCGAATTCTACGCCTACGCGGAAAAGGTCGGGGGCTTGTGCCAGACGGCCGTTGTCGCACAGCTTCATATCAAGGTTTATCACGCCGTCGGGCTGCACGCAGTAGCACATCTGCACGTTGGCGTACTCAAGGGGATACGAGAGCTTTATGATGACGTTTTCGCCGCTCGCCGCCGCCTCGATACCCTCATGCCTGAATTCGGGATAGGCCCAGGCCTTCCACATAGGACCCGTCCTCTTGCGCGCTCCGAGGTCGTTCTCGGTGAGTGCCCTGCCGAAACTGGGCATCAGGGGCTGCTTGATAAGTTCGCGTCCGCGTACAACGTACGAGCACAGAGCGCCGCTCGACTTGTCCCAGCTGGCGCTGAAGTCCTTGCCGGATACATCTATGCGAAGTCCGGATTCGTCGAGTATGAGAGCACCTGCCTCGGGCAGTCCTGAAGGTTTGCAGACAAGATCGCGGCGGATAGCTATCTGGTCGCGGGCTACGGTCTGTCCCCTGTGCATCAGGCCGTCATCGTGCAGAAGCACGAAGTCGAGCAGCAGCGAAACATCGTGACCGGGAGTGTCGGGCAAAGAGTATCCGAGGTCGAGAACTGCGGTAGTCTGAGGAGCTACGGCAGGCATGGGAAGGGAGCCGCACTGAGCCGCTGCACCATCGACAACCAGCTGCCAGTCAGCACGGTAGCGGGACAGGTCGATAAAGAAATTCTCATTGAACACCGCCACTTTGCCACAGCCTGCCTGCTCGGGAGTTGCGCCGCAGAGGATGGAACGGTACTGATAGCGCACTTCTTCGGCACCCGGATGAGGTACGCGGTCGGGAGAAACTATGCCGTTGCAGTTAAAGGATTCGTCGGTACCGTCGTAGGTGTTGAAATCGCCGCCGAAGACATATATCCAGTCAGACTTGACTGCAGTGCGCGGACCGGCGCCGTTTTTTGCGTCAACCCGCCCCTGCGAAGGGTCGTAGGGCCAGCGGAGGGCCTGGTCGACAAAGTCCCAGATACATCCGCCCTGGAACGAAGGATACTTGCGTACGAGGTCCCAGTATTCGGCGAAACCGCCCATGGAGTTACCCATCGAATGGGCGTACTCGCACTGGATCAGCGGCCTGGCAGGGTTGGACGAGGCGTACTTCTCGCAATAATCGTAATCGGCGTACATCGGGCAGTATATGTCGGTGTTGTAGTCAAGTTCGGCACGCTCGTACTGCACCGGGCGGCTGGGATCGAACTGCTTGACCCAATCGTAACTGCGATAGAAATTGGGACCGTTGCCGGCCTCGTTGCCGAGACTCCAGATGATGATGCTGGGATGGTTGAAGTCGCGATACACCATACGCTGCATCCTGGTGAGATGAGGGGCCTCGAAAAGAGGATTCTTGGCAAGCGTTTTCTCGCCATAGTACATGCCGTGGGACTCTATGTCGGCCTCGTCGATTACGTACAGGCCATAGCGGTCGCACAGTTCGTACCAGAACGGGTCGTTGGGATAGTGGCACGTACGTACAGTATTGATATTCAGCTCCTTCATGAGCTTGATATCGCGTATCATCTCCTCGCGGGTCACATTGTAAGCGCCGTCGGGACTCATTTCGTGACGGTTGACACCCTTGATGAGGACCGGCTGGCCGTTGACAAGTAGCTGGCCGCCCTTGATTTCCGATGTGCGGAAGCCGAAGTCGAGCGACACCGTCTCCTGAGCCTTCCTGCCGGACAAGGCAACTACGCGGAGAGAATAAAGATTGGGCGTTTCTGCGCTCCACAGCAACGCCCCGGGCATTTTGTCTTTCCAAACAGCGTGTCCGTCCTGTACGGGAATCTCGTTGGAGAAGAATTTGCCGTCGGGGCCGAAAATCTCGAAGCGGGCCGCGTCCGCGCCCTTCCTGAGAGTGGCGTCGATGCAGAAGTCGCCGTACATGTCGGCTTTCACCTTTACATCTTGCACGCCTTTTCGGGGCCTGAAGTCAATCTGCACCCCGCGAGCTATGCCGGCAAGACGCCAGAAGTCCTGGCACTCGAGGTAAGTTCCGTCGCACCAACGCATTATCTCCAGCGCTATGAGGTTGTCGCCTTTCTTTACGAATTTGGTAATATCGAAAGCCGCTTCCAGCTTGCTGTCTTCGCTGTAACCGACGCTGATGCCGTTGACCCACACGCGGACATTGGAAGTGGCGCTGCCGATTCTGAGGATTATCTCCTTGCCGAGGTCGTCGGAAGAGATGGCAAAGTGGCGGCGGTACTGTCCGACGTGATTGTCCTTCATGGGGACATACGGGGGATTGTTTTCAAAGTGGCCCTTCCAGGGGTATTGGTGGTTGGTATAGATCGGGTCGCCATAGCCGTACATTTCCCAAATTCCAGGTACGGGTATTTCTTCCCAGGCGCTGTCGTCCACCTTGGTTCCCTCGAATCCGCTAAGGCGGTTCTCGAAGTCGGCGAACCAGCGGAATTTCCACATACCGTTGAGACTCAAAACCTTGCAATCGGAGCTAAAGCTCGAGTTCATGGGCAGTCTATTGATTTGCTGGACAGCAGGGTCCAGGTAATCGGGCAGGCTTTCCTGCGCTCTGACAGGAGCCAGCGCCGCAAGCAGTAGTGCGGGTAAAATGATGTGTTTAATTGTCATATCTTATGTAGGTATTGGTCGAAAAGGTTTTGCTGTTCCTCGGACTGGAACACTGCCTTAATGGGAACGCAGAAAAGTCGTTCGCGCAGATTGTCAGGAAAATCGGACATGTCCCTCAGGCGTTGTGCATCTTTTTCCGTGGTAAATATCGCCGCAGTGGGATTATGACGCACTTCGGCTTGCAAGGCCCGGATATCGGATTTGCCGAAGCAGTGATGGTCTGGGAATTTGAGATGCCCCACGATGGCATAGGACGATGAAAGATGGTTGCGAAGGGGCGAATCATCGGCTATCCCGGTAAGCAACAGAAGCTTATGGGAATAGATATAGCGCTTGTCGGCACCTGGGAACACCGGTTCCGGAACGCCGTACTCTATGCCGGTGAAGAGGAGCGGCTGCGTGCGCCCGTGTCGGACGGCGGTGCATGAAGCGGCGTCGAATCCGTCGTATCCCAGAATGGCTGCATACTCCTGCTTTTCGGCATCAGAAAGCAGGTACGGGCACTTTGTAACTATCACGATTCCAGCGTCGTACAGGCGGCGGCGCAAATCCCGCAGGCGCCCTGCAGGAAGCAGGGAATCATGCGTGACGGGGCGCGAATAATCTACAAGCACGACATCGAGGTCGGTCCGGAGCCGCCGGTACTGGTAGGCGTCGTCGAGCACTATGACTTCTGAAGCAGGGAAATCGGGGACCGTACTTTTCTTGAGCGAAGCTGCCTTTGCCGGATGCGCAAGGATGTCGCATGCCTCGATGCGGTCCTTATCGACCGCTACCGTAACCTCCGGCAGGCGGCGTTTGAGCAGCAGCGGCTCATCTCCGGCAAAATCGGCCGTTGAACTCTCGGTCACCAGCTGGAAACCTTTGCTGCGTCGCTTGTACCCGCGGGACAGAATGGCGATCGAACCATACTTGCCGAGCGCCTGCAGACGGCGTACAGTGAGTTCCGTGTGGGGTGTCTTTCCGGTACCGCCAACGCTGATATTGCCAATGCAAACGGTGGG
The DNA here is from genome assembly GCA_946539455.1 of uncultured Bacteroidales bacterium. Classification (GTDB taxonomy): domain Bacteria; phylum Bacteroidota; class Bacteroidia; order Bacteroidales; family UBA932; genus Cryptobacteroides. The sequence continues at coordinate 15,777 of CAMNHL010000010.1, forward strand.
TACGTCGGCATTGCAGGAGTGCTTGCCGTTGCGATAACGATGGTCTCGAAGAGTCAGTATCAGCTTATATATCATATACGTTGGAGGATTCGAGCGGAACGTCGGCCCACTTTTCCGCTATATAATCGAGCAGAGAGTAGATTTCTGAAGGGTCGGTCGTGGTGACAAGCCGCATACGGGTCTGCCTGAACTCGGGAAGGCCCTTGAAGTAGCAGCTCAGGTGACGGCGCATCTCGAAGACCCCGCGCTTTTCGCCTTTATACTGAAGGGAAAGGGTCAGGTGACGTTTCGCCAGGGCGACACGCTCCGTTACCGGAAGCGGCGGAAGCAGCCGGCCCGTATCGAGGAAATGACGCACCTCGCGGAATATCCAGGGATGACCGAAGGATGCACGGCCTATCATTATGGCATCGACTCCATAGCGCTCAAAAGCCTCGCGGGCCTTGGGGGCGTCGGTGATATCTCCGTTGCCGATGATGGGTATATGGATGCGGGGATTGGACTTGACCTGCCCGATAAGAGTCCAGTCCGCGCTGCCCTTATACATCTGCTGGCGCGTGCGGCCATGTATCGTAAGAGCCTGGATTCCAACATCCTGAAGGCGTTCGGCCAGCTCCGGTATAATCTTGGAGTTCTCGTCCCAGCCAAGGCGGGTTTTGACGGTTACCGGCTTGCTGACGGCCTCTACGACGGCCTTGGTGATGGCCACCATCTTGTCGGGTTCCCTCATCATTCCGCTGCCGGCGCCGCGGCCTGCTATCTTGGACACGGGGCAGCCGAAATTTATGTCGATGATGTCTGCGCCGTGACCGCCGGCGATTTCTGCGGCACGGTCGGCCATACGGGCGGCCTCAACCATGGATTCCGGGATATGACCGTATATCTGGATGCCGACGGGCGCCTCCTCGTCGAGGGTGCGCATTTTGGCGATTGCCTTGTCGGCGTCGCGGATAAGCCCGTCGGACGGGACGAACTCGGTATAGACCATAGCGGCCCCCTGTTCCTTGCACAACACCCTGAAAGATACGTCTGTAACATCCTCCATAGGGGCCAGGAAGAGCGGTTTTTCACCAAAATTCAAATCTCCTATCCGCATAGGGTACAAAATTAAAAAATATTTACGAACTTTGCACCCTCGATTGGTGAGTTGTCCGAGTGGTTGAAGGAGCCTGCCTCGAAAACAGGTGTACGGAAACGTACCGGGGGTTCGAATCCCTCACTCACCGCTTCAAAGCCAGCTAAACGCTGGCTTTTCGCGTTTAAAAAAAATGGCGATATTTACGCCGTAAACGGAAGCAAGAAAAGATGAGCGACAATATACAGGCAGATAATAAATCCCGGGAGGCCCAGATCGACAAGGTTACCCTTGCAGGGACAGCCGTCAACATTTTCCTCACCGTACTCAAATTCGGCGTCGGCATCCTCGGACGCAGTTCCGCCATGATAGCAGACGCCATTCATTCGCTGTCGGACCTGCTTACCGACGTGGTCGTTCTGGTCTTTGTCCATCTTGGCAGCAAACCTGCCGACAAAAAATACGACTACGGCAGGGGGAAATTCGAAACACTGGCTTCGGCACTGGTGGGAATGGTTCTTCTTGTGGTTGCCGGAGGCATCTTGTATCGCGGCTTCACTCAAACACTTGCATGGATCAAGGGGGCACCCCTTCCGAGACCGGAGGCCATTGCGCTGTGGGGTGCTGTCGCTTCCGTCATCCTCAAAGAAATCATTTTCCGTTATACCCTGAGCAAGGGCAAATCACTCAACTCGCCTGCACTGGAGGCCAATGCCTGGCACCACCGGAGCGACGCCCTTTCATCTCTCGCCACGCTGGTTGGAATCGGCGGCGCAGTGCTTCTGGGAGATCGTTGGACCGTCCTGGATCCGATCGCTTCTATGGTGGTGGGATGCTTCATCATCCGGGTTGCGTGGATGCTCCTTAAAGAAAACTTTGAGCAGCTGATGGAGGCGTCCCTCCCGGAAGAGACCGAAGCGGAAATCCTGTCCATCGTAAATTCTTTCCCCGACGTAACCGACCCCCACAACCTGCGCACCCGCAGAATAGGCAACCGCTGCGCCATCGAAATCCATATCAGGATGAACGGAGACACTTCCCTGCTGGAGAGCCATTCACGGGCCCACTATATCGAAAAGGCCTTGCGGGAACGCTTCGGAGCCGACACTCACGTGACCATACACGTGGAGCCGATAAAGCCTTTCAAGAAATTCTGAGCCACTCAGGCGTCGGCGAAGACGCGGCCGTCGTCAAGTGTAATGCTCAATTTGGTGTATTCGCAGTGGAAATCGTTCTGCAGGCGCTCCAGATAGCGGGCGCTTTCCCATTTGCACATCGGAAGATCGTGGAGGAGATAGTTTCCGCAGGTCTCGGGGCGGGCGGCAGGAACCTCATTCTGCGTGAGCACCCACTGCAGACATTCGATAGTAAGGCGCCGCATATCCTCCACCGTGTATTTCCCGGTCATTACTATGTACATTCCGGTCAGGCAGCCCATAGGGCCAACGTAAACGACGTCGTCGGCAGCTTCGCTGTTACGGAACCATGTAGCCATGAGATGCTCCAGGCTGTGCATTGCCGCCGGAGCCACCGCAGGCTCCTTGTTGGGCTCGGTGATACGCAGGTCGAAGGTGGTAAAACCCTTGTCTTCACGCGAGATGTAAATACCTGGTTTAAGGCGTGTATGATCGATGGTGAAACTCTGAATGACTTCCATGTGCTGAAAATTATACTGTTCTGCAAAGATAAATCTATAATTAGTATATTTGTCGCAAATGACCAGAAAAGAAAGATACGAAGGCATTGTAGGATGGTTCCAGGCCAATGTGCCTGTAGCTCAAAGCGAGCTATCCTTCTCTGATCCTTACCAGCTTATCGTTGCTGTGGTGCTGTCGGCCCAGTGTACCGACAAACGCGTGAATATGGTTACTCCGGAACTGTTCCGGCGCTTCCCTACCCCTCAGAAACTGGGAGCCGCAAGCGTCGAGGAGATTCTGGAACTGATCCACAGCGTATCGTACCCCAACAGCAAGGCGCGTCACCTGCAGGCGCTCGGCCGTAAGTTGTGCGAGGATTTCGGAGGCGTGGTTCCGGGAACGGTGGAGCAGCTGATGGCCCTTCCGGGAGTCGGCCGAAAGACCGCCAACGTCGTGGCTTCCATAGTGTTCGATGAACCAGTAATCGCCGTGGATACTCACGTTTACCGGGTGAGCCACCGTCTTGGCCTGTCCAATGGAAAGACGCCCTACGACGTGGAGAAGGACCTGGAGAAGAACATTCCGCAGGAGTTCCGGGCCACCGCGCACCACTGGCTGATTCTGCACGGGCGCTACACCTGCACCGCACGCTCACCCAAATGCGACGCCTGCGGCCTTGCGCCCTGGTGCAGCTACCGTTCCCACAAGCTTCCGAAATAGTCCAAAATCGTATCCTGCTCCCGCAGGCCGCAATGATGCGGGCCGTCGAAGAATTTGGTACGCAGCAGCCCGGCGCGGTGAGCTCCCATCGACCAGCCGAAGCAGCCCACACGGGAAGCATCGACAAAGGGCAATGAAGACAAAAGGCGTGCATGGCGGCTGTCAATATCCAAGACGTTCCAGAGTCTGAGCCGCATCGGGAACGGTCCGGGGCGCATCCGGGCTGCGGAGGCCCTTGTCCAGAAGGTACTGCAGGGTAATGTCGGAGCGGTTGGTGAAAAACCCGTCGGAGCGGGCGGTCTGCTGCTCCATCTGCTCCAGGGAATCGAAGGAATAGGGATGGTTGAGCATACCGGCTTCCCGCACCAGAGCGGCCTGCCATTCCTGGTTGAGCTCTGCGTAATTATTTGGTTCTCCGGAAATTGAAGGGCCGCTGATGGAGGCGCCGTTCGCCTTGGCCCAATTCAGGATCGCACGGAAGCCCTCCGGCGTGTCGAGGTTGCCGCCGGGGATGTCGCTCGGGCACGGGGGCCACAGCAGGAAGCACATGGGAAGACGCCCCCCGAAGACGGCGTAAGCGCGCCGCAGGGACTCTGTGGAGAAGGTCTGGAGTATGACCTTTCCGGCTGTCTTGCCCACCTGCACCAGGCCGTCCCGGTAGAATTCCTTCTGCTCTGCTGGACGGGTGATGATGTTCCAGCCGGCGGCGTCAAGGACGTCATACACACGTTGTTCCATATCGGCCGGATTCACCTGGGGCTCCTTGAATTCGATGTAGATGCCCGGACGATGCCCGCTGTCGCACGGGTCGGGTTCGTATGCCTGCGAGAAATCGTAGGCTATGATTTCCATATATTTGCCGTCTTCGGGAGCGGCAGCGCGCAGTTGCGCAAGCGTCTTACCCTCGCAAGAAGGTTTTAGACAGTACGGAAGAATGCGGCGGCCCGACTCGTCGCGGCGCAGCCTCTTTCCCTCGGCGTATGCTATCTGGTCCTGAAGTGCCGATACGTACTGGCTCCCGGCGTATGCGGCTCGGGCGCGGGACGGGTTGGCGGCATTGAACCAGCTGCCGGCATCGAGGGTGAGCAACTCGGCGTAGTAGTACGACGCAGCGTGGTAGGGGTCGAAGGTAGCACGGTCGGCGGCAAGCTGCGCGTCGGCGTCTTCGGGGCTGAACCCGAGGGAGATGTACAGGTTGCGGCGGGTTGCGGGAACTCCGGCTCCGAAAACCACCTCGATGTCGGTGGTGCGGGTGAGATTCTCGTCGTGGTTGGCAAGGATCACTCCGTCCTTGGTACACTGGAGGTCCGACTCAAGGTAATCGGTCCCCATTTCGCGCGCCCAGCGCCAGGCGCTCTCGGTCTCCTCGGGAGCCCAGTAGGTAGAACCCCGGTGAGCCATCACGGCATATTGCGGGACATTTTGGTTGACAGCTATTTTGGGCTCCTGGGAGCATGCGGTCGCGGCGGCAAGGGCCAGCGCCAGCGCGGGGAATATTGATTTCGGTTTCATCTCCTTGTGGAATAACTCACTACTTTTATATTGCTCAATTCAAACAGGCACGCTTCTTAATTATAAAGCCAATTAGACACAATGGCATATATAAAACAGCTTTTTGCAGAATCTATTCATATCATCTCTATACTTTTACGAACGTATGATTTTTTTCTGACAAATACAACCGTCAGGTAGTCTTTTGTCTCGGAAAACCTTCATTCCTAACCCTGCCTAATGCATTTGGACCTTGTTTGGACCTTAAAAAGTAAAAATATATGCCAATCTTTGTGTGTACAACGGCTCAATTCCCCTATTACGGTCATAACGACCGGGAAAAAATAAACCTGAAAGGAAAGGTTGCATCCGTAGCGGAGTACTTCTGTGTCGTCAAGGAAGCCTTTGGCGAATGGGGAAACGGAGGCGGAGCGTCAAGCATCGCCCTGAAGGACATCGGAATAAGCGCCGGCGCCGGAATCTGCTTCTAACGGTTCGAACGTAACTCTGCCCGCCTTGATAATTATCCGGGAAGCGCCGCCGAGATGGGCATGCGCCTCCTCGCTGGGAACGAAGAAAACCTTTAGCGCAGCCGAGCTGGGGAAACGGTTGAAATAAGGGTCCACGGTAAGATAATACACGATTGAGCGCACCTGACCGCTGTGGCGCAGGCCCCAGTCGTACTCGAGAATGCGCTGCACGATGCGGGGAAGGACCCTGATACCGAAGCGCCCGTCCTTGAGTTCCACAAAAGCCACCGCATGGAACTTCGGGCTCTTGTCCGCAGCCTCCTCGCGCTGGAGCGGGTTGCTCTTGTGCGAGATGCTTATATGCCTGTCGTACCGGGAGTTGATGTCATTCATGAGCTGTCTGAACACCCGGCCGTGCGCGGAAGTGTCACGTATCCCCTTCAGGCCTATGTAATAGTGTATCATCTCATGGATGAGCGTATCCTGCACCTCCTGTTCGGGCAGGTCGAGCCTGGTGCTGATGAAGATGCGGAAGTCGTACAGTTGCTCCCCGCCGAAGAGTCCGCGCCTGCGACGCTTGTAGCGCAGTATGCCGATGTATCCTTTGGCATTGCTGAGAATAATGGGCACACGGGGAAGCTCCCCTTTGAATATCAAAGCGTTGTACTCGTCAAACTTATGAAGCAGATAGTCTTGTGATGGCCTCATTCGGTAAGAATCTCAAGTTTCGGATTGCGACGCTGCAGCATATGCAAAGTTAAGAATAAACAGACGATTATCGGCAGTTGAACTTTTAAATTCAATAGTTTTTACGTAAATTCGAAGTTCCGAATTCAAGTGCCAACATTTAAGGAAATGCCAAAAGTCAAGGACCTGCTTGCGGCTCTGCCGGAGCCCGAAAAAATCGACATCGACGCCCTCCGCGGGCAGCTGCGGGACGGCAGCGTGGAACTGATATGCGTACTCGGGCCGACGGCATCGGGAAAGACACACCTGGCCGTTGACCTCGCCCGCAGGCTGGGAGGAAAAGCGGAAATCATATCGGCAGACTCCCGTCAGGTTTACCGGCGCATGGACATAGGCACCGGCAAAGACCTCAGCGAGTACGGAGACATCCCCCACCACCTCATCGACATAGTCGAACCGGGTACCCAGTACAACGCCTACCGCTTCTGCCAGGACTTTGCACAGGCTTACGACGACATACGCGCCCGCGGCGGAATTCCCATACTCTGCGGAGGCACCGGACTTTACATCAATGCCGTCACCGGCAGTTACGATTTCCGCAACGGCAAGCCCCTGAGTGCCAAAAGGGAAGAACCGGTCGGGAACGCCCCTAAGACTTTCTTCATAGGCACCCTGGTATCGCGCGAAGTGCGCAACGCACGCATCGACGCACGGCTGGACGCACGTCTGCAGGAGGGCATGACAGACGAAATCCGCGGCTTGCTTCAGAGCGGCGTCAGCGCACAGACCCTTATCAGCTACGGCCTTGAGTATAAATACGTTACTCAGTACAATCTAGAAGAAATAGACTACGCCACCATGCGCGAACGTCTCGCTACGGCGATTCATCAGTTCGCAAAACGCCAGATGACCTGGTTCCGCGGCATGGAGAGGTCGGGAGTCCGTATCCACTGGGTGGATGTGGAGAATTACCTCATTCCATCCCCCTCTGACGCTTGATGCTTTCGTAGGCCTCCTGAATCTGGCGGAACTTCTCCGCGGCGGCTTTCTGCACTTCGGGCCCAAGGGTGGCGACCTTGTCGGGATGATTCTTCATCGCCATGCGCCGGTACGCGCTCTTGACCTCGTCGTCGGTGGCGGAAGGCGAAATCTCCAGCACTGCATAGGCGGAATCGGAATCACTGTAGAACATGGCGATGACGGAAGAAACGTCGCCGGAAGTAAGCCGCATGGCAACACCTATCGCCTCCAGCACCTCTTTTTCCTGCTTGCTGAACGATCCGTCGGAACTCGCAATCCTGGTGAGGTAGTGGAACAGTTGCAGACGCTGGGAGTAATTCATGTTTGCCGCAATCTGCCCGCCGACCTCGTAGATGTTGAGATTCTTTCCTTCCAGATCCCTCAGCACGCGCTCGGCCTCGGGAACCGCCTGGAGGCCAAAGTTGCTGCGTATGAAGTCGAGTACGAACCTGGTCTCCTGGGAGGTGGTACGGCCGTCGGCCCTCATGACCGCCGACGAAAGGACCAGCAGGCTCAGGAAGAAACTGTTGCGCTGTTCGGTGGCGCTGTAGCCTCGACCGCTCTGATACGTACCGGAAGATGATTCCGTGCCCATGTGGACGGAACCTCCGCCTTCGCGGGGCTGACGCATGGCGCTGAGGGTATTCTCAACTATAACTCCGGCAAAATAGCCAAGAAGGCCGCCGATGGGGCCCATGGACGCCCATCCGAGCAGTCCGGCCAGCCATTTGAATGCTCCCATTTCGTGATAATTTGCCTGTTTTTCTGCAAAATCCGGTCCACGCAAGCGGCACTGACAAACTGTCCCGGCTACGGACTTGCACGGCTTGGCAAAAAAGAGTATTTTTGCGCCCGTTTTGAGCAGATTATCCAAAATAATCCAGGAGTGGATGCTCCCTGCGGCACTTGTGACGGGCGTATGTATATATCTACTGTACCTCAAGGCCACGCCTCTGCATGCATGGGGACACACGCTCCACAGCATAGTTTCCGAAGGCCAGCGCGCCCTCATCGGCGTACTGCTGTTTTTCCAGTTCGTAAAGATTTCTCCCCACGACCTCAAGCCGGGCCGATGGCATGCCATAGCGCTGCTGTTCCAGATCCTTTCCTTCCTGGGACTCACCGCACTTGCAGTCAGGGTGCCGCATGGAAGCGCGCGCATTCTCGTCGAATGTGCCATGCTCTGCCTCATCTGTCCTGCCGCAGCAGCCTCCGGAGTAGTAACGGAGAAGCTCGGAGGGTCCATTGCCGGGGCAGTAACATACGTCACCCTGACCAATTTCGCCGCCACCCTCCTCATCCCTGTCGCCATTCCTTTCGTAAATCCGTCTTCCGACCTGGGGTTCTGGACCTACGTATGGCATCTCGCGCTCAAAGTCTTCCCGGTGCTGGTGCTGCCGGCGCTTCTGGCATGGCTTGTACGGTACACGACACACCGGCTCCAGCGCAAGCTTATGCGCATCAGCGCCTATTCTTTCTACATCTGGGGAATCTGCCTTACAATGGCCATGATACTCGCAACCAGAGCGCTGGTAATCAGCAAATTGACCATGGGAACAATAGTGCTCATCGTACTCGTTTCGCTCTTCTGCTGCGCCCTGCAGTTCTTCGTGGGACGGCATATCTGCAAACGTCCCCAGGACAAGATAACCGCAGGCCAGGCTCTCGGCCAGAAGAACACGGGTTTCCTCATCTGGCTCGGCTACAATTACATGACTCCGGTGACCGCAGTTGCAGGCGGACTTTACGCAATCTGGCAGAACCTGTTCAACAGCTGGGAACTGCGCCGGAAACTCGAAAGGGACGGTAAATAGCAGCATATTTCCGGGATTTTTCTTAGAAGTTGTTTAAGTTTTAATGACAAAAAGTTTTATTAGGGAATTTTTAGTTATTTTTGTTGCAGTCTGAAGGAGCATAGAGGGTACTATGTAACTGATGACTGCGTCAAAAAGAACAAAAATTGACCATAAAGATTGAAGTCGATAAAATTTAAACAACTTCTTATCTTGCAGAATGTTTAAGAAAACCCTGCTGACACTCACCCTTGCGCTATTCTGCAGCCTGGCAGCGACAGGACAAGACAAAAAAGATTCCCCCGACCCCCAGATTCTTCAGGACCTGCGGGAAAACATTTTCCGGACAGGAGTCAATTCTACCCCCTACGAGTATCTTCCGACTGCCGAAACACCTGTTCCAAAAGGTTTCAAGCCATTCTATATCAGCCACTACGGACGTCATGGCTCACGCTCCGACTGGTCCGGCAAATCCTATCCGCTGGTACAGGAGAAATTCACCCTCGCCCGGCAGGCCGGTCTGCTGACGCCCGACGGAGAGGCGTCCCTGGACCGCATCGACGAGATAATCCGCCTGCACAACGGCATGGACGGACGTCTTACCCGCAGGGGTGCGCTGGAGCACCGCCAGATTGCCGGCCGCATGTACTCCAAGTACCGTAAAACCGTGTTCGGAGACAAAAAACGCATGAAGGTACGTGCCGGTTCCAGCATGACCCAACGCTGCATCGTCAGCATGGCGGCCTTTACCGGAGAATTGCTGAGCCGCTCTCCCAAGCTGGACGTATGGTGGGACTGCGGCAAAACCATACAGATTATCTACAGCACCAACGATTCCAAACGCATAAAAGACGAGGCCGGCAAGCTCATCAAGGCACACAAGAAGGCGCACAATCCCGATACGGCAGCCTTCATAGCCCGCATGTTCAACGATCCGGCCGCCGCCCGTCGCATCATCGGAGACCCGGTAAAACTGCTCAACGCCTATATTTACATGGCCTGCATATGCGGTTCCTGGGACCTTGACGACTATATGCTGCGATGCCTGACAGAAGAGGACCGCTACTGGTACGCAGAAAACACGGGCCTCAACATGTACATGCGCCAGTGCAACTCAATTGAATTCGGCGACGAGAGGATGGAGCTGGAAGAACACTTGCTCGACGACGTGATAGACAAGGCCGAAGAAGCCATCGACGGCGGCAACGTCTGCGCCGACCTTCGCTTCGGACACGACTATCAGCTGCTTGCATTCTGCTCGAGAATCGGGATACGCGGCATCGCCGAAAGGCGCACGGCCGAGACCATAAAGGGCTGGCGCAGCTATCTTTACACCCCGTTTGCCGGCAATCTGCAGATGGTATTCTACCGCAACAAAGCCGGCGAAGTGCTGGTGAAATTCTACATCAACGAGCGCGAGGCCACTACGATGCTGCTCCCCGGCGGCCCGTACTACCGCTGGGAAGACTTCAAGAAAGCCGTCCGCTACCGTCCCGTGATGAGCGGGGTCGAAGCCACCGTACAGACCGCCGTCAAGGAAATTTCCGGTCTCTGCCCCAACCCCGCAGGCGAAGGCTGGCTCGCGGCTTCCGACGAAAACGGCATCTGGAGCGTCTCCCCTTCCGGAGAGACAAAAGCTTTCTGGAGCATAAACAAGGACTGGCTCGACTGCGAGGGTGTAACCGTCGATCCGGCAAGCGGCGACGTGTATTATGTGGTAGAGGGCCGTCAGGAGCTCTGCCGTCTCGCCGCCCCGTCCTACGACAAAGCAGAAACCATCCTCACCCTCAAGGATATAGCGTTCGACACCAACCACGGTCTGGAGGGCGTAGCATGGTTCCGCGACGGCACACTGCTGCTGGGCAACCAGTACAAGCCCATCCAGCTCATACACTATTCGCCCGCTAAAGGAATACTGTCCCGCAAGGACCTGCAGAACACTTCCGAAATCGCGGACCTTTTCTACGACGCCTCTACGGGTTTTCTGTGGATCGTGGACAGCTTCAAGTTCAAACTATACCTTTGCAACACCGACGGAGAGGTCATACTCAGTTACCCCATACCCTTCATAGCCAACGGCGAGGGGCTTTGCGTGGACCGGGCAGGCAGCTGCATCTGGATAGGCGACGACGAAACCAGCAAAATCTACAAACTCCACTTCGAGGGGCTGTAACCGATTGATTGCAAACAGAATGTTACTTGGAATAGACATAGGCGGAACGACTCTTAACTTCGGCCTTGTAAAAGGGACCGAAATTACAAGCCGCACAAGCGTACCCTCTTTCCCGCAGGGCGCGTCGCTACAGGAAACCCTGACTTATCTCTCCGACAAGATTGCCGCGGTGCTGACCCCGGAAGTAAGCAGCATCGGAATCGGAGTTCCAACTCTGGTCGATGCAGAAAAGGGTATCGTTTACAACGCCGCCAACATCCCCTCGTGGACGGAAGTGCATCTAAAAGAATACCTTGAGCAGCGATTCGGAATCCCCGTATCGGTAAACAACGACGCCAACTGCTTTGCCCTCGGAGCCGCGGCCACGGTCGAAGGGCCCAAGGACATCGTGGTCGGCATAACCCTCGGAACCGGCACCGGAATCGGCATTGTGGTCGATGGAAAGCTGATGTGCGGCTCCAACTGCGGCGCCGGCGAACTATGCTCCGTACCTTACAACGGCAAGGATTACGAAGCGTTCTGCTCCAAGAAGTTCTTCGAGACCGAAGGCTGGAGCAGCCGGGAAGCAGTGGCCGCAGCAGAAGCCGGCCGGCCCGACGCGCTCGACTTCTTCGAACGCTTCGGATTCCATCTTGGCAATCTGCTTACTCTGGTGCTTTATGCATACGACCCCGACTGCATTGTCTTCGGCGGAGGCATAACGTACACGGCCCCCTGCTTCAAGGACGCAATGGAGCGCACCTTGAAGGCGAATTTCCTGTACCCTCATGTACTGGAGCGCCTCCGTATCCTATATATGCCGGGAGAAGAAATGGCTCTGCTCGGCGCATCACTGCTTAAAACTGTCGAATCATGAAACGATACGTACTGATTCTTGTAATAATTGCCGCCGCTTCTTGCTGTCGTCAAGGCAGTTTCGAGACCTGGACATTGCGGCAGGAAGGGTCCGAGGAGAGTTTTTCCGTACAGGTTCCCTGCACGGTGGCCGGAGCCCTCAACGAGGCAGGCGCACTCGGAACGGCGCCTCTGGAACAGAGGAACTACGAGTCGCTCGACCGTTCGGCCTACGAAAAGCCCTGGATATTCAGCACCCGCTTCAACGCTCCTCGCGGCAAGCATAACATCCTGCGTTTCAATGGAGTGGGGTATTCCACCGACATCTTTGTCAACGGAACCCTCATAGCGTCGTCCGACACCACCGTCGGCCCCTTCGCAGTAAGGGAATTCGACGTCACCGGCCTCGCAGGAATGAACAGCGAGCTGACCGTCAAGGTACACCGTGCGCCCCAGGCAAGCCTCAACACAGGCTACGTGGATTGGAACCCCCGGCCGGTCGATGAGAGCATGGGCATACTTGGAACGGTGGAATTGATTTCCACGCCCGACGTACAGGTGCAGGACGTATTCGTAAAGCCGCTGCTGGACACTTCCGACCTCAGCGAAGCCGACCTCAGCGTGAGCGTGACGCTGGTCAACCGGAGCGGCGCCGCCGTCCGGGGAAGCGTGTCGGGGACTTGCGAGGCAGGCAGCTTCTGCGAACCCGTATCCCTCGAAGCAGGGCAGAGCACAATCGTCACCGTACCCATGCATGTCTCGAACCCTCGTATCTGGTGGACGCGCGAAATGGGCACGCCCGAGCTGTACCGCATGACTGCGAGTTTTGCCGTCGATGGCAAGATTTCGCACAGGAAGTCCGTGCGCTTCGGGATACGCAGCATAGAATCCGAAATCGACGCCGAAGGGCATCGCCTCTTCAAGCTCAACGGGCGCCCGCTGCTCCTCAAGGCTGGCGGCTGGACCGACGACATCTTTCAGCAGGACACCCGTGCAGGCATACGCAAGCAAGTCGAATTCGCAGCCGACATGGGGCTCAACTGCATACGTTTCGAGAACATCTGGGGCAAGGACGACACGGTGTACGACTGCTGCGACAGCCTTGGAATCCTCGCCCTGGCAGGGTTCAGCTGCCAATGGGAATGGCAGTCCTACTGCGGGTTCCCCGAGGTGCCTCCATACGGTTGCATCAACACCCCCGAAGAGGAGAAGCTGGCCCTGCGCTACTTCCGCGACCAGGTGACGCGCCTGCGCAACCATCCATGCGTAATCGGCTGGCTTACAGGCAGCGACTGCATCCCCAACCCAAGGCTCGAAGAGGGCTATCTCGCCCTGTACAAGGAGCTTGACTACAGGCCCTACATCTGTTCCGCAAAGAGGGGGACCAGCGTGCTCAGCGGTCCTTCCGGCACCAAAATGGCCGGCCCTTACGAATATGTAGGCCCCGACTACTGGTATCTCGACACCAGACTCGGCGGCGCGTTCGGATTCAACACCGAAACCAGCGTAGGAATGAACATCCCCCAGGCTGAATCCGTACGCCGCATCGTCGGTTCCGACCATCTGTGGCCGCTGGACGGCAACTGGGATTTCCATTGCACGGCCTCATCTACCGACATGAACTCCACACGCGCAGAGCTGGAGGCCATGACAGGCATCTACGGCGCTCCGGAGGGCTTCGAGGACTTTGTACGCAAGGCCCACGCCCTCGATTACGACGCCACCCGTTCCATGTTCGAAGCCTTCCGCTGCAACGTGCCGCACACTACGGGCATCGTCCAGTGGATGCTCAATTCTGCCTGGCCTTCACTGTATTGGCAGCTTTACGACTGGTACCTGGTGCCTACCGCCGGGTATTTCGGCACCAAGAAGGCCTGCGCGCCCCTGCAGCTGGTATATAATTATGCCGACCATGCCGTATGGGCCGTCAACGACGCCCTTCCCGACAGCACCCTTACCGCCGTCATGAAGGTATATGGCCCCGACTCCAAAGAAATCCGCACAGTCCGCAAGCAGCATGTTTTCGAACAACGCAGACCTGCCAAGGTCTTCGAAGGCGTAAAAGGTCCGTGCTTTGTCTCGCTCGAGCTTCGCGACAGCGACGACACGCTCGTAGCAAGCAACTTCTACTGTCTCCCCGAAAATGGCAACGAATACCTTTGGGACAAGGCCAACTGGTATGTCACGCCCATCGGAAAGCATGCAGACCTGTCGTTCGTGAGCAGACTCCCCCATGCTACCCTGAGCATGAACGCCGAGGCCGTGGAAGGAGGATTCGACATACTGCTGTCCAACGACTCGGACGTGGTGGCGTATCAGAACATCCTGAAGGCAAAAGACGCTGACGGACAGCTCATCCCGGGCGTTCTTTGGTCGGACAATTTCGTTTCGCTGCTCCCCGGCGAGAGCCGCCGCATAAGCTGCCGCATACCGGGGGGCTCCGCAGCGGCTACTTTGACACTTGACGGCTGGAACGGAAGCATTTAAATGAGAAGGATTTACGTCATACTTGCTTCGGTCCTGGCGCTGTCGGGCGCCGTTTCCTGCACCGAAAAGCAGGATCCCGGCTTCGAAAACGCACCCGGCATGCCGGAGCTGACAGGCCACTCCGCCTTTTCCTTTCCCATACTCGAGGTGAGGGAGCTGTCGGGCGTCTGCCTCAGCCGTGACGGAGACTTCATCTGGGGTGTCGGAGATCAGGGAGCCCTCTACAGGATAGGATTCGACATGAGCGCCGAATGCCTGATGAAGACCGGCTCCGACTGGGAAGACGTTACCATGGACCCGGCGTCCGGCGACCTGCTGATTGCAAAGGAGCCCAATTCGGTAGAGCTTGTGCGTGCCCCCGGATACAGTTCCGCCGCCCCTCTGTTCAGCATCGAAGAGGCCTCGGGATACGGCAACAACGGTCTGGAAGGCCTGTGCTGGTACAAGGACGGTACCGTCTATGCCGGTGTGCAGAAAAACGCCACCCTGTGGGCCTGCAGGACCGACGGCACCATCCTCTGGAAAAAGCAGCTCGGCACCCTGGCAAACGGCATAAAGGAGATTTCGGGGCTTTGCTACGACACGGAGGGCGACCTTCTGTGGGTCATCGATTCCACCGTATCCCGGATATACGTATTCAACGGAGAGGTGACTCAGCTGCTCGCCGTTTACCCCGTTTCCTTCATTTCCAACGCAGAATCGGTCCTGGTCGATCGCAGCCGCTCCTGCGTCTGGGCCAGCGACGATTCGCATTTTGCCTCCAGACTCTACCGGCTGGATTTCAGGTTTTAGGCAATTCGTTAGTTACATAATTCCAGCAGCCGTGAGTGGGAGGAGTCCGCAAACCACAGTAACCGGAATACTTGTCAATTAATACAAAACCAGTCCGAGCAGGGCACCGGCGACTATGATGAGGATGGGACTGACCCGCCCCCACATGGAGGCTGCAAACGCCGCAGCGAGCAGCACCCAACTCTTCCAATCGGCAAAATTCTCCCGCACGACCTGTATCTGCGGCACCAAACCGTCCCAGCTTGTCTTTAGCACCAGGATTACGGCCGCTGCGCCAATGAGCCCGGCCACGACCGGCCGCAGCCAGCCCATCGTTCCCTCGTATAGCGTACTGCCCTTAAACTTTGTATAGAAACGTACGATAAGAAGCACAATCACAAACGACGGCAATATGAGGGCGAGAGTGGCGACCACCGACCCCAGAACCCCCATCCAGTGCGCTCCTGTGGCATTGAAAAGGACCTGATATCCCACATAGGTGGCAGAATTGATACCTATTGGGCCGGGGGTCATCTGGGAGATTGCGACGATATCGGTAAATGCGCTTTCGCTTATCCAGCCGTGCACCGTAACCACTTGTGCCTGAATAAGAGACAGCATGGCGTAACCGCCGCCGATGGTAAAGGCGCCGATTACAAAAAAGGTCCAGGCTACCTGGAGCAGCAGGGTCAGCGTTTCCATCTGCGTTCTCCGATATAAGTCACACAGAAGCCCAGCACGATGGTGCAGAGCAGTATCCAGATGGGCGACACGCCCAGGAAGGCCACAAGCAGAAGGGCTGCAACGGCAAGCATCCATTTCCACCATGTGGTGCAGGACTTGCGCGCCATGTCCACCATAGGGACTGCTATAAGGGAAATTACGACCGGACGAATACCCTTGAAAGCCTTTTCGACCCAGGGATTGTCTTTGAATGCCGTAAAGAACATCGCTATCGCAAGGATGATGAGGAACGAAGGGGTGATGCTTCCGAGCGTTGCCGCAATGCTGCCTTTTATGCCCCTGAGCTTATACCCCGCGAAGATGGAAATGTTGACGGCCATCACTCCCGGTGCGCTCTGGGAAAGAGCCACTATATCGGGCAGATCCTCCTCGGAGATCCATCCCCGTCGTGCCATCTCGTCGCGTATTACCGGAATCATGGCATAACCGCCGCCGATGGTGAAGGCGCCGATTTTGGCAAAAACCGCAAATATTTTCCAAAGGGGAACTCTTTTCTGTGTGTCCATCGCGCAAAATTAACTATTTTTGCATTATGATACGTCAACTAAACAACAAAGTCTTCTACATCGGCTCCGACGACGAAAGCATCGATCTGTTTGAGAGCCAGTACATAGTTCCCGAGGGAGTATCGTACAATTCTTACCTCATCACCGACAGCAAAACAGCCATCCTGGACACCTCCGACGCCCGCAAGGCCGACGAATGGAAGGAAAGCCTCGAAGGCGCTCTTGCGGGCCGGCAGCCCGACTATCTGGTCGTGCACCACATGGAACCCGACCATTCGGCCCTCATCGCATGGGCTCTCGGGCAGTACCCCGGCATGACGCTCGTCGCAAGCGCCCAGGCGCTGAGGATGCTCCCCCAGTTCTTCGAGGGAATCGCCCTGGAGGGCCGCACCCTTGCGGTCAAGGAAGGGGACGTCCTCGAACTCGGCGAGCACAGCCTGCGCTTCGTAGCCGCTCCTATGGTCCATTGGCCCGAAGTCATGATGAGCTTCGACCCCGCCGACGGCGCCCTTTACAGCGCCGACGGTTTCGGCAAGTTCGGATCTCTTGGCAAATGCGGATTCTACGGCCGCGACGACAACGACTGGGCCTGCGAGGCGCGCCGCTATTACTTCAACATAGTTGGCAAATACGGTCCGCAGGTGCAGCAGCTCCTCGGCAAGGCGGCCAGCCTGCCCATCAAGACCATCAGGCCCCTGCACGGACCCATACTGGAGGACAACCTGGGCGAATACATACGCCTCTACGACCTCTGGAGCCGCTACGAGCCCGAGACCGACGGCATCTTCATCGCATGCGCCTCTATCCACGGAGGCACGCTGGCGGCGGCACGCAAACTTGAGGAGATCCTGCAGGCCAAGGGTGCACCCAAGGTGGTGCTGTCGGACCTTACCCGCTCTGATTTTGCAGAGAACGTGGAAGACGCATTCCGCTATCCCAGGATAGTGCTGGCGGCTTCTTCGTACGACGCCGGCCTGTTCACTCCCATGTACGAGTTCCTGCACAGGCTTCAGATAAAGGGCTGGTGCCGGCGCAAGGCTGCCATTATCGAAAACGGCTCATGGGCGCCTTCCGCAGGCCGTGTTATGAAGGAAATGCTCGCCGCATGCAAGGAGGTGGAGATCGTAGAGCCCACCGTTACCCTGCGAAGCCGCCTCAAGAGTACGGATGTTCCTGCGCTCGAGGCTCTTGCCGACGCCATACTGTCGTAATTTTTTTTTACATTTGCAACAGACAATTTTATAACAATCATCATTATATGAAAAGATTAATCATCTCTGTCATTGCAGTATTCGCCATTGCGTTTTCTGCAAGCGCTGCTTCCTACAAGGTCAACGACAGCGCAATCGACACCCTCATCGACAATGCCGAGGAAGTCTATAACGCAGACTTCATGGCTCCCGCAGCGGCAACTGCGGCAGCAACTGCCAGCGTCACTGCAGGCGGCTCCGTCAACCCTGTCGCAGCACTCATCCTCAACATCTTCGTAGGCTGGTGCGGCATCCATCGCCACTACTGCGGTACGGCTCCCTGGATGTGGGCGGCATACCTGTTCACCGGCGGCGGCATCTTCGGCGTCCTCGACGTGGTCGATTTCATCATGCTGGTCATAGGACTCTCCGACGGCTCGGGCGCATCATTGTTCATCAACAACCCCAAATTCATAGCGTGGGTCTAAAGAAAACCTTATTCCCTGCACTTCTGCTCCTCGCAAGCCTGCCGCTTTGCGCCCAGCGCAAAGTCAGTGCAGACGTAGAGGTAAAGACGGTGGCAAAAGGGAAAGTCAGTACAGTCACCAAAAGCGTCTATTGCACCCGCAATGGACGCTTGGTGACATTATTCCGTTCTCCTCTGTCATATTACGCAGTCACAAACACCAAGGGCGAATTCCAGCTGTACAACCCCTCAACCAATGAAGTCCTGACGCAAATCGACGGGGGCATGAGTTCAAACACCGAGCTGGTGATGCTCTTCATGAACGGTCATATAGACGACCTCGGGCTTGGTTCTTTCGGCTACAAGCCCACCTCCACTTCCCGCGACGGGGAGTATCTCAAGAAACGCTTCACTCCGTCCGACCCGCAACGTCCTTCCGTAGAGATAGTCTATGAGAACTATTTCCCTATTTACTGCGAATACATTGCCCCGGACGGCAAGATTTCGGGCAGGAAATACCTGTCTGCATACAATAATTTCGGGCGCCTTGTGCTGCCCCTCCGCATTACCGACATCTCTTACGGCAAAGACCGCGACTCTACGGTCGTCCGTACCATATATTCCTCCGTGCAGATAGACGACGACTCGCCAGAGTTCGATTTTACCGTCCCCGCAGGAGCCAAGCCCATGAAACTGGAGGCTCCCGCCCAATGAGACTGCGGCTCCTGACATCCGCCCTTGCGGCACTGCTGTTCCTGCCCCTTGCGGTCAACGCGCAATCGGCCGACAGCAGCCTTGTACTGGGCAGGGATTTCGGCGCCAAACTTGTTTCGGAGGCTCCGCCTCAAGGGGCCAACGCGCTGGAAAAGGCCTCGTGGCACATTAGCAAACAGCTGACAGGCAGGGACTTTTACCGTCCGGTCAATTATATGTTCTTTCGTCAGGCCGTACGCGAGATAGGCTTTTTTCCGGCAATATTCGCAACGGCCGACCGCATACTGCGGGACAGTAAGATAGGCACTGCAACGGCCGAGCTGGATGCCGACAATCCCGTCATAGAAGAAGGGCCGGAGGCATACGCCCCGGGAAAAAGGGAGAAGAAATGAAACGTCTCCTTATCATCCTAGCGGCGCTGCTGGCTGCATGCAGCGGGCTCAGTGCCCAAAGCCACTGGGCGTCAAAGGACTTCGAATTCGTCGAATACCTTATCGACAACGGCCTCAAGGCTGACGCCAAGGTCCTGCTGAGCAGCGACAGCTATAATCCTTCAGATACGCTGACCTACCTCCGGGCCTGGACTGCCTACAATCTCAAGGAGCTGGAAGAGTCGGCGGAGCTGTTCCGAGCCATCCCTGCGGATTCGCCTTTTGCCGACAAGTCCCTCTTCTACTCCGCCGCCGTTTCGGCCCATCTGGGCGACTATACAGGAGAGCTTGCGCGATTGCAGGCATACGACGGCAAATATCAGGAAGTTAAACAGCTGCAGCTCGCCGGGCTTGCGCTGCTGCGCGACGACCCCGAGGCTTTCCGGGAAGCGGCAAGCCACTTTGGATTCAGCGATTTCGCCCTTCAGCAGCCCCAGAAGGAGCTGAGCGCTATTTATTCCCAGAGATTCGAACAGCGAGGCAAGAGCCCCTGGCTGGCTGCCGCAGCTTCTGCGGTGGTGCCGGGCCTGGGCAAAATCTATGCAGGCAATACAGGCGAGGGCGTAGCCGCTTTCCTGCTTACCGGCGTACTGGGGGCGATAACCGCCGAACACTGGATAAAGGACGGTCCGGGCAGTTGGAAAACTATCGTTCCGGGAGCCATCGGAGCTGTTCTTTACATAGGAAACATCTACGGAAGCTACGTTTCCGTCAGCATACAGAATACCAGACTCAGAGATGCTCAACAAACGGCTGTACTGTATAATATCCATATTCCTCTGCGCTCTGTTTTCCGCTAGCGCTCAGGATCTTGAAAGGCGCGCCGTAGAGTATGAGAGAATCATCTTCGACGGCGCAGACATCGCTGCGACCAACGAGGCCCTGCTGGCAAAGGCCGAGTGCTACAAACAGTTGGGACGTTACGGCGATGCTTCGCGCACGCTCGACCGCCTGCGCATGTTCGCACTTACCGACGAAGAAAGGAACGCTGTCTTGTACCAACGGGAACTGCTGTACTTCCTGGACGGGGAGTTCCGGCAGGCGGCCGCACTGGTGCCTGAGGTGGAGGCGACGAGTCAGGAAATCCTGCTGCTGCACGCCCTCGCCCTTGCATACGCCGGAAATTATGACGAATCCGAGATTTATGCCGCCCGCTGCATAAGCTGGGACGGCCCAAGTCCGTATCTGGACGAACTGCTGGTCCTCTACCGTCAGCACCCCATGCAGAGGAGCGAAGCCACTGCGCTGGCCCTCAGCTTCTTACCTCCGGCAGGGCATTTCTACAACGAAGCATACGGCGAAGGAGTGCTGTCCGCCGGTCTAAACGCCGCAAGCGTCGCCTTCATGGCGGCAAACCTGCTTGGAGGCTACTGGGTCAGCGGCCTGCTTGGAGGTGCAATAGCCCTCAACTACACCTTCATGGGCAACATAGAAAGGGTCCAGGAGCTTACCGAAATCAATAACAACAACGCCCCTATACTTTTCGGCGACTCTCTGCGGGAATTCCTTCGGAGAGCCATGTCTCGGTAAAGACGTTATAACATCCCACTAATCCAATTCAAACGAGCAGACCACGTCTCCAAAGCGCCCCGTAACCACATCCTGCTCTTCAAAGAAGCGGGCCGAGAGCTGTCCGCGCCATACTATGTCGTCCTTTTCGTTGTAAGGGATATCTATGTTGATGCCGTAGCTTTTGGACTGAATCTTTACCGCCACCTCGCATTTCCAGTTGGTGCGCGTCCCCCCGTCGTCTTCTACGATAAGGAAGGCCAGTTTGTCCAGCTGGTTGGTAAAATCGGTCACCAGAATAGCCTCATAAGGCAATTCCTTATCTACATACCTCCGCTTGACCACTATCATGAAATCGGTTACGCTTGGAGTGTAGAGCTTGAGTTCGGCATCGGTAGAAGCGTTGAAACCATCCACGAAGCCGCATTTGACAAAAAACTCACTCGCACCTCCGAACCAGCTGTCGTAGTTCCGCAGCATCTTGAAGCTCTTGAGCATCAGCTTGCGTGGCCTTGCCGCAGCAGGAACCGCATTATTTTGCTTCTCGCGGACGAACAATTCGAGAGGCGTGAATGCAGAATCGTTGTTTGAATTGACCACCCAGACGGGGCGCACCATCGCCATGGCCTCCGTGACCTCCAATGTGTCCACAATCACGGCTCCGTCAGGTCCTGGAGCAAGGGCGTAGCCATAATTGGACTCCGCTCCATAGCCCGGATCGAAGGTTATGACAGGGTACGTTTCGCCGTCCCAGTCGTCGGCGTATGGCCAATACAGCTGATAACCGGACTCTGCGAGAAGGGTCATGGCGTCCTCCACTCCCGAACGCACCAGCGGAACTCCGGACAGATAATCCCGCACCAGCTCCCGCAACGGGCGCTCGTATGCGCCTGATTTCGTGACAGGTCCGAGTCCCGCTCCCGGCTTGCAGACAAGCCTGTCGAGGGTATATTCCTCGTCGTAGCCATTGCCGGAAGACAATGCTACGGCATCATATACCTCCCGCAGGTGCGCCGGCTCCATGGGCAGCGACGCGAACATGCGCGCAATCGATGACGGGCTAAGATCGAACAAAGGGCCGTCGGAATGTTTATCGGGTTCGTTACCGGGGACGGCGCAGGAAGAGACTGCCAGCAAGGCAGCGAAAACAAAGAAGCGTTTCATAGTCTTTTTGTGCAAAGGACGGAATTATTATCCGTTTCCCGGCAAAAAGAAACGCTTAAATGAAAAAACGGCCTCTCAGGCCTGCCGGATAAAGCTTACGAAACGCTGTTTTCCGAAAAAATCGTCCAGAATCTCGACTTTTGCAAAGCCGGCCCGCTCGAATACGGCCGCTGTCTGTTCCCCCAGGGACTCGTTTATCTCCACTATTCCCCAGCCACCAGGCACAAGGGAACGCCGGGCGGTCGAGGCTATCGCCCGGTAAAACAGCAGAGGGTCCGAATCGGGAACGAACAAAGCCATTGCGGGCTCGTGCTCAAGCACGTTGCGGTGCATCGCAGCCTTCTCGCTCTCGCGTATGTAAGGAGGATTGGAAACGAGAATGTCGAAAGGTCCGCCGGGATAATCCTGAGGCTCCAGCACGTCCGCCTTGACAAAGAGAGGCCTTCCGCCGTCCACATTATCGCTTCCCATACTCAAATCACGCGGGTTTTGGCAGCGGGCGACCTCCAAAGCCCCGTCGGACAGGTCAACGGCGGTCACGCGTGCTCCGGGGACCTCGAGCGCGATGCTCCAGGCAATGCAGCCGGAGCCGGTACAAAGGTCGAGCACACGCGGCGAGGGAAGCTGAAGAGCCCTTACGCAAGCCTCCCGGACGAGGATCTCTGTCTCGGGACGTGGGATGAGCACTCCAGGCCGCACGCTGAACCGCCGGCCGTAGAAATCCTGAACTCCGGTCACGTATTGCACCGGCTCTCCGTCAAGAAGGCGCCGAAGGGCCACGTCGAGCTCCGGAGCGGCCTGCAGCTGCGGATTGACCACCCACTCATAGGGACGTACACCCTGGATGTCCTCCACAAGACGCTCAGCGAGGCTCCGTGCCTCCCGCGGAGGATACAGAGCCTCGAGCAAAGAAGCCGCCTGCCGTATAAACTGCGAGAGCGGCACCCTATGAATTCTCTATGATGGTAGAGAGGAATTCCGTCATCGAAAGACCCGCCTCGCGCACCATCTTAGGTACGAGAGAAGCGCTGGTCATACCGGGAATCGTATTGATTTCCAGGAAATAGAGTCCGTCTTCGGCAAGGATGTAGTCCATGCGGACGACTCCCCTGCACCCAAGGCGGAAATAAATCTTGGTAGTGGTCTGCTGAATCAGGTCGCGGACGTCGTCGGGCACGGGAGCCGGGCAGATCTCCTGGCTGCGGCCGTTGTATTTGGCGTCGTAATCGAAATACTCGTTTTCGGACACGATCTCGATAAGGGGCAGAGCGCTTACCTTCTTTCCGTCAAAATAAGCCGCGCAGGTCAGCTCCCGTCCTTCGATGCCCTGCTCAATCAGGACCGTCTCGTTCTCGGAGAAGGCGTAACGCACGGCATCTGCCATCTCATCGGGATTGACGACCCGAGTGACACCGAAGCTCGAACCTCCCTGGGTGGGTTTGACGAATACTGGGAAACGCAGCTTCTGAGCCACCAGGGCCTTGGTCTCTTCGTGGTCCATGCCGTGGCGGACGTACACATCCGGGGCGCATTTGGCCAGTCCCAGCTCGCGGATATAGCACTTGCAGGCGTATTTGTCGAATACGATGGAGCAGGTGCTCGAATCGCAGGTGCTGCAGGGGACGCCGAGCATCTCGAGATAGCCCTCGAACTGCCCCGTTTCGCCGGGAGCGCCGTGCTGGACTATGTAGGCAAAGTCGAACTTGACCTTCTCGCCGAGTACGAATACGGAGAAGTCGCTCTTGTCAACGTCGGGACGGGCCTCCTCGGGGAAGGTCACGCGCATGGAATTCTTCTTGCGGAAGGCGACGAGCTTCCACACGCCGAAGCGTGCAAATATCTCGTAAACGTCGTAATTGGTGTCGTCGATTGCGGATGCTACAAACTCTCCGCTGCGGCACGAAACCTCCCATTCCGAGGAATCGCTGCCGTAGATGACCGCTATGGTGTTATACTTTGACATATCAGTTGAAATAGTATTCGGTTTCCTGACTGCTTTGATTCTCCAGTTCTTGAGGCTCCTCGTCGCCACCCAGGAAGGTGCCGCTGGAAGAGCAGTCGAGACTGAAGTTGACGCTCGCAGGGGCGGTAAAGACGTCGTTTTCGTTAAATATGCCCGCGGCGATGCATTTCTTCATCCAGATGCCCCAGATAGGCAGGGCCATGCGGGATCCGTCCAGGGAGTTGAAGTGAATCTGGCGGTCCTCGCCTCCTATCCATGCGCCGGCCGTAATCTTGGGCGTATATCCTATGAACCAGCCGTCGGAACAGTCGTTGGTCGTACCGGTCTTGCCGGCAATTTCGCCCTTGAGGTTGTATGCGTAGCGCAGGCGGCTGCCGGTGCCTCCGTTGACTACTCCCTGCATGAGGTTGGCCATGAGGTAGGCGGTGGAAGCGCTTATGGCTTCGCTCTTGGCGTTGGTGTGCTCCGTGATGACGTTGCCCTGGCTGTCCTCTATGCGCGTCACGTACAGGGGAGAAGAATAGATGCCTCCGGAGGGGAAGGTATTGTAGGCCGCAACCATCTCGTACAGAGCTATGTCGGCAGGACCTACGCACAGGGCATAAACCTCATCGACATGGCTGTGGATGCCCATACGGTGCATCATCTGCGCCATAGCCTGAGGCCCGAACTGCTTCATGAGGAAGGCAGATATGTTGTTGGAGCTGTTGGCGAGGCCCCACTTGAGGGTAACGGTCTGACCGATGATTTCGGCCTTGTCGGTGCTCCTCGGAGTCCAGGTGCTGCCGTCCCAGTTGACGAAGGTCTGGGGCGTGCAGACTACGCGGTCGCAGGGAGTCATGCCCTCCTGCATTGCGAGCGTATAAAGGAAAGGTTTGATTGTGGAGCCCACCTGACGCTTGGCCTGGCTGACATTGTCGTACTTGAAGTACCTGTAGTTGGGACCTCCCACGTATGCCTTTACATTGCCGGTGCCGGCCTCGATGGCCACGAATCCGCAGCGAAGGAAACTCTTGTAGTAGCGTATGGAATCGTTGGGCGTCATGGTGGTGTCGATGTAACCCTTCTTGTTCCAGGCGAAGACGCGCATCTTTACGGGCTTGTCGAACTGGGCGAGTATCTCGGCCTCGGGCACGCCGGATTTCTTCTGGACGCGGTAACGGTCGCTCCAGCGTCGTGCCTGGCTCATGAGACGCTCCACGGTGGCCTTGTCGATGTCGTTTGCGAAGGGCTTGTTGCGTTTGCCTTTGAGCTCCCGGTTGAAGGCACTCTGAAGGTAGCCTCCGAGGTGCTCGCTCACGGCCTCTTCGGCAAACACCTGCATCTTGTAGTCGATGGTGGTATAGATGCGCAGGCCGTCCTTGTCGAGGTTGTAGGAGCTGCCGTCGGGTTTCTTGTTCTTGGTCAGCCAGCCGTAGATGGCGTCGGAAGCCCAGCGGAGCGAATCGGCGGAATAGTCCTCCACGTACTGATAGTCGGCGCGGCGGGGCTTCTTGGCGTTCATGTCGCGGCGGAGCATGTCGCGGAAGTAAGGGGCGTGGCCGGAGTTATGGTCCATCACATGGTAGTCCAGGACGATGGGCAGCCCGCGGAGGGAATCGCGCTCCGCCTTGCTTATGTACCCTGCCTTGGCCATCTGGCCCAGCACGAAATTGCGGCGGTTCAATGCGTTGTCGGGGTTGAGGACGGGATTGTAGCGGGTGGGCTTGTTGACCATGCCTACCAGCATCGCGCTCTCCTGGATGTTGAGGTCGGCAGGCTCCTTGGCGAAGAAGGTCTCGGAGGCCGCCTTGACCCCGAATGCGCCGCTGCCGAAGAAGATGGAGTTTAGGTACATGGCGATTATCTCGTCCTTGGTATAGTCCCTCTCGAGCCTGGCGGCGGTAATCCATTCCTTGAATTTGGTGACCACGAGGGCCAGCTTGCTCTGCCTCTCGCCACGGGGATACAGGGTCTTTGCGAGCTGCTGGGTGATGGTACTGCCGCCTCCCTGGCTGGAGTCGCGCAGCAGCAGGGTTTTGACGGCTACGCGCCCGAGGCCCTTCATATCTACGCCCGAATGTTTGTAGAAGCGTACGTCCTCGGTTGCGACGGCGGCGTGCACCAGATGCTCCGAAAGCTCGTCGTAAGATACATACGTGCGGTTTTCGATGTGGAAGGTCGTCAGGACTTCTCCGTCCTGGGCCAGAACCTGGGTGGCAAGTTTATTGTCGGGATGCTCAAGTTCCTCAAATGAAGGGAGTTTTGCAAAAAGCCCGACGAAAAGCAACATGAGGAATACTGCTGCGAACGGAGCCACGAGCAGAATCCAGTACCATTTTACTATTGTTCGTTTGGTCTTGTCAGTCATTTCCGATACTTGAAAACACAAAATTAGAGAAAATTCGGAAAAACGCCTTAAATTTGTGGCCGAATTCGAAGATTTATGGAAAAGAATTTAGTGATAGTTGAGTCCCCTACAAAGGCCAAGACAATCCAGAACTACCTGGGAGACGGTTTTGTCGTGCGTTCCAGCTTCGGACACATCCGTGACCTGCAGGACAAAAGCCTGAGTATAGACATACAGAACGGATTCCGGCCGGAATACGTCATCCCCGCAGACAAGAAGAAAGTAGTCAACGAACTCAAGAAGCTTGCGGATGCATCCTCCGTAGTATGGCTGGCTTCCGATGAGGACCGCGAAGGAGAAGCTATCTCCTGGCACCTCAGCGAAACCCTCGGACTGCTTCCGTCTAAGACCAAACGCATTGTATTCCACGAGATTACCAAGGAAGCAATACTCCACGCCGTACAGAATCCACGGTCCATCGACATGGATCTGGTGAATGCCCAGCAAGCCCGCCGCGTGCTCGACAGGCTGGTGGGATTCGAGCTTTCTCCCATACTGTGGAGAAAAATCCAGAGGGGTCTTTCCGCCGGACGTGTACAGTCCGTGGTACTGAAGCTGGTCGTGGACCGCGAAAGGGAGATCAACGCCTTCTCCCCCGCCCCCTACTATCGCGTAGAGGCGGAATTCAATGCCCAGGGTTCGCTTGTCAAAGGCCTGCTGGACAAGAGGTTCGAAAGCATCGAAGACGCCCGTAACTTCCTCAACGACTGCATCGGAGCCATCTACACCATCGCTTCCATCGACAGCAAGGAGGGGCAAAGGGTTCCGCCGCCGCCCTTCACCACTTCGACCCTCCAGCAGGAGGCCGCCCGCAAGCTCCACCTGCCCGTGAGCACGACCATGCGTATTGCCCAGTCCCTGTACGAAAGGGGTCTGATAACCTACATGCGTACCGACTCCACCAACCTGTCCGCACTCGCGGTGGGCACAACCAAGGAGTTCATCATCAACAACTTCGGCGCAGAGATGTCTCATCCGCGCCAGTATCATACCCACTCCAAGGGCGCACAGGAGGCACATGAGGCCATCCGCCCCACCTTCGTAACCAACACCGACATCGAAGGCACGCAGCAGGAGAAGAAGCTCTACCAGCTTATCTGGAAGCGCACGGTCGCATCCCAGATGGCGGAGGCCAGGGTGCTCAACACCAACTTCCAGGTAGAAATCGACCGCCGCGACGAGAAGTATTCCATGCAGTCCGTCCAGATACTGTTCGACGGCTTCCTGCGCCTCTACCGCGAGGGCTCCGACGACGAAGATGAAGAACTCGAAGGCCAGCCCGTACTGCCGGGACTGAGCGTCGGACAGCAGCTCGACGCCGTCAGCGTGCATGCCGACTGCAAATACAACCAAGCCCCATTCCGCTACTCGGAGCCGACCCTCGTCAAGAAAATGGAGGAACTCGGCATCGGCCGTCCTTCCACCTACGCACCTACCATAGCCACCCTCACCAAGGCCCGCGGCTATCTGGTCAAAGGCGACAAGGAAGGCCGGAAAGTCCAGGTACGCAACCTAGTACTCAATGGGGCGCAGCTGAGCGAGACCAGCAAGACCGAAACCATCGGGGCCGAGAAGGGCAAACTCCTTCCCACCGATGTCGGAATCCTCGTTACCGACTATCTCACAGGCAGTTTCTCCGACATCATGGACTACGACTTCACCGCCAACGTGGAGAAGGATTTCGACCAGATAGCAAGCGGCGAGAAACAGTGGAACAAGGTCATCTCCGACTTTTACACCCCGTTCCACCACAAGGTCGATGAAGCCATGGCCAACCGCCAGTACGGACACATCGAAAGGGAAATCGGCATCGACCCCACCGACGGCCAGATGATTACCGCCCGCCTCGGACAGTTCGGACCCTACGTTCAGAAAGGCGAAGGCGAACACCGCCAGTCCGCAAGCCTTGCCAAGGGCCAGATAATCGAAAACCTGACCGTCGAAGACGCAGTAAAACTGTTCAACCTCCCGCGCAACATCGGTGAATATCAGGGCGTTGAGATTATCGCCACCAAGGGTCGTTACGGCCCTTACCTCAAATGGGGCGAGCAGAATGTTTCCCTGCCCAAGGGCAAGGACCCTCTCAAGGTGAGCCTGGAAGAATGCATAGCAATCATAGAATCCGACGCCGCCAAGAAGCAGGCCATCGCCGCCCCGATCCACGAATGGACGGAGAGCGGAATAAGCGTGCTGAACGGACGCTACGGTCCCTACATCAAATACGACGGCAACAATTACAGAATTCCCCGCGGAACCGACGCGGAATCCCTGACCGAAGAGGCCTGCAAGCAGATAATCGCTTCCGGCGCCCCTACCGCGTCGGGACGCAGGTTCAGCAAGAAAAAGTAAAGCATGGCCAATTATAAACTCGACGAAACCGACCGCAAAATTCTCTACTATCTTGTCAACAACGCCAGGATGCCCTACCTGGAGATCGCACGCGAGTGCGGCATCTCCGGGGCAGCCGTGCACCAGAGAATCAAGAAGCTAGAAGAAGGAGGCGTCATCGCCGGCTCCCAGATGATGGTAAAGCCCGCCGCGCTCGGGCTCGATGTCTGCGCCTACATCAGCATTTCGCTGACAGAAGGCAATAAGTACCAGGAGGTTGTGGATGCGCTAAAGCACATCCCCGAGATCGTGGAGTGCCACTTCGTGACCGGCCGTGCAGCACTGCTGCTCAAGCTCTACTGCATCGACAACGACCACCTGATGGAAACCATCATCAACACCATCCAGCGCATTCCCTACGTACAATCCACGGAGACCATGATTTCGCTGGACCAGGCTTTCGAACGCCAGGTCTGGGTCAAGGACTTCAAGAATACGACTTTCCGGAACCTATAAGAGGAGGCGGGCGAGGCGCAGGTCTTCGGGCGTAGTGATTTTGATGTTGAATTTGTCGCCGTGAATGGTGGAGATGACCATGCCGGCGCGCTCGGCGACGGAAGCGTCGTCTGTGAACATAGTATCGTAAGGCTGCCTGTAGGCGGCCTTTATCTTTTCCGACAGGAACATCTGCGGAGTCTGCACGGCAACCATGGCGCTGCGGTCGGGGGCCGGAGCGCCGGGCACGATGCTGCGGAGGGTATCCGTAACGGGTAGTACGGGAATCAGAGCCTCGGGACCGCCGGGTGCAGACATGGCATCGAGCATGGCCCTGACCAGGGAAGCCGGCACCAGCGGCCGCACGCCGTCGTGAATGGAGACTATTGCGCCGGGAGGCACTTTTTCCAGGGCCGCGAGCACGGAATGAAAGCGGGTGATTCCCCCCTTCACTATGACCTGGGGGAACGAGACCGCATACCTTATGCACAGCTCTTTCCACTCATCAACATGGGTCGCGGGCAGTACGGTTATGACTTTTGCGGACGGTTCCGCCTCCAGAAAGCGCTCGACGGTACGCTGGAGAATCGGGACTCCTCCAAGCTCCAGAAACTGCTTGGGCTGCTCGGAGCCCATACGGGTGCCGCTGCCGCCAGCCACAAATACCGCATATACTTCCCTTGCCATAAAAAGCGCTGAAATATTATACCACAAATTTAAGGGATTTTGTGGAATTTTGCTTAAATTTGTACGAATATCCGATTCTGTACAGCATTATGGCATTTTCGTTCCTAAACCAAGAGCTCGCCATCGATCTCGGTACCGCCAATACCGTCATCTACCAGAACGACCAGATCGTCCTGGACGAGCCCAGCATAGTAGCAATAGACAACAGCACTGGCAAGTGCATAGCCATCGGCCAGAAGGCCAAGCTGATGCACGAACGCAACAACCCCGGAATACGTACTATCCGCCCTCTGAGGGACGGCGTAATCGCCGACTTCAATGCCGCAGAGATGATGATCCGCGGCTTTATCAAGCAGGTAAACAGCAAGCACCGCAGCCTCTTCACCCCCAACCTCAAGGTGGTCGTAGGCATCCCTTCGGGCTCCACGGAAGTGGAAATCAGAGCTGTCCGCGACTCCACCGAGCATGCCGGCGGCCGTGACGTTTACCTCATCTTCGAGCCCATGGCGTCCGCCCTGGGTATCGGCCTCGAGGTCGAGAAGCCTATCGGCAACATGGTCGTCGATATAGGCGGCGGCACCACCGAAATCGCGGTAATCTCCCTCGGCGGCCTCGTGGTCCAGGAGAGCATCCGTACCGCAGGTGACGTGTTCACCTCCGACATACAGCAGTACCTCCGTCAGCAGCACAACATCAAGGTCGGTGAAATCACCGCAGAGAAGATCAAGATTGCAGTCGGAGCAGTCATCCCCGACCTCGTGGACGAGCCCGAGCCG
Source organism: uncultured Bacteroidales bacterium (assembly GCA_946539455.1). Taxonomy (GTDB): domain Bacteria; phylum Bacteroidota; class Bacteroidia; order Bacteroidales; family UBA932; genus Cryptobacteroides. Next base: position 46,297 of record CAMNHL010000010.1, read on the forward strand.
TTCATCGTGCGCGGACCCAACCTCATGACAGCACACCCGGTGGAGGCCACCATCACCCATCAGGAAATCGCACACTGCCTGGACAAATCCATCGCCAAGATAGAGACATCCATCCTCCACGTCCTGGAGAACACTCCTCCCGAGCTGTATTCCGACATCGTGGAGAACGGCATCTACCTTTCCGGCGGCGGCGCCCAGCTGCGCGGCCTCGACAAACGTCTCACAGACAAGGTCAACATCCAGTTCCACGTATGCGAAGACCCTCTGCATGCGGTCGCGCGCGGAACCTGCATGGCACTCAAGAATACAGACCACTATTCCTTCCTCATGCGATAAATGGCAAGAGGCAGGAAAGCGTACGCAGGAATCATCACCGCGGCAATCTTCATTCTTTTGGAGTTTGCCGCGTTGTCTATGTTGCACGCTTCCTCCACCCTGCAGAATATCTGGCTGAACCGCTTCTCCCACAATGTCATGGCCACCACCTGGGGCAGCGTGGAGAGAATCCGCAGCTACTTCGGCCTGCGCGAGCAGAACGAAATACTCGCCGGGCGAAACTACGAGCTTTTCAAGGAGCTCCAGCATTACAAAGAAATCGCGAGGGCTTCCGAAGCCATGTCGAAGCTCGACTCGGCGGGCCTCTCGCCAAGGTTCAACTATATCCCCGCCGAGATTACGGCAATGGGGACCAACGCCCGCCACAACTACATCATCGTGGACAAGGGCAGCGACCACGGCGTGAGGCCTGGCAGTTCCATCGTCACGCCCAACGGTGTGGTAGGCATGGTGTACGCGGTTGACAGGCACTACTCCTACGGCCTTTCGCTGATGAACGACAGGGTCGGCGTGAGCGCACGCATAGGCCGCGAAGGGCTTGTCGCCCCAATGCGCTGGGACGGCAAGAGCACCAACCACGCCGTGTTGCACGACATCCCCCTCCACCTCGAGATACCCGCAGGCGACACCGTGTGGACCAGCGGCATCTCCAAGGTCTATCCTCCCGACATCCCCGTCGGAATTACGGAAGGCACGAGAATCGAAGACGGCGCCGCTGGCGTAGTGGACGTCCGTCTGTTCGTGGATTTCGCTTCGCTGCGTTACGTCATACTTGCAGACAACCCCGACCGGGACAAAATTGAGGAGATGTCGAAATGAAAGACTACCGCTTCATCATCGTCTTCGCCTCTCTGGCGCTCGTGCAGGTCGTGATGTGCAATTTCGTCAACCTCTCACGCTTCGTAGTCCTGTCCATACTTCCTGCGCTCGTGCTCATGCTGCCCACCCGATGGGACAACATCCGCATGATGCTGACAGCGTTCGTACTGGGATTCGCCGTCGATTTCTTCTCCACCGGCATGCTGGGACTCACGAGCTTCGCCCTCGTTCCCGTCGCCCTTTCGAGAGGGTTCATAACCGGACTGCTGTTCGGCGACGAGCTCGAGTCGCGCGAAGGCGAACTCAGCGTAACTCGCTTCGGCATTCTCAAGTTCATCCTCGCAACGCTTATCCTCTGCGCCATCTATTTCCTGCTGTACGTATGGATTGACGCCGCCGGCACCATGAAGTTCTGGGAATGTGCGCTTCGCTTCCTGCTGTCAACCCTGCTCAGCACTCCCGTGTGCGTGCTTGTCGCCAAACTTCTGAGGCCCGAGTAATGGAATACAGCAACCGGTCCACCAAATTGCTTATAGGGCTGGCGGCAGTGCTTCTGCTGCTTCTCGGCAGGCTTTTCTACGTACAGATTCTCAACCAGAGCTACAAGACGGACGCCACCAACAACTCCATCCAGCGCGAAAAGATTTATCCGCCCCGCGGAGTCATCTACGACCGCAACGGATTGCTGCTGGTAGGCAACCGCGTATGCTACGACATACTGGTGACGCCCCGGGAGGTGCAGCCCTTCGACACGCTCGCGCTGGCCGAGGCGCTCGACACTACGGAGGAGTTCGTGCGCGAGCGCATGGAGTACTACCACAACTACCGTTCGCGAATCGGCTGGCAGACCCTCACGTTCCTGCGGCAGATAGACGCCGGTACATACCTCAAGTTCGCAGAACAGGAATACCTCTTCCCGGGCTTCAAGAGCCAGGCGCGCGGTGTTCGGGAGTACCCCTTCAACGCCGGAGGGAATCTGCTAGGATACATTTCCGAGGTCAATGCAGAGTTTCTCAAGGACCATCCCGACTACAAGGCGGGCGACTACTACGGCCGTACCGGCCTGGAGGCCGCAAGGGAGGAAGAGCTGAGGGGCAAGACCGGGCAGCACCTGTACCTGCGCGATTCCCGCGGCCGCCAGAAGAGCTCTTACCACAACGGCGACTTCGACGTGGAGGCTGTCCCCGGCAAGGATATCACCACCACCATCGACGCATACCTGCAGAACTACGGCCAGAGGCTGATGAACGGCAAGAAGGGCAGCGTCGTCGCCATCGAACCTTCCACGGGCGAAATTCTGGCTATGGTATCCAGCCCCGGCATCGACGTGGACGTGCTGTCCGACTTCGGGCGCCACTACAGCAGGCTCTCGCAGAACAAGCATAAACCGCTGTACAACAGGACCGTATCGGCTTCATACCCTCCCGGCTCCGTGTTCAAACTCGTAAACGGTCTGATAGGCCTGCAGGACGGGGTGCTGCAGCCCGGCATGTATTACAGCTGCTACGGCGGATACGTCTATACCTCGAGCGGACGCAAGCTGGGATGCCACGGCCACCGCACTCCCCTCAACCTGGAGGAGGCGGTCATGATGTCGTGCAACGGCTACTTCTGCCACGTCATGCGCACCATACTCGAAAATCCGGAATACGGCTCCACAGAAGAGGCATACAACCACTGGAGGGAGATGGTCATGAGCTTCGGGTTCGGGCACAGGCTCGGCAGCGACTTCCCCTCCGAGCTGAGCGGCAACATCCCTTCCGCCGACTTCTACAACAAACGCTACCACAAGGGGCACTGGCGCTTCCCCACCATCGTATCGCTGTCCATCGGGCAAGGCGAAATCCTCACCACACCGCTCCAGATCGCCAATCTGGCGGCTATCATGGCGAACCGTGGCTACTACTACATACCCCATGTGGTTAAGGCCTCCGAGGGCGTGGAAATCGATCCCAAATACTACCAGCGTCAGTACACCCTGGTGGATTCCACCTACTTCCCCCGGGTGGTGCACGGCATGTGGAAGGCAGTCAACACCTTCGGCGACGGAGCAACCGCCAACGTGGCGCATGTTGACGGGCTTGACATCTGCGGCAAGACAGGAACGGCCCAGAATCCACACGGCAAAGACAATTCGGTATTCATCTGCTTTGCGCCCATGGACAATCCCAAGATTGCCGTCGCCGCATACATAGAGAACGCCGGCTCCGGAGCAAGCTGGGCCAGCCCTATTGCATCCCTGATGGTGGAAAAGTATCTTCGCGGAGATATTGGCGCAGACAGGAAAGAGCTCGAGAACAGAGTCTTACGCACAAAATTAATCAGGCAATGACAGACGAAGCACCGCTCAGAGGCCTTAAGCATACCGTTGACTGGAGGCTCATCATCCTGTACCTGCTGATTATGTTCTTCGGCTGGATCAACATCTATGCGGCCGTGCGCAGCGGGGAGCCGTCGGGCATCTTCGACCTCGGGTGCAACAGCGGCAAGCAGGCCCTGTGGATGGGTGGGGCCATCATCCTTGCCGCCGTAATACTCTTCGCAATCCAGCCATATTTCTGGGAGAGCATCTGCAAACCGGCCTACGCCGTAGTGTTCGTGCTGCTGATTCTCGTCATCTTCATGAGCAACAACGTAAAGGGCTCACATTCGTGGTTCGAGCTGGGACCGGTGAAGTTCCAGCCGGCGGAGCTTTCCAAGATAACGACCTCGCTGCTGCTTGCGTCCGTCATGAGCAAACCGGGATTCCGCCTGTCGTACTGGAGGAATTTCCTGCTTGCCGCCCTGGTCATCGCGCTGCCCATGCTGGTCATCATCGCCGAGAGCGAGACCGGCTCCGCCCTGGTGTACGTAGGATTCATCCTGGTACTGTACAGGGAGGGACTCTCCGGGTGGTGGCTCGCAATGGGGGGAATGTTCATAGCGTTGTTCATCCTTACGCTCACCACGCATTGGTGGGTGTCGCTCGCCCTTGTCGTCGTGGTAGCCGCCATTTACACTGTCCGTTATCTCCGCCGGGTGCAGTCGCTGCGCGACCGTCGCCGCGCCATACGCCTGGTGCTGCTGTCGGCCCTCGCCGGGGCGGCCATGGTGTTCGCTACCGATTTCATATTCAACCATGTACTCCAGGACCACCAGAGGGGGCGCATCGAGGTGCTGCTCGGCATGAAGGAGGATCCGCAGGGACTCGGGTACAACGTGCATCAGTCGCTGATCGCCATCGGCTCCGGAGGTCTGTTCGGGAAGGGATACCTTCATGGCACCCAGACCACATTCGGCTTCGTTCCGGAGCAGAGCACCGACTTCATTTTCTGCACCGTAGGCGAAGAATGGGGGTTCGTGGGCAGCCTGTTCGTGATAGTCTTGTACGGGCTGCTGATTTTCTGGATAGTGCAGGATTCCGAGAGGGCCCGGACGGCATTTACCCGCATCTACGGCTACTGTGTCTCAGCCTGCCTGTTCATGCACCTGTTCATCAACATCGGCATGACCGTCGGCCTCATGCCCGTCATAGGCATACCGTTGCCGCTGTTCAGCTACGGAGGTTCGTCCCTATGGTCGTTCACCGTGCTCATATTCATATTCATCGCACTCGACAGAGAAGAAAAGAAATATTTTTAGGCTTATGAAAGAACTGTACATCAGACCGTTATGTGTCCCGGAATCACAGGTTTGTGTTGTAACACTATCTGACACCCTGCTGGTTGATTCATTTGTATCGGAAGGTAACGACATCGAGGGATTCTATAACGAAGAACAAGAATGGTAGGAGGACTGAATATGAAAAAGCTATTATACATCTCTCTTATTGCCATTTCTGTTGTATCATGCTCCAGAGAAGTGTCTCAGAAGGCAAAAGCGATTCATACATATCACCACTTTACCGCTTCCATAGAAAATGATTCTTTCTCCAAAGCAATGATAGGGTCAGGAGGTGCTGTTTCGTGGAACGAGAACGATAATATCATAGTATTCGGAGACAATAAAGACACATATTTTTTCCAATGGGACGGCAACGGTGCTTTCCGGGGAGATGATGTCTCCGGCTCTTCTTTTTCCGCTTTTTACCCGACGAATTTCAATTTGGAGGATAATCTCCTCGTCCTCAGGGGCTCCTGGCCGACTCCTTTCGAAGCTGACAAACAAGCCTGGGGGTCCATCCCCATGGTGGCGACGAGTGTTGACAACCATCTGTATTTCAAGCAGACTCTCGGCTTGATACATTTCAGAATCACCGCTTCTGTTACAAACGGCGGCTGCAATTGCATCACGCTCCGGGGCAATAATGATGAAGTACTCTCAGGAGAAGGCTATATCGACTTGAGTGAAGAGACCCCGGTATATCGGGTTTTTTCCCAAGATGCGGCTACAAGCACGTCTCTCATTTTGGCTGCCAACGAACCGTTTGACCTGACAAATGGCCTTGACGTATTCTTCCCGCTGCCGGAAATCGTACTGGCGAATGGCTTCACCGTTTCGTTTGAGGTAAAAAACCTCAACACCTGGGTGACGGAAAAAGAAGTGACCAAATCCACCTCAAAAAGGGTCGATATAAAGCGGGGGAAGATGCTGACATATACTGTCGACGCTGCCGGCCTGCTTGCAGATGATAATGACCAGACTGAGAAAGAGCGACAGGCGTTGATAGATTTGTATGACGCACTTGACGGTCCGCATTGGGACAATAATGCCAATTGGTGCTCAGAGGAGCCCATCGGCACCTGGTTTGGCGTCTCTGCTGACAATAATGGTCATGTTGTAGCACTTGATATCCGTAATAACGGACTGAACGGAACAATCCCTGATTCCTTCTCAAATCTTCAAAATCTGAAATCTTTATGGATGGAACAGGACAAGGGCGTTGTCAAAGGATTTGAAAAAGCTTTTCTGCTTAATGACTTGGAGTTTCTCATCATTGGCAACAGCGTTGACCCCGGCAGATATAATGAAAACCTGTTCTTTGAAATTCCGCAGAATGTCGGGAATCTCAAAAAGCTCCATACATTGGCAATGTATGGAGTCAAAGGCACTATTCCGGAAGAGTTATATACGCTTGCTTCTCTGGAAAACCTATCTATCAGATGTTGCAGCGTCACAGCTCCGCTGTCCAGTTCAATCGGAGGCCTGTCTAAACTGACATCAATAGATTTGCTCGGATACGGTGACCAAAATGCTTTCAGCGGACCTATTCCCGACGGGCTGTACGAATTGACTTCCATTGAGCACATACAGATACAACATACAGGGATAAGCGGTACGATATCGCCCAAAATCGGCAACCTGACTAAACTTGAGCATCTGGACCTCAGCGACAACAAGCTTACAGGAAGTATTCCTGCCGAGTTGTCCCGGCTCCCCGATAACTTACGGTGGCTTGCATTCATGAGCAATGACTTAAGCGGACAAATACCGTCAGAACTGGCAGGATGGCTGCCATGGGATCGTTTTTGGGCCTGCATCCTGGAAGGCAACGATCTTGACTACACATCGGCCAGACCGCATATAATACCGTTCGACATAACTACGACCTCCGGCAGCCATTATACTTCTGATATGGTCAGACAAAACGAAATGACAGTGTTATATAGCTGGAGCAGCACGATTCCATTGTCAACCGCCTACATGGCGACAATGAAAGAATTGTACAATACATATTATAGCAAAGGATTCGATTGTCTGGGATGGTCGCTGTTTGATGATGCTCAAACGGTCAAGAACTTTGTAACGAACGAAAACCTGCCATGGCCGAATTTTAAAGCCGAAAACGGCAACAAGTTCCTGGATGACAGTCTTACTTCATTCCCTGATACATATCCTGACTTTAAAACCAGCAGCATTACTGCCTTCAACAAAGATGGTGAGTTGATATTTACTGAGGTAATCCGGCCTAGAGACGATTTTCATGGTTTCGTCCGTGAGTGGTTCGGTGACACCCCTTCAGAAACCTACGAATCATCCGACTACTCTGCCGACGGCACCGTACACGTGCTCCAGACAGCATCCGAGGGTGCCGGAATCGACGTCGTGCTCATGGGCGACGCCTACTCGGACCGCCTGATTGCCGACGGCACCTATGCCGACGTGATGAACAGGACCATGGAAGCCTTCTTCGCCGAAGAGCCTTACAAATCGTACCGCAACCTGTTCAATGTCAGTTATGTTGACGTAGTCTCCAAGAATGAAAATTACCAAGGACAAACGGCTCTGGGTACCTGGTACGGAGAAGGAACGTCTGTGGGAGGCGACGACGCCAAAGTCCTTCAGTACGCTAAGAAAGTGCTCGACCCGGCCGGACGCAGTACCGACGAAGTGCTCGTAGTAGTGCTAATGAACCGCGACTATCGTGCCGGAACATGCTATATGACAGGCCGTCCCGAGGGTGACTACGGTTGCGGATACGGTATAGCATACGTACCTGTACATAGCGATGCTGAGGAATTCGGAACGACCGTACGCCACGAGGCCGGCGGTCACGGATTCGCAAAGCTCGCCGACGAGTATTCCTACGGCGGAACCATACCGCAGGAAGAGCTCGAATCGTACAGAGGCGTAGCGGTTTACGGCTGGTGGCGCAACGTCGATTTCACCTCCGACCCGACAGCGGTCAAATGGGCGGACTTCATATCCGACAGCCGTTACTCCGGCGAAGGCATAGGCGTGTTCGAAGGCGCATGCACATACTCGTACGGCGCCTACAGGCCCACCGAAAACAGCATAATGCTCAACAGCAACTGGGGATTCAACGCTCCGAGCCGCTACGCGATATGGTACCGCATCAACAAACTTGCCTACGGCAGTTCCTGGACCGGCACCAGGGAAGACTTCGTAGCGTGGGACAAGGCCCATCCCAACCCTGCACATGCCCCGAAGCGTCTTTCGAAGGCAAGCGCGGCCAAGGGCGCGGCACCCCTGCCTCCGCTCGGCAAGCCCGTATTCCGATTCGAACGTTAGGTGATGAAAAGGTTTTATCTGATTATCTCTGCCTTGTCGGTCCTTTGGGCCTGTGTAAGGGAAAATGCGGCACCCACTTATCGGGAGCTCATCGATCTTTCCGACAGCCTTATGGTCGCACAGGAGTACGACCAGGCCACCCAGACCATCCTCAAGGCCTTGGAGATTGCCGAGCAAGAAGGCAGCCCGGCGCATCAGTCCCAAGCCCTGAGCTATCTTGCTCATATCGACCTGGTTACATGGCGCGACTCTCAGGCCTGGGAGCACGCGTGCGAGGCCGAAAGGCTCTCCCGTCAGAGCGGCGTCGATTCTTTGGTATGCCTTGCCCTGCTGCAGAAGGGCAAGGTGTGCGCCTGCGCCGGCATAACCCAAGAAGACGCCCGCGACCAGGAGGCTCTGGGCTACCTGCAGGAGGCCCTGGAGCTGTCGGAAGGCACTGTAAAATATCGGATCGAAATCCTGCAGCAGCTATCCCAGGTTTACGTCAACCTCAACAGGTTCAAGGATAAAATCGACCAGGACGTGTACCGCCAGGCGGGAGTTTTCCTCGATACGGCAGACAGCATCGCGCGGGCTGCCGGCCGTCAGGACCTTCTTAACAAGTCGCTCTCGTACCGCATGAGGTACTACAGGCAGGGCCGGCAGGTTAAGAAAGGTATCGAAAGCTGCGAAAACATTCTTGCCGGATGCGGCGAAAAAGACTACCTCACTCAGTCCCAGGCCTGGAACATGCTCACGATGCTACGGGCCCAGGAGGGCAATGTCGAAGGCATGGCCAATGCGCATCAGCAGTACGTGTATACCATGGAGCATTACATGAAGCAGAAGGCGGACGACAAACTTCAGGAGATGGAGAGCAGGTACGGGAGCGCCCTCAAGGAGATACGCATACGCAACCTCAAGTCCCAAAGGACAATCCTCGCCGTAGCCCTGGTGCTCCTGTTGGCCATGATAGCCGTAGTGCTGAACCTCAACCGCAAGCTCAAGAACGAAAGCCGCACCAAGGAGCAGCTGTTAGGTTTCATCTCAAAGGACCTTACCAATCCCGAATTCAACCAGCAGGTGTCTTCGACCCTGAGGGAACTGTCCCGGCTCGACGACGACGGCATCAGGGCGCGCTGCAAGGAGCTCTTTGCCTCTGCCGGCAACGTGAGCGAGGAAGTTTTCGACCACGTGGTGGATCTGATACACGAAAGGCAGAAGTTCCAGAAAAAGTTCGCTCTGTCCAAGCGGGAACTGGAAATCCTCCACCTGTGTGGTGAAGGATTGACATCGTCGCAGATAGCGGAACGCCTTGCAATCAGCGTCCATACCGTCAACAACCATAAGCAGAACATCTATTCAAAGATGGGCGTGGGCAACAACGCCGAGATGCTCCACGCCGCCAGCGAGGCCGGACTGTAAAAGCTTATACCGTGGTGGTCGCGGCCGAAAATATGCAAGCCAGCACCAGGATGACCAGGGCCACGAGCGCTATCAGCCAAATTACGAAAAGGATGAGTCCCGGATGCCATGACGGCGACTTGATGCGGAACAGCATCATGATGCTGGCATACAGGATACCCACGAAAGGAAGTATGCATACGGCGATGGCCAGTACATTGACCCACAGCGTGTTGGTTATGACGGCGGCTGCAGGGAACTCTTGAGTGAGCTCAACCAGCCAGCCGCTCATGGTCGTACCGAGGCCCAGCCATTGCCAGCCCGGTATCGCCAATCCTCCGGCAAACAGTCCGCTCACGGCGACAAGCAGAAGCAGTATTCCGAACAACACCTCAAGTACGCGGCCGATCCTTCCCCAGACCGGAGAATTGCCTACCTGCCGTACCGCTTCGCCGAATTCCGAGCCACCGTTCTCTATGCTGCGACGCACTCCCTCGGCAGTGCCGTCAACACCCCTGAGGGCCCAGCGCTGCTGAGCGGTGCGGGCCGCCGGTATGCATATCCACAGTATCAGATACAATAAAGGCATAGCGGCCGCTACTCCGCCGGCATTGTCTGCGAATCCCAGGAAGCCGACAATCGTAAGCGCGGCGAATAAAATACGTAGAATGATGGGGTCGAAATTGAAATACGCCCCGATTCCGCTGCACACTCCTGCCACCCGGGCGTTTTCCATGTCGCGGTAGAGTTTGCGTACGGGCTTTTCGGGGGCCCCGCCCGCATCGGGCTGGTCTTCCGCTATCCGCTCGGGACGGCCGAGTATCTCCACCACCTCGTCGATGATGTGCCGGCTCACCACGCCGCCGTCATGCACCCTCTCGCGAAGGAGCTCCGCCATACGTTCCTCTATACCGCCGGAAATCTCGGGATTGGAGTAGTAGGCCTCTATCTCGTTAAGATAGGATTCCGCTGCACGGGCGGCTTCGGTATCGAGCTTGAAGGCATAGCCTCCTATGCTCACATTCTCTACTTGTTTCATAATTGTACGGGAACATTTCCGCCCTTGAGGGTGGCTATCGCACTTACCATGTCCTGCCATGCTGCATCCATCTCGGCAAGCTGCTCGCGGCCTTTCTGCGTTATGCAGTAATACTTACGGGGAGGCCCCTGGGTGGATTCTTCCCAGCGGTACGACAGCAGTCCCTGGTTCTTCTGGCGTATGAGCAGAGGGTACAGCGTGCCTTCGACCACTATCATGTTTGCCGCCTTGAGTTCTTCGATTATGCTGGAAGCGTACGCCTCGTGCCCTGCGAGAATACACAGGATGCAGTATTCCAGCACGCCCTTGCGCATTTGTGAGCGCACGTTGTCTGCGTTTGTCTCCATGGCGAATTACTTTTTGTATGAGGTGAACTTTTGCATGTTTCCGGCGGTGGGGGCAAGGCCGCGAAGCTCACACTTTTGTGCGGGCGTGATGGCCTTTGGGACAGCAATCCAGAGGATTACGTAAAACCAGAAACCTACCGAGCCGGCTACGAGAGCGACCAGCATGATGATACGCACCAGGGCGGTGTCAATGCCGAAATACAGGGCCAGGCCACTGCAGACGCCGGCTATCTTGACGTCGTCCGTGTCGCGGTAGAGCTTGCGCACTCCTTTTTCGGGCTCCGGCGCAGCGGCGGTATCGCTCCCGTCGGGCATACCCAGCTGCGAGATTATCTTCTCCACCAGCTCGAGATCCACTACGCGCTGGCTTTCGCCTACTTCGGCGTAGAACAGTTCGGCCACACGGGCTTCCAGGTCGTCCATGACTTCCTGGACTCCGGTCTCGGACACATGGGCGCGGAAACGGGTGAAATAAGAATCCAGACGGGCATAAGCGTCGTCGTTGATAGTGAAACTCCGGCCTCCTATGCCGGCAGTGATTACCTTTTTCATTTTATAGCAAAGTTTTTGTTGCTGCAAAGATATAAATAAATTTTAATACTTTGCTATACAAGGTACATATTTTTTCAAAATACCCCTGCTATAAATTCAGGGGTTTAATGTGAGTCGCTGATTAGTAACAGTTAAATAACAATTGCTGCGATCTGCAAACCGCAGCAACTGTTTTCAACAATCGCTTACCAGCTCCGCAAGAATACGTATGCCCTCCTCCATACGGGACGAGTCGAGGAAGGAGAAATTGAGCCGCATGGTGTTGCGGTGGCTGCCGTCGGGATAGAAGAACGAACCAGCCACGTAGGCAACTCCCGCAGCCATTGCCCGGTCGTAAAGCGCCACGGTATCAATGTGTTGCGGTAGGTTAAGGAAGAGGAAGAGCCCTCCTTCCGGATGAGTCCAACTGACTCCTTCGGGCATATACTTCTCCAGCAGCGAAAGCATTCTGTCCCTTTTGCTGCGGTATAGTTCTATGCTGCGCGCCAGGTTGGCGTCGAGAGCGCCGCTGCTCATGAATTCCGCCGCCATATACTGGTCGAACACAGGAGGACAGAGGTCCAGGCTCTGCTTGCAAACATAAATCTGCTCAAGCAGCTGATGGGGTCCTATTATCCAGCCCAGACGGAATCCGGGGGCAAAAATCTTCGAGAAACTGCCAAGATGAAGGGTGCGCTCCGGGGCGAGCGAGTAGATGGTAGGCACTGGCTCGCCGCTGTAGCGAAGTTCGCGGTAGGGACTGTCTTCGACTATCAGGAAATCTTTTTCACGGGCGAGTGCAACCAGGGCCTTACGTTCCTCCAGCGTCATCGTTTCTCCGCTTGGATTCTGGAAATCCGGAATCACATAACAGAATTTTGCCCGCATTGACGATGCTGCGGCGAGTCCGGAGACGGAAGAGACTTTCTCCGGGACGTGCCGCCCTCCGGAGAACATAGCCGCGGCGACTGTACTATACCGCCGGAATTCTGCAAGGGTCATTATACGGGCCCTGTAAGATTTAAACGACTGAATGGCACCAAGATACGTCGGCTCTGAGGTAAGTACGACATCGCCCGGATCGAGAAGGATCCTGGAGCAGACGTCGATGCCCTGCTGCGAGGATGTCGTTATCTGAACGTTCTCGACAGGGATGCCGTAGCGGTCCGAGATAGCCTGCCGGAGCTCGGGTACACCTTGGGTGGCGCCATACTGGAGGGCCTTGGCGCCATATTTTTGGAGCACCTGTGCGGAAATACGCTCGATGTCGGCAACGGGAAACGTAGCCGCATCGGGATATCCTCCGGCGAATGAATAGATAGACCCAAGGTCAACCTTGCGGAAAATCTCCCTCACCGGAGAGCGCATGAACGACGGAACGTCGGAAGAAAAGAATTTATCGTAATCCATGCTAGCGCAGCAGTTCTTCCAGAGACACGCTTCCGGCTGTCTTCTCGTCCCGGTACTTGACGATGACGGGACAGTACAGCGATACGCCGCTGCCGGCGGAAGGGCCCTTGGTGATAGGCCTGCTACCGCTTACCACAACGGCACCACGGGGCACGACTATGCGTCCGTCAGCGTTGCGCGGCAGGAATTCGCCCTTCGTAGCGTCGAACAGTGCGGTGGAGGAAGTTATTATGACACCGGAAGCGATGACTGCCCCCTCCTGCACTATGGTCCCCTCGTAGATGCCGCAGTTGCCGCCCACGAAAGCACCGTCTTCGATGATGGTGGGAAGGGCGCCCGCAGGCTCCAGCACGCCGCCGATCTGCGTAGAGGCCGAAATATGTATATTCTTGCCAACCTGGGCGCATGAGCCGATGGTCACGTGGCTGTCCACCATTGTGCCGGCATCGACATAAGCACCCACGTTGATGTATGCGGGAGGCATGACTATGGCGCCCGAAGCCACGAAAGCGCCACGCCTTATGCTGGAACCACCGGGAACGATACGCACGCCGTCTTCCTGACGGAATCTGCGTACGGGGAACGTATCCTTGTCGAAGAAGGAGAACTGCCCCTCGCTCATGTCTTTCACGACTCCGAGCTTGAATCCGGCAAGGATGATTTCTTTGACTTCGCGGTTGACGCGCCACTGTCCGTCAACTTTTTCCGCAACGCGCAGGGTGCCTGCCTCGAGGGCCGACATTACTTCTTCGAATTGATTTATAGTTATTTCCATAGGGTGTCGAGTACGTTTTTCATCTTTTCAAAGGTGCTGTCTGCAGGAGCGGACAGAGGCAGGCGCAAAGCAGAGCCACAGAGGCCCAGGAGCGACAGCGCCGCCTTGGCAGGGACGGGATTGGATTCCACGAAGCAAGCCTTGAACAGGGGGAAGAGCCGGTGGTGCAGCTCGCGGGCGCGGTTCCAGTCGCCACTGAGTGCCGCCGCGGTCATGCCGCTGACCTCGGAAGGAGCGATATTGGACGCTACCGAAATGACTCCGTGGGCTCCGGTGGCCATGAAGGCGAAGGTCATGTCGTCGTCGCCGCTGAGTACGGCAAAGCCTTCGGGAGCGCCGGCAATGATTTCGCTTACCTGGTCATATTTGCCGGACGCCTCCTTGATGCCGATTATGCCGGGGACCTCGCGGGCGAGGCGCAACACGGTATCGGGCAGCATGTTGGCTCCGGTACGGCCCGGCACGTTGTAGATTACTATGGGCAGCGGAGAGTACTCAGCAACGGCCTTGAAGTAATCATACTGACCCTGCTGTGCAGGCTTGTTGTAGAACGGGACCACTATCAGAAGGGCGTCTGGGCCCAGAGGTGCGACAAGGTCTATCGCGGCATAGGTGCCGGTAAGGCTGTTGGAGCCGGCTCCCGCAAGCAGGGGCTTTCCGGCGGCATGGGCCTTGACTGTACGGAAAGCCTCAGCCTTCTCGTTGGGCGAGAGGGTGGGAGTCTCTGCCGTGGTGCCGAGCGGCACAAGGAAATCGATGCCCGAACTTACCTGACGGTCAACCAGCGATGCCAGGGCTTCGTAGTCCACGGAGCCGTCGTCGAAGAAGGGGGTCACCAGGGCGGTGCCACAACCTTTGAATAACATATCTTTCATAATATCAAATCTTTGAATTCATGGATTCCCGTAAGTCCCTCTGTGAGGAGGGCGGCTGCGACGGCCCCTTCGGCAAAGCCCTTGCGGGAGAAGGCCTCGTGCGTGAAGGTGAGAGAATCGACGCCGGAGGTGAAGGTGGCCGTATGGATACCCGGCACTTCGCCTATGCGCTTGGCCCCGATTTCGGGCGTCACGCCAAGGGTGTCGGAGATGATCGCCCCTATGCTTTTGGCCGTGCCGCTGGGAGCGTCGAGCTTGTGGATATGGTGGATTTCATCGACGCGGGGGGTGTACCCATGACCTTTGAGCACCGTACAGGCACGTTCCACAGCCGCGAAGAAGGCGTTGACTCCTATCGAGAAGTTGGAGGCCCAGACCAGCGGTGTGCCGGCCTCGCGGAAGGCGTTGAACACCTGCTCCTTGATGTCGTACCAGCCGGTGGTTCCCACCACTACCGCCTTGAAGTTGCGGGCCAGGACCGGGTAGTTGGCCCGGAAAGCCTCGGGAGTGGTAAAGTCGATGCAGACACATTCGCGTGCCGTCTGCAGGGGCACTGCGCACACGTCTTCCGTTGCACATTCGGGGGTGATGCCGCGGCCCAGCAGCACCTCCTCCACCATATGTCCCATGCGGCCATAGCCGCTGATTATTATTTTCATTTCAAATATTTTACCGGACGAGAGAGGTACGTCCTATCCATAATAAAAATATTGCGATAAATCGTGATAGCCTCTTCCAGATCCGAAAGGAGTATGTGCTCGTCGCTGCGGTGCGCATAGCGGATGGAGCCGGGACCGCAGATTATCTTGCGCTCGAAGTTGCTCAGGTGAGGAGCGTCGCTGCCGAAGCTGACGGGCGCGGACGGAAAGCCCGGAAGGGTAAGGTAATGGGCGGGAGCATCACCGCCTCGCTCGGTAACAGTAAGTAAATCAGAAGCTTGAGCGCGTACCCAGGAGCTCACGGCTTCGTCGCTCGCAAAGGTGGTACGGAAATACAGGCGGCAGGTAAGCTCGCCGCTCAGGATATTCTGGGGATTGGGGCTCTGCAACTGCCCGACGTTCCAGGTTGTGGGACCGAGGACAGGGTCGTCGGGGAAGGGGGCGCTGCGCAGATCCTGCATGAAATCCAGGAACATATCTACGGCGCTGCGGCCCCACTGGGGGTAACCGCTGTGGAAGGGTTCGCCCTTGAACGTCAGCCCGAAAGACTTGGTGCCCTTGGAAGCGCTGACCATCTTGCCCTCGGTGGGCTCTCCTACCACCAGAAGAGGGGCGCGGAACTCCGTGCGGGAGAAGGCCTTGGCACCCCAGGACCCCGTTTCTTCGCCGCTGAGTATTAGGAGGCCGAAGCCGCTGCGGCCCTCTGCGGCAAGCGAACGGCATGCCTGGTACATCGCCCAGAACTGCCCCTTGGCATCACAGCTGCCGCGGCCCGTTATGCGGTCGGGCAGGAACTGAGGGGGAATGTACGGAGGTACGGTGTCCATATGGCTGCAGAACACCACTTTGGGCTCGCCCCAGCTCAGCAGCAGGTTGAGCGTTCCGTCGCCGACCTCGAAGGTCTCCACTTTGGGTGCCTCCAGGTGGGCGGCAAGCCATTGTCCGAGCTCTATTTCGCGCCCGGAGGTGGAATCTATTGACAGTATCTGGCGGAAGAGTTCCATGGCGAAGCTACATCAGTATGTCTTTGAGAATGCCGGTTGCAGCAAGGCGCGCCCCTTCACCGGAGCCCTTGATTACCAGCGGATAAGCATCGGAAGAATAGATGACGGTGACGTTCTGCGTGCCGTCTATCCAATAATACGGGCTGTCGGCTCCGACCTCCTGCATGCGTATGGAGGCGCGGAATCCATGGGGAGCCGAGCTGTCGGCAGACAGGGACGCCACGAAACGGCGGCGCAGTCCCATCGACCTCAGACGTGCTTCTTCGGAGGCAATCACGGGCTCATATTCCTCGAGCCTGGCATAGAATTCTTCCAGCGAGCCTTCAAAGAAATCGTCTGGCAGAAGCGGATTGATCTGTACTTCGGAGGCCTCCAGGGGCACTCCGGCCTCGCGGGCGAGGATGAGCAGCTTGCGGAGGGCGTCGCGGCCGGCGATATCGGTACGGGGGTCCTTTTCCGTGAGGCCTTCCGCCTGGCTGCGGCGAAGGATGTCCGCAAACGAACGGCCGTCGGAGCCCCTGTAACTGGTAAAGAGCTGGTTGAGGGTGCAGGACACGACCGCCTCGATGCCGGTGATGCCGTCTCCGGTGATGGCTCCCGCCGAAACCGACTGCAGCACGGGGAGTGCGTTGCCCACGGTGGTGTCGTAACGGAAGAAGCAACCGTTCTGCGCTGCGGCGGCCTTGATTGCGGCATAGTCGGCATAGGGTATCGCAAGCGAGCGTCGGTTGGAACTCACTATGTTGATGCCCGCATTGAGCAGCGGGATGAACTTGCGCCAGATGTCCTTGCTGTCGGTGCAGTCCACGAAGACGCTGCGGCTGCGGGCGCTTTGCAGTACGCGGTCGGCAAAGTCCTTGTCGGATGAAATCTCTATCAGGTTTATCTGCTTGCCGGCTACGGGGAAAACGCCTCCGCAGGCATCCAGAATGCCCTTCAGCGCCGTTCCTACGGCTCCTGCGCCGGCAACATAGACGTCCAGGGTCGAAAGGGCCCTGCGCTCGAAGAATTCGCGGTGCACGGCGGCTACGGCGCTACGGCACACCCGCCTGCGTAGAGGAACCAGGAAATTGGTGCCGCCTTCGACGCTTATATCGCCCAGAGGTTCGATGCCGGCCTCGCGGAGCGCGGTGCCTATGCGTCTGATGGTGCCTGCAGCGGATACGGGACCTTCCGCGACGAGGGCGAGGGTGGCGTTGCCAGAATCATCCGCAGACGCCGTTACGCCTTTGTATTCAGGAATTTCCGATTCGTGCCCGCAGATGGTCGTACCGGGGTGAGCAGGGTCGAAGGTATTGAGGATGCGTATGGCGAGCCCCTTGTCGCGGGCGGGGCCTACTGCCGGCGCATACAGCACCTTGGCTCCGTAACGGGCCAGGTCGAAGGCTGCCCTGTAGCTGATGGATGGGATGCTGGCGGCGGTTGGAACGTCTGCCGGATTGGCGGTGAGTATTCCCGGGACATCGGTCCATATCTGGAGGTCGGCGGCATCGAGTGCGGCCGCATACAGCGATGCGCTGTAATCGGAGCCGCCACGCCCGAGGGTGGTGACCAGGCCCTTGGGGTCTTTTGCTATAAAGCCCTGTGCCACAAATATCTGGGCGTTGGGATTGGCCTGTACGGCCTGGGTTATCGCAGCGTAAGTGGGGACGGTGTCGGCGCGGGAGGAATCCTTTTCGGTTACTACCAGCTCGCGGGAATCGAGCCATACGGTGCGGAAGCCTTCGCAGTGCAGCTTGCGGGCCAGGATGCGGGTCGAGAGTATCTCGCCGTACTGCTCTATGGTTTCTGGGATGCAGCGGATTTCTGTAAATGTGTCTTTGCAATCCACTATTGCCAGCTCGCGGTCGGGGCCGGTGAACAGGCGGTGTATAATCTTGATATGCCGGCGCTGGAGGTCTTCCAGCTGATGCTCAGGATCTTCGGCCCGGCCGATTTCGAGCAGGGCGTCGGTGCAACCGCGTATGGCAGAACAAATCAGCATGACACGGTCGCGGCGTGCCGCCTCCTCGACGATATCGAGGACACGGGACATCGCAGTCGCATTTTCTACAGATGAACCTCCGAATTTGAGTACTATCATACGGTATCAGTGTAATCAAACAAATATAGGGATTATTTTTTATATTTGCGTGACATGAGAATAGAGTACGATTACGACCTGAGCGCACACAACACTTTCCGAATGAAAGTCAAATGCGCCTGCTTTGTGGAATACGATAGCGTGGAAGAGCTTGTCTCGCTCGACTGGGACAGCCTGCCACGGCCGCTCAAGCACATCGGCGAGGGCTCCAACCTTCTGTTTACCAAAGATTTTCCCGGAACCATCCTGCATTCGGCAATCAGATACATAAAGTATGTGGACATGGGCCTCGACGAGGTGCCGGTAGTCGTCGGCGCCGGCGTGCGCTGGGACGATGTGGCCGGGCAGCTTTGCGGCCACGGCCTCTGGGGAGCGGAGAACCTCTCGCACATTCCCGGCGAGATGGGTGCCGCCGCAGTGCAGAACATAGGCGCTTATGGCGTAGAAATCAAAGACCTGGTGAGCGGAGTGAGCTGTTTCGACGTGGAGGAGCGCAAAAAGTGCAAGTTCACGACGGACCAATGCCGCTACGGCTACAGGGAGTCGATGTTCAAGGAATCCGGCGACCGCTACATAATCACCTCAGTACTTCTGAGGGTGAGCCGTGTGGCCAGGCCAAGGCTTGAGTACAAGGGACTTGCGGGCATCGACGCCTCTACGCCAATGGCCGTGCGGGAAGCTGTAACCGACATCCGCCGGAGCAAGCTCCCGGAGCCCTCCGAAACCGGCAGCGCCGGGTCTTTCTTCAAGAATCCTGTCATCAGCGCGGCAGACTTCGTACGGGTTTGCAACGCCGCTCCCGGCCAGACCGTACCCCATTACGTGCTGTCCGGCGGCATGATCAAAGTCCCCGCCGCCTGGCTAATCGACCAATGCGGACTCAAGGGAGAAAGCGAAGGAGGAGCGGCCGTCTATGACAAGCAGCCGCTGGTGCTCGTAAACGCCACGGGATCAGCAACTCCTGCAGACGTACTGGAGCTCGAGAGGCGCATCGTAGCCACTGTCCACGAGCGCTTCGGCATCTCCCTGCACCCCGAGGTGGAGCACCTATAATTGCGATAAAATGACTATCTTTGCACCCGCTCCTGTACAATGATTGAAGAGTAAATGGAAAAAATATCCAAAAGCATATGGCACTCACTGCTCGAAAAGTTCAAGGAATCGGTGCTGTCGGTCCTTCCCATCAGCCTGATCGTCTTTGCACTTTCCGTGACGCCCTGGGTTGATATCACGTCGCACGAAATGGTGGTGTTCATCATTGCCACCATCCTGTTAATCATAGGCATAAGCCTCTTCAACCTGGGTGCCGACCTCGCCATGACGCCCATGGGACAGTATATCGGAGAAGGTCTCACCAAGTCCCGCAAGATAGGCGTGCTGCTCGGAGTGAGCCTTGTGATGGGAGTGCTCATCACCGTGGCCGAACCCGACCTGTCGGTCCTTGCCGAACAGGTGAGTGCACTGATGAACGGCAAACTACTTATCTACACCGTAGGCGCCGGAGTGGGCCTGCTGCTGCTTCTCGGAGTTTACAAAATCATCCTGCATCTGGAACTCCCCTCCATACTGATGTTCCTGTACATGATGCTGTTCTGCATCGTGGCGCTGCTCATTCAGGGCGGTAAGGGTTCGATGCTGGCACTGTCCTTCGACTCGGGCGGCGTCACAACCGGTCCCATAACGGTGCCGTTCATAATGGCTCTGGGAGTAGGTATAGCCATGACCATCGGCGGCCGGAACGCCAGCGAAAACAGCTTCGGCCTCATCGCCCTCTGTTCCGTCGGCCCCATCCTGGCAGTGCTGCTACTGTCCCTGCTGTCCACCGGGAACATGGAATACAGCGTGCCCGATTACTCAATGGGCGCACTCCTCGACGAGGGTGTAGGAATGTTGTTCCTGGAAAAGACGGCCGACGTCGGACAGTCGCTGCTGCTCATCCTGGGCGTATTCTTCATCCTTCAGTTCATCATCCTCAAACTCCCCTGGAACAAACTGGTGCAGGTGCTGATAGGTGCTGCTTACACACTGGTCGGACTTGTGTTATTCCTTGCCGCCGTCGAGATGGCCTACATGCCCATAGGATACAAGATCGGAGTGCATCTCGGAGAGGCACATCCGCTGCTAATCACAGGCCTGGCGTTCATCATTGGCAACGTGGTGGTGCTTGCGGAACCGGCCGTCCACGTCCTCAACAATCAGGTGGAGGAAATCACCGGCGGCGAGGTGTCGCGCAAGCAGATGATGATAGCCCTGTCGCTCGGCGTAGGTGTATCCATCGGACTTTCGGTGCTCAGGGTGTACTTCGGTTTCTCGGTGCTCTATTACCTGGTGCCCGGATACCTCATTTCCCTGGCGCTTTCGTTCTTTGTACCAAAGCTTTATACGGCGATAGCCTTCGACTCCGGCGGCGTCGCCAGCGGTCCTCTGACATCCAGTTTCATCCTGCCGATGGTAATCGGTACCTGCATGTCGATGCAGGGAGAATCGGCGGTGATGGACTTTGCTTTCGGCGTGGTGGCCATGGTGGCCATGACCCCTCTCATTACAATCCAGTCGCTCGGCTTCAAGTCCGTGATGAGCGTACGCCGCCGCAAGAAGGTGGCCATGCGCCGCATACTCGAAGCTTCAGACGACCAAATAATCTACTTCCAATGAGCGATACAAGAAACATAGCGCCGGTGAAGCTGGAGCTGTTCATCGCCGTAGTAAAGAACAAAAAGGCCGCGTACTACACAAGCATCGTGCAGTCGCATCAGGTCAACATGCAGTTCCATACGCCTGCTTCGGGGGTCAACCACCTGATTCTCAACTCGCTCGGACTTTCGGGCAAACCCCGCACGCTCATAATCGGAACCGTACGCGAAGACGAGGCCAAGGGCCTCATCGACGACTTTTCGGAGAAAATCGCCAAAGGGGACGAGTATAACGCCCTGGCGTTCACCGTACCTCTCTCCAGCATAATAGGCACGCTGGTATTCGGATTCCTAAGCAACGAAAAAACAACCGTAGACAAGGAGGCATAGCCCTATGAAACACGAACTTATCATCTGCATAGTCAACGCAGGCTTTTCACAGAACGTCGCCGAGGCTGCACGCAAGGCAGGAGCCCGCGGCGGCACGGTAATCAAGGGACGCGGCACCGCGAACCCCGAGGCCGAAGAATTCTTCAACATCAGCATACAGCCCAACAAGGAGCTGGTGCTCATCCTTGTAACGGAAGACATCAAAGACGAAGTCATGCGTACCATCTACAAGGAAAGCGGACTGCCCACCGACGGTCAGGGAATCGCTTTCTCGGTACCGGTAACGCGTACCACCCTGGAAAAAATGGACTGATAAAGAACAAACTATATGTACAGAACGCACACTTGCGGACAGCTCCGCATAGCCGACAAAGGCAAGACAGTAACCCTCGCGGGGTGGGTGCAGAAATCCCGCAAACTCGGAGGCATGACATTCATAGACCTGCGCGACCGCTACGGCATCACGCAGCTGGTAGTTGAAGCCGATGCCGATCCGGCCCTTGTAGAGACCGCCGCCAGCATTGGCCGCGAGTTCGTCATACAGGTAAACGGAGAAGTACTGGAGCGCGAGAGCAAGAACAGCAAAATGCCCACCGGAGACATCGAAATCAAGGTTTCCGGCATCAACATACTCAACAAATCGGCCGTTCCGCCCTTCACCATCGAGGAGAATTCCGACGGCGGCGAAGACCTGAGGGCCAAGTACCGTTACCTCGACCTGAGGCGTCCGCCCCTGCAGAGGGCACTCGCCCTGAGGCACCGTCTCGCCCAGGAAATCCGTACCTACCTTGACGGCCAGGGCTTCATGGAAATAGAGACCCCGTACCTCATCAAGTCCACTCCCGAAGGAGCGCGCGACTTCGTGGTCCCTTCCCGCATGAACCCCGGCACCTTCTACGCCCTCCCGCAAAGCCCTCAGACCTTCAAGCAGCTGCTCATGGTCGCAGGGTACGACCGTTACTTCCAGATTGTCAGGTGCTTCCGCGACGAAGACCTGCGCGCCGACCGTCAGCCCGAATTCACCCAGATCGACTGCGAGATGAGCTTCGTGGAGCAGGAGGACGTGCTGGGCACCTTCGAAGGCATGATGAGGCAGATGTTCAAGAACGCACTCGGCGTCGACATCCCCAATCCCCTTCCCCGCATGAGCTGGTACGACGCCATGGACAAATACGGCTCCGACAAGCCCGACATCCGTTTCGGCATGGAAATCCACGAAGTTACGTCCCTGGTGCAGGGATGCGGCTTCGGGGTCTTCGACAATTCGGCATACGTCGGCGCCATCGCCGTTCCCGGCTGCGCTGAATACACCCGCAAGCAGCTCGACGAGCTCACCG